>CALFRH010000405.1 GCA_937919225.1 uncultured Parvularcula sp.
GTTCTGTCGGTCAGTTTGTTCTGAGCGCCCACGGTGTCCCCTCAGCTGATGGACCCGCGTCAAAAGCGGACCCCACAAATGGCCCCACATTCTGCATCCGTCTCGATGTCCAGTGTGGACTGCGAAAGCGCGATGACGTTACAAGAACAGCAGAAATACGGCCTTTTCGCAAGGGAAATAGGGTAATCGCGGGATTTAATGGGGATGTCAATGGTGCCCAGAAGAGGACTCGAACCTCCACGTCCATACGGACACCAGCACCTGAAGCTGGCGCGTCTACCAATTCCGCCATCTGGGCACGCGCTCCCCTGGGGAGGGACGCGTGAAGAAACGCAGCTACGCTTACGCCTCGCGCTTGTCAAACCTTTGTCTCCCTTGTTCGGCCAAAAGGATGGACAGGCGGAGCAATCTATAATTGTTTTAAAACAATAAGATAAGAGATGAAGCGTTGGGCGCCATGGATCCATAAGCCCTCCCTAAGCAGCATCGTATGCCCCACCCTTTCGCTCTCCGAACTGACCGTGCGCTATCCATAAAAAGCTAGAGCGCTTTCAAGACAATCGCGGTCACAGAGAGCGCTGGCTCATGCGTTAACCTTAAGAAACGAACACATCGGAGCGAAGCAAGAATAGGCTTTTAGCGAGACAAAGAAGCCTTAGCTATCGCTTAAGCAACCACAATGCTTAATCACGCGTTAGGAGATAGCGCCTAGGTTGCGGCATCAGCGCTTTGAGGCTCCCATGTCGACCACCCTCACCGCCTATACGCTCTTTACGAGGACCATTGCCGCCAATGTGCCGGAACCATCGGGCGATGCGACGGTGGAGGCAGAGGTGACCTACTGGCGCGAAACCATCCGAACGATCTCAACCGTCGAAGAACTGACCAGCGACGAGCGGCTCTATGCCTTTGCGACCACAGCGTTCGGGTTCACCGAGGAGGATGCCCCCCTCCCCGTCCTCGCGCAGTTGGCCTTCGAAGGGGGCGCGTCGGACCTAGGCTCCTACGTCAATGCTGAATATGACACGCGCCTAGAGGAAATGGTTCGTCAGTTTGCGTTTAACGAATTTGGCCTTTCGAGTGCACGGGATCCGTTCTTTATTGGCAATATCGAACAACGCTACCGCGCCGCCGTTAATCAAAACCCATTGCTACAAACCGACACAACCGTCGTGCGCGGACGCGCAGAACAAGAGGCGGATTACTTCCGGACCCGGATCGGAGGGATTGATAGCCCCGACGAACTGCTAGCGGACTTCCAACTCTATCAGTACTCGCTTACCGCCTTTGGCCTTGAGTCCTATGCGAGCAATCCCTTCCAAATTCGGCAAGTGCTTGCGGAAGGGGCTGGCGACAGTACCGATCTTGCGGTCGTCCTTGGTGACCCAAAGCTTGAAGCCTTCACCCGTGCTTTTGGTTTCGACAGTGCAGACGGACCCAATGTGACAGAAGCTCAATTCGCTGAAAGCATTATCACCCGCAACCAACGGGCCACCGGAACCATTGAATCCCTATCCCGTGAAGGCGAAACTGATCAATCCGTATACTTTCGGGAAAATATCGGTAAAATTTCGAGCGCAGAGGATCTGCTCGCGGATAGGCGTCTGTACACCTATGTAATGACGGCCTTTGACTTAAGCGGTGCCATCGATCAGCCTGGCATTATCCGCAAGGTTCTTGAAGAAGGGACCGCTGACGAAGATGATTTCACCAATCGACTGCCGGACCCCCGCTATCGCGCGATGGCGAAGGTGCTCGCATTTGCAGAGTTTGGTCTACGGAATGTTCAGGATCCGGGGGTCGTTGATCAAATCGTTGATCGGTATGAACGGGTACAAAGAGAGATTGATGCCGGACGCGACAATCCGGCTGTGGAGTTAGCTGCCTATTTTGATCGCAAGGCAGAAACCGTTACCGAATGGATCCAGGTCCTCGCCGACTCGCGCCTGCGCAGTGTTACCTTTACCGCCCTTGGGATTCCTCAAGAATTCAATGTGCTGGGGACCTCAAAGCTTATTGAAGAACTCGAAGCGCGCTACGACATTGCGGACTTCCAGAACCCTGAGCGCCGTGAAGCGTTTATTGAGCGCTATGCCGTTTTGAACGACGTTGCCACGGGCTTCAGCACGGGGGCGACTAGCGGGTCCGTGGCGGGGCTGTTTCAGCCTGCCCTGAATGGGGCAAGCGTCGAGAATCTCTATAGTCTCGTCATTCAGCTTTAGCTCCGGGCGGGACCCATTATGGCGCTTCTCCTGGGTGGACATCCAACACCAATCCCCAGCAAATAGAGACAAATCGCGCTGAGGTCACCTATGACATCTTCATCCCCCGCTCCTTTTGGACCAAAGGTTGAAAATACCATCAGTCCTCGTAGCTTGCCCTATGCCTTTTTTGCCATCGCCCTGACGGTGCTGATGTTCTACATTGTCTGGGTTGCCCAGGGCGTATTGGTGCCGCTGGTCACAGCGATTTTTGTCTCTTTCCTGATCATGTCCGTGAAAAGCGGGATTGATCGCATCCCCTTTATCGGACGATATATTCCCAGTGCGGTTGGATTTATTCTCTCTTTTATCGTCATCGCGATTACGCTGCTCGCGCTTGCGGTAATCGTGCGGGAGAATATTGAGGCCGTGCTCGCCAAGGCACCCGAATATCAGGTTCGGTTTCGCGAAGTGGCGCAAAATCTTGTAACGTTGGCGGAGGGGCTGCCCTTTATTCCGCCTGATATTGTTGAAGCCTTCGCCGGTGTTATTGAAGGTGTGGGCAGCGGCATTATGCAGGAAACCGATGCGCCCACTGGGGACAATAGTGCTACGGAGGATTTACGGCGGCAAGCCTTCTCCCTCGTCCAAGGGGCGGTGGGCAGTGTCACCAGCGCCGCGGGCGGCCTGTTGGGTAGTCTTGTTACTACATTTCTGTACACCGCTTTTTTTCTGCTGGAGCGCGGACGGTTTTTAAACAAGCTGGCTCTTATCGCGGGTAAGGAGCGCGGCGAAGCGTTTGTCCATGACGTGGTGGACGATATTGGCCATCTCATCCGCACTTATATTTCGATGAAGACCCTCATCAACCTGTTCGTGGCGGGGATCTCCTTCATCATTATGTCGTTGCGCCAAACCGACTTTGCAGGCTTTTGGGCGCTCATTATTTTTGCCTTCGGCTATATCCCCATTGTGGGCGCGATTTTGGCCGTCTCCATGCCGACCATATTAACGCTGGTGCAGCCCGAAAATGGCGGGTTGCTCAACGCTGTGATCACGATGATTTTGCTGACCGGTGCGGAACAAAGCGTGAGTTCCGTTATTGAACCAAGACTGATGGGGCGATCACTCAACCTCTCGCCCCTGGTGATCCTCATTTCACTTGCCACATGGGGCACCTTATGGGGCTTTCCCGGGATGTTACTCTGTGTACCCATGACGGTGACACTTCTTATCGTCTTGTCACAGTTTGAAACCACCCGGCCAGTGGCCATCTTACTCTCTGATAACGGAGAAATTGCACCACTAAAAGGTGGACACACGGATGCGGAAGAAAAGCGGATGGCAAAGCAGGCTGAAGCGGGCGCCTAAGGAAGATGGAGTTACCCGGCCATCAACTTCGCCAAATCCACCGCCTCCGCTTCACGATCAGACCCTCGACGCCAGGCAAGGCCCAGATCCCGCGACGGCGCATGTCCGCCTGGATCAATCACGGGGATCGTGACGAGGCCCGTGACGTCAGCCAACCCGGCCGTCACCGCCAGTTGAGGGAGTAAGGTTGTACCGAGGCCAGATCGCACCATCTGCGCCAAGGTAAACAGTGAGGTGGCGCCAAAAGCATCGGCAGTATCCCGCGGCTGAAGATGGCAGGCGGACAAAGCATGATCCCGCAGGCAATGTCCGTCCTCCAATAAAAGCAGATTCTCCGCCGCTAACGCTTCGCTGCTTACTGATTTTCTTGCCGCCAGAGGGTGGTCAGGCGCACAAGCAAACAAAAAAGGATCCTCCCCAAAGATAAGCGTATCGAGGCCGTCGGTTTCCACCGGCATAGCCAGCACCGCAATATCAATCCGGCCTGCCCGTAATCCATCAACCAGTTGGTTGGTCAACTCCTCCCGCAGAAACAGCCGCAACGCAGGGTAGCTCTTCCCGATCAGTGGCATGAGTTGCGGCAGCAAAAAGGGCCCAATCGTGGGGATAAGCCCCAGGCGGAGATCTCCGGTGAGGGGCGGTCGGGCCTCCGCCACCCGAACCATATCCCGCGCGAGGCCCAGCATCTCTTCCGCACGACCGGCAATCGTTTCCCCCAATGTGGTGAGCGCAAATTGCCGTGACGTCCGATCCACCAGCATGGACTCAAGGACCCCCTCCAGCTCCTTAATCCCCGCTGACAGGGTGGACTGGGACACATGGCATTCCTCCGCCGCCCTAGAAAAGGACTGGTTCCGGGCGAGACTTTCGAAGAATTGGAGCTGGCGAAGAGTAGGTAGGGGCATGGGGTGGATGTTGCCTGAAAGCGGGCGTCAACGCCATCGAAAAAATCGATCAAGCATCGCCGAATAATCTATTTGCCCGGAAGGCAAGCACACGCCATATCCACTCCAGACGCGAGAGAGCGCGTTTACGGACTCAACCGAATAATGGAGACGAATATGCTCGGTATTGGCGACAAACTGCCTGACTTCAAAGTGGTCGGGGTGAAGCCTGGCTTCAATCAAATCGAAGAAAATGGCGAAAGCGCCTTTGAAGACCTCACCCAAGAGAGCTTTGCGGGCAAGTGGAAGATCATTTACTTCTACCCCAAGGACTTCACTTTTGTGTGCCCTACGGAAATCGCTGAATTTGGCCGCCTCGCCAAAGATTTCGAAGATCGCGATGCGATTGTGCTCGGTGGCTCCACTGACAATGAATTTGTGAAGCTTGCCTGGCGCCGCGATCATGCTGACCTCGACAAGCACCCCGCTTGGCAGTTTGCCGACACCACCGGCGCCCTTGTAGACGGTCTTGGCATCCGCGCAGAAGAAGGTGTCGCCCTACGCGCAACCTTCGTTGTGGACCCCCACAATGTGATCCAGCACGTTTATGTCACAAATTTGAATGTGGGCCGGAACCCTCAAGATACTTTACGTGTTCTTGACGCGCTCCAGACTGATGAGCTCTGCCCGTGTAACCGCCCCCTCGGCGGTGAGACGCTCTAGGTCTTGAGTACTATTCCTGTGTCTGTCGGCGCCTTCCCAATGCCGGCAGACACAAATCTACGGTGCTTCTCATGGAACGTTTTTGACGGTCGAGAAAGCATCGAGAGAAGTTGGCTCCGTGCCCTAGATCTCCCCCTAACCCTCCCTCGGGCTCGGGCCACTTCTCGCCTCTCAAATCCCTACGCTTTGCCCAACGCGCCGGGGCGCTCCACGCGCTATACCAGCCCTTCTTTATACGCCTTATTATAAGGAGAGATTTCCATGTCATTAGATCAATTGCGCGATCAGTTACCAGACTATGCCAAAGACATACGTCTCAATCTCGGCAGCCTAGCGAACGAGACCATCCTATCTGACCAGCAAAAGTGGGGTACGTATCTCGCAAGCGCTCTGGCAAGCAGGAACGCCCCCGTCATTCAGGCCATCAATGCCGAAGTAGCGGACAAATTGTCCCCCGATGCTATTCAAGGCGCCAAAGCGGCGGCGGCAATCATGGGGATGAACAATATCTACTACCGATTCACCCACATGGTCTCGGAAAAGACCTATGGGACCCTGCCTGCTAAGCTACGCATGCAGATTATTGCTAACCCGGGTGTCGATAAGGTAGATTTCGAGCTCTGGAGCCTTGCTGTCTCAGCCATTAATGGCTGCGGCATGTGCATCGACAGCCACGACGCGGTCGTGCGCAAAGGCGGCATGACCACGGAACAAGTGCAAGCTGCGGTGCGGATAGCCTCAAATGTCCATGCAGCAGCGGCAATCCTTGACGGTGAGGCCGCACTGGCGGGGTAAAGGCGCAAAGCCAGCCCTTTCCTCAATCAGGATCAAGCCGATCGCTCGCAGGTATCAAGGATGCAACAGCGGTGTCGCGAGACCAAAAGAACGCGAGCCGCTGTTGAATGGTACCTACTCAGGCCGCCTTCTGAAGAAGTGGATCGAGCACAGGATCAACATTGGGAGAGTTGGTTTTGATGATTTTTAGCAGCTGCAGGACGCCCTCAGAGAGGACGGGTGCTTTTTCGATTTGAGCGATAAGCCAGGTCGCCTCATCATGGGTGATGGCCTCTCTCTGAACGGCCTCTTGTAGGCGCGCCGTTTCCCGCGCAGCCGCTTCTGCCTCTTTCTTTCGCCAAAAGGGGTCAAGGTCGCTCAACACCTCCCTCAGCGGGATGTTTCCGGATGCAAGCGCTTGTCCGGCTTGTGTAAAAATCTCGCCAATAGTGCCTCGCTCCTTTAGCCACTCTTCGCGACGAAGCGCTTCATTGGGTTCAGGGACAATCGGCGCGCCCCTCGGAAACATCAGGTAATTGGCAACCCCTTTAGCAAGAAGGTCTGGCCAACTGTCTGCATTTTCATCAGCAGACGTCTTGCGATCCAGTTCGAGGAGCCTCTCCGCTTCATCACGCGAAACAGTGAACCCCCCAGGGCTACCAGGCGCGTAAATTGTGCTACGGATTAGCTCGACATCTTCATTCAAGATAACAGCAGGCGGACGGTTCGACCCATAACAACTATGGTCTGTGTGCAGTACGCTATCCCGCACGGCGCTGATCGCCAATTGACCAAGTTGATCCGGACAATGGGTACACCAGTGAACGATGTTAATGAGTAGGGCCAACTCCGACGCATCATCAATGTGCCCATCTTGGCTTATTGCGGCGATAAGCTGCGACGCCTGTTCATCACTCACATATCCGCGGGGGGTGCTCTGCCAAACGAAGTAGTCCGTCAAAGCCTCGACATATAATCCAAACCACTCGTCGCATTTATCTGTACAATTGTCATTCAGCCGAAACAGGGTTTGCGCTTGTTCATCATCCACGACACCGTCTTGGAAAATTAGTCTTCGTAAGCTTAAAACATCATCGGGACGTATGGCACTGGCATCAGAAAGCCGACGGGCCAACGCGTGAAAATTCTGAATGCTGTTCATGATAACCCACCAAGAAGCTCGCGCGCCGCTAACGGCGCGCCCTATCTAACAAAACGGTGGGATGGCTGTCAGCTCATGTGTCGTTAAGGTAACCAATCCAGATCACCAACACCTCTAGCCGACGCGCACCCTCAACCTCACCATATTCCATATAATCATTACCGATTAATCAATATAACGAGGTCATTGGTACCAGAAAGGCAATTATCCGTTTGGCAGTGTTTAGTCCGCCACCATGGCCGTCACCACCGCCTGAGATGTTTTTACGGGCATGGCGGATAAAATAGCGCCTGCCACATCAGGGTTCATCGTTGCAATGACGCCTGCAGCCTTTTCATGGGGTAGGCCAGCGAGTGCACCCGCCGCCTTCACCGGATCCATCGCGGCATAAACCGCCGCCATCCGTTTTTGGGTAATCCCCTTTTTCTCTTTTACGGCCTTGGCTTCAGAGGCGACCGCCGCGTGACGTTTCGCCTCCGCTAGAGCGATATCGCTAGCAATCGCACGCGCTTCAACCTCTCGCTCCCGCACAGCCAGTTCCTCCTCCCACGCATCAAGTTCCGCGAAGGGAGGGGGCGCTTCGGCCACTTTGGTCGCAGCAGCAGCGGACCATTCAGCAGCCTGCACATCCAGATGCCAGAGACCTTCAGCGGTACGGCCCACCAACACAACACCGAATAACGCCATCAGGGTGGGGAAGACGGGGGTCCGTGCCATTCCTTATCGATCTCCCACTGCGCGAAGGAACGGATTATTCTCCCGGTCCGACCGCGATGCTGCAACAGATGCGACAGCCGCCGCCCCTTCCCCCTCTAACGCCTTAAGCTTAGCGGCATTCGCCCGGCGCGCGCGGCGCAGCGCCTGCTCGCGGGTCAGTGCATTCACTTTACCGGCAATCTCCACCGCCTTTGTCAGCGCATTGAGTTCGTGCCGCGCTCGTTCGGTCAGGGTACCAAGGCGTTCGGACAAAGCATCGGCTCCCTTCATGGATTGGGCGACCCGTGTTTTTGCGCGATGCACCTGGCCATCGAGGATACCAATTGTATCCTCTGCTGACTGTTTGTTTTCTTCGATTTTGGCTAAAACCGCGTTTAGATCGTTCAAGGATTCCCTTGCTTTTTCAGAGATTGATTCTCCAGCTTCCTGAGAAGCTTTCACAGCATTGGAGAGATTGACAATTGCTTCGCCCACCCCTGTTTTCAGTTCATGCAGCGCGCGTAGGCGCCGCCCCAACTGCCAACAGTAAAGAATGGCCGTCGCTGAAGTCAGAATGAGGATCAGGTCCAAAGTCGCAGATATTGGTGTCATGGTGGGCCCTTTATGTCATTAAATAGTCAGTAATGAGAATAGCAGAGACGGCATCCTCACCCAGCATATCCTTCGCCGCCGTCAACAATTCCAATCGCAATGCTTCGAGGCCCTCGGGACCTCCCAACGTTTCTGGCGGCAGCGCTCGCGCCGCCGCAGTGAAGCCGTCTCGCAGTTTGAGCTGAATAACCGCGGGGTCCGTGAGATAGTCTTCAAACGCCTCAACCGCGATAACCATCCGCAGGCGGGGCGCCCGCCGGGGGCCTCCTGTCTCTTGCGACAAAGAAATGACAATCGGCTCAATTTTTAAGAGAGCGAGACCAGGGGCCTCATCCTTACCCTTCTTTTTCTTTTTTTTGTCACCGCCATCTTCACCAATCAGGGTGGGAAGGGTTTTGGGTTTCGCGCCCGCGGCAGCGTAAGCATCGTCCTTTTTTTCTTTATCGTGACCGTCGCCATAGGCGTCGTCACTTTTTTCGGTGGCGCCATTATCATCATACGCCTTGTCAGTGTCCGCCATCTCAGTCGCCGGCGCCCCGGCCATGCCTGGAAGGGGTCCAAAGTAAGAGACACCAAAGGCGGCCGCCCCCGCCAAGACCGGGGGTAGGACGAGACCTAACATCCCGCCGCCCTTATTGGGCTGCACCTCTTCCTCCACATCTGTCGGGGTATCCCCGCTTGCCATAGCCAGCCCTTTCCCGGTTGCGCGTGCCTTTATGGACGCTGCGTCCACAATCAAAGATTACTATGGCCCACTTTTTGCAACCATAGGTAAAGGCTCTGTTAACGGTTCGCCCATAGATTTTGCTGGAACGTTAATTATTAGGGCGCGGGATGGCTTTCCTTGACACGTTGATGGGGCTTTCACTCCAGAAGAAAATTTTTGCAGCAGCGGCTTTGGGCCTGGTGTTCCTGGCGATGGGCGCGCTTATCCGCACCGCATCGCAACCACCTATGTCTCTTTTATATGCCGGTGTTGATGCAAGCACGGCGGGCGAGATTGTGACCAAACTCGATGGAGAGGGTGTCGCCTATAAAGTTGAGGGGGAACGGATCTATGTGGAGGCGCCCTCCCGTGATCGGTTGCGTCTCACCTTGGCGCAGGAAGGTCTACCGCGACAGTCTATCGCCGGATACGAACTTTTGGATGATCTCAGCGGGTTCTCCACCACTTCTGATATGTTCAGTGCGGCCTATTGGCGGGCAAAGGAAGGAGAGCTGACGCGAACTCTTCTTCAAATGCCGGGTATCCGGGCCGCCCGTGTCCATATTGGCGCAGATCAACGCTCTCCCTTCGAACGAAACCGCGCACCGCGGTCAGCTTCCGTCACCGTGACCGCGCCGGCTGGGCTTTCTTCGTCTCAAGTGAAGGCCATTCAACATATGACAGCCCTCGCCGTTTCCAATATGCGGCCGGACAGCGTCGCGGTGATCGATACGAATCGGGGGCTTTTATCCGCTGCCGGAGAAGAATCGGAAACCGCCGGCCTTGATGAGAACAAGCGGGCCGCCAGCCTCGAGGCCACCCTCCTTCGCCTTGTGGAAGCGCGGGTGGGCCCCGGCAACGCCCGGGTATCGGTTTCAATGCAGGTGAGCCGCCAGCGAGAGGCGATCTCCGAGCAGTTAGTGGACCCTGATACCGCCGTGGTGACCAGCCGAACACGGAGTGAGTCCCGTGAAAACGAAGTTGGGCGTGAAACGGCCACGACCGTCGCCAGTGACTTGCCTGACGGTGATGCAGCGGGCGGGGAAGAATCGACCTCGGAACGCACAGAAACCAGGGAGGAAGTATCCTTTGCGGTGACCACGCGGGACCGGACCGTCGAACGCCTACCAGGTGAGATTGAGCGGCTGACGATTGCCGTCCTACTTAATCATCTGCCTGCGCCTGAAGGGGAAGACGGCACACGCCCACGGCCCGCCGAGGAAATCACCGCCCTGCAAGAGCTTATTGAAACCGCCGCCGGCGTCGATGCGGGCCGCGGGGACCGGGTCACGATCCAGTCCCTTGCCTTTGAACGACCCATTATTGAGGAGGCAGGCGACGCCCCGTCTACAATGGCCACCGGCCTTGCCGCCATCGAACCACGCTTATGGCATGTGGGACAACTTGCCCTCCTCAGTATCGTGGTCCTGATCTTGGGTTTGTTTGTGGTCAAACCGATTCTCACCCAAGGGCCGCCCGACGCCATGGCGAGCCCCGCCCTTGCCACCATCGAGGGACAGGCCGCGCCGCTCGTTGTGGAGGATCCGGTGACCATGTTGCGGACAGTGTCGGCCGATGAGCCAGACCAGGCCGCCGCCCTATTGAACGCCTGGCTTGAAGAGGAAGAAGTCGCATGAGCCAACCTGCCCCCCTCCAAGAGGGTCTGCCCCCCGCACTCCAAGGGGTCCCTCTGACCCTTACCGTTCGTGTGGGAACTGCCACCCGTACCGTTAAAGATCTGATGAGCCTGCGGGAGGGGACCCTTGTCACCCTGAACTCCCGTATTGATGAGCCCGTCGAAATTTGTGTTGAGGACCGTGTCATTGCGCGGGGTCAATTGGTGGAGGCGGAAAATGGCGATGGCCTCGCTGTGCGCCTAACGGAGTTAGTGGGGGCGGATCTCAAGTGACCAACCCGGTAGCGCCCCAAGACCCATTTTGGTCGAGGACCGACGGCGTCAGCGTGACAAAAGATAGGCACGCCGCGCGCTGGCGATTCCAAAGGGCTGTAAAACGACATAGCCTTTGGGCGGTTCTGACCGGGGGCGTTTTCCTGTTTTCTATGATGACAGGCACAGCCGCCGCCCAGGACGCAGGCGCCGCCGATGCCGTCGCCGCCTTTGTGGAGGATTCATCCTCCTTACGCGGTACGATTGTTCCCCTCTTTTTGTCCGTAACGGTCCTCAGCCTCGCGCCGGGCCTTGCGATGATGGTCACATGCTTTCCCTTTATGACCATCGTTTTCTCTTTTTTACGCCAGGCGATTGGACTGCAACATGCGCCCCCCGCGATGATGCTGACAAGCCTCGCTTTGTTCCTCACCTTCTTTGTGATGGAACCCGTGTTCAAAGATGCATGGACCCTCGGGGTGAAGCCTTATCTCGACGGAAACATGACCGAGGCGGAGGGGTTCGTGGCCATGTCAGAGCCGTTGCGGGCCTTTATGTCGGGACGAACATCGCCGGACACGATTGACCGTTTAGCCGCTGCGGCGGGCATTGCCCTTGACCCCAATGAGGAGCCGGGCCTCAGTGTCCTGATCCCCTCCTTCATGTTGTCAGAGATCACCCGCGCCTTCCAAATCGGCTTTGCGATTTTTCTACCGTTCCTGGTGATTGACCTTGTCGTCGCCTCCGTCCTCATGGCTATGGGCATGATGATGGTGCCGCCCGCTGTGGTCTCCCTTCCTTTTAAACTCGCCTTTTTCGTCGTCGCTGATGGATGGATGAAACTCACCGAAGCGCTATTGAGAGGATATCTAAATTGAGCGCCACCTTGCCCGCCCCCGCCCCGATGCCGTCGCCTCCGCGCCCAAGGCGCCCCACACCAACAAGCCCTGATGATATGACAGGGAGCGAGCGGGTGGCCGTCGTCCTCTCCCTCTTAGATCCCCCTCAGGCCAAAGCCCTCGCAGAAACCCTGGATGCTGGCGCCGTTGACCGGGTGATCGCCGCCTATGAAGATATGCGGTCGGTACCAAAGCCCGTCCTTTTACAGATTATTGCGGGCTTTGTGGCCGAGCTAAGAAGCAAAAGCCCGAAAGTGCGGGGCGGTCGCCGCGGTGCTGCGGCGCTGGCTGAAGCCATTTTAGATCCGGCCGCCGACGCCAACGATGAAGGCGAGCAGGAGACCAGCCTTGGCTCCGTCGCGCCGGGGGCGGACCCTGAGGCGATTTGGGCTTATCTTGAACAAATGGAGCCGGTCCTTCTCTCTCGGATGATCAGCAATGAACGCCCCGCCGTCATCGCAGCTATTCTGGCCCGCGTCCCAGAAGATAAGGGCGGGCAAATCGTCACGAACCTTCCCGAGACAAAGGCCGCTGCCGTGGTCACCCAAATGGCGCAAGGGGCGCCCGTATCGCAAATGACCCTTGATGCGATTACGGAAAGCCTGAGGCGACGAGCCAGCAGTGCAGGAAGCGGCGATCATGCCGAGGAGGACAATGATGCCCTCCCGCGGCTCACCGCAATCCTCAACCGTTGCCCAATGTCCCGGCAAGAAGCTGTGCTGGCCCCCCTGCGAGAGACCGCCGAAGAACACGCTATGGCCGTGGAACAGGGCCTTATCCGCTTCCCGAATTTAGGAAATCTCATGCCGCGGAACGTCGCGCCAATGCTCTTCCGTGAAATCGAGGAAACTGTTCTGCACACTGCGGTGCGCTTTGGCGCTGAGAACGCAACAGAGACCGTGGACTTCCTTTACGCCAATATCTCACAGCGGTTGGCGGAACAAATCAGGGAAAGGATTGACGCGAACCCGATGCCATCCGAGGAAGACGGGGAAAGTGCCCAGGCGGAAGTCATCTCCACCCTCCTCGAATGGGAGAAAGAGGGACGCTTCGCATTTAGTGTTTAAGAGAAGCGAGCCCCCCGCGGGACCGCAGGTCTCACGGGGGGCGAGAGATTGGTCTCTCGCACGAGTAAAGAGTTTTGTTATCCCGCCGCTTTGCGCGCCGCTGGTAGGACGGGCTGAGCCGGGCGAGGGGGCTCCCGCCGCGTGGTCGATGGTTGGAACGCCAATTGACTGTGATAGGCGCAATAGGGTTTGCCTGCTGATGTCGGCTGACCACAAAAGTGGAAGTCCTCCGACGCCGGATCACCAATGGGCCATTTGCACTGATTGCCCCCAATCGTGGAGACCGTCGGCCGCTCATCCCCCAAGGTGAGGGTCTCCAAATTAATGGACGCCCCCTTCGAAATCACCTCCGGTTCAGCGGCCACGACCGCTTTTGGTCTCGGGGCCGCAGGGGTAGCGCGCCCAGCCAAGCCAAGGCGATGCACCTTGCCTATCACCGCATTTCGGGTCACCCCGCCCATGCGATTGGCAATTTGGCTGGCTGAAAGCCCCTCTCCCCATAATTGCTTGAGTTGTTCAACGCGATCATCGGTCCACGCCATCTTCGTCTCCGTCGTCCGCTACGGGCTTCAGCAACCGTAGAGGTTAGTCGTTAACCTCTAGATCCTGTGCCTCTGACATCATTTACCCTAGATATGGTGGACCCACAATAGAAAGCGCACAAGATGCTGCGGGGCTTAGTTTTCAAGGAATAGATCTAGTAGGCCCCTTTTTATCCACATCTTAACCTTTTCGCGGACGTCGAAGGTTCCTATTTTCTGGCTCATGGGTTCAGCCATTGCGGCGACGGGCCGAAACCGGTCTAACCCCTCTCAAGCGGGATGCCCGCCCCTTACCTTACGTTGAAAGGATCCCTGCCGTGCCCGACGGTCAGTCCATCTCCGCCCCAGAAGCCCCCGCAGCAGCGCCCGCGATCGACACGTTCGGCGCACGACGGTTTGGCCGGGTGAACTGGATCGGCGTCTGGACCCTCTACAAAAAGGAGGTACAGCGGTTTTTGAAGGTGGCCTTCCAAACCGTTTTTGCACCGATCATCACCACCATGCTTTATCTCACGGTGTTCCTGGTGGCATTTTCGGGGGCCGACCGAAACCCGGTGATGGAAGGGGTGATGGTCCCCTATGCCGCGTTCTTGCCGCCAGGCCTTATGATGATGGCCATTCTGAGTAATGCGTTCCAGAACGCCTCCTCCTCTTTGATTATCGCAAAAGTACAGGGCTCAGTTGTCGATATTCTGATGCCGCCCCTGTCGCCGTCTGAGTTGACGGCGGCGTTTGTGGCGGGCGCGGCAACCCGCGGCTTGCTGGTGGGGGCTGTGACAGCGGTGACCATTGCCCTCTTTATGCTGACAACAGGGGCTGGGTTTAGCATCGCCAACCTCGCCGCGATTATTTACTTCGCCCTGATGGCCTCCCTATTCCTCGGGGCCATTGGCGCCATTGCGGGCATGTGGGCGGAGAAGTTCGACCAGCTGGCGCTTATTACCAACTTCGTCATTACGCCCCTCACCTTTTTGTCAGGAACGTTTTATTCGGTAAACAAAGAGGGGCTGCCCGATTGGGTACCTGCGCTTAGCCAGTTCAACCCCCTCTTTTATTTGATCGATGGGTTCCGATATGGGTTTATCGGCGTAGCTGATGCCCCGGTCCTTCGCGGCGCGGTGATCAGCTTTTTGCTGACGGTGGCCACCATTGCGCTTACGTACTTTTTGTTCCGACGCGGTTACAAACTCAAAGCCTAAGGATACGTCCCATGGTTCACGACCCCAACGGTCCGACAACCGCCTCACCGGCGGATGACTTCATTCTTCCCTTTCAAGTGGGGGATAGCGCAGTGCGTGGACGGATTGTCCGCCTGGGCCCTGCCATTGACGAGATTTTAAGCGCCCATCCTTTTCCCGACCCCGTTCAGGGTCTGGTGGGGGAGGCTGCCGCGCTGGTGGCGCTTCTCGGAACGGCACTCAAATTTGACGGTAAGCTGATCCTTCAAGCCAAAGGGGACGGGCCCGTCAGCATGCTGGTCGCCGATTACAGCGCCGATGGCGGCCTGAGGGCCACCGCCACCCTCCCCGAAGAAAAGGTCGAGATTGCCGCCAAAGCGCAAGGGGCAGAATTACACTACCTTCTGCGTCAAGGGCATTTGGTCATGACCATTGATCAGGGGCCTGACATGGAGCGCTACCAAGGGGTGGTGCCACTTGAAGGGGCCACCATCGCCCGTGCGGCGGTGAATTACTTTGCGCAGTCAGAGCAAATCCCCACCGCCATTGAACTTGCCGTGGGCAAAGTCACCACACCCGAGGGGGAGCGTTGGCGCGCCGGCGGCATTATGGTGCAATTCATGCCAGGCGAAGGCGGCACGCGGGAGCGCGGTGAAGAAATCATGCTGGCTGAGGATGACCGCGAAGAGTGGAACCGGGCCGCCACGCTGCTTGAAACCACCAAGGCGGACGAACTCATCGACCCCACCATTGCCGCAGAAACGCTGTTATACCGTCTTTACCATGAGGATGGGGTTCGCATTTTTGAGCCCCGCACCGCGCAGCGCGGGTGTACCTGCAGCCGGCAAAAAATCGCGTCTGTTTTAGCGCAATATGGGCGGGAAGATATTAAGGAAATGATCGTCGACAACGCCATTGAGGCATCCTGCGACTTTTGCCGAAAGGTCTTTCGCTTCGAGCTCGACGAAACCGGCGAGCAGTTCAAGGCGGATTAAAGTAATCTCTACACCGCTCATCCCCGCGCAGTCGGGGATCTGTTGTGACCTCGTCACCCCGGGCGCGCCGCGCGCGGGATGACGAGGTAAACGGATTAGGCCGCGGCGATCGAGTCCTTCACCCAGTTCTCAATATTGCTCTTGGTGTCGGCGCCCACTTTCGTGGCCACTGGCTGCCCCTCTTTGAAGAGGATGAGGGTTGGTACGCCGCGAACACCAAACTGCTGGGGCGTGGTGGGGTTCTCATCAATGTCAACTTTGGCGACAGTGAGGGCGCCCTCCATCCCGGTCGCGATTTCGTCAAGCGCGGGCGCGATCTGACGGCACGGCCCGCACCAGGTAGCCCAAAAGTCGACAAGCACCACACCTTCATCCTTCAGGACATCGGCTTCGAAACTTCCATCAGTCACAGTTTTTACGGCCATGATTGTATCCTTTTTTACGCCTTTTATGCCGGAAGCGCCGGCGTTTCATCTTTCAGGAGAGACTTAAGCGATCCCCTCGTGACCGCAAGACTTGACGGGCGCGACAGTTTCTTAAAGCGGCCCCAGCATCTCTTCAGGGACCTGAACCAGGGCGGGTGCGTCCGTCCACAAAACCGCTGCCTCGACCTTTCGCCCGGGGTAGAGCTGCGCAGCCAGGGCCGCATAGATCCGCAGCTGCCCCACAATGCCCGATGGCAGGGCCGCGGGGTCAAGTACCGGCGTCCGGTGGGTCTTATAGTCCACCACCAACACGCAGTCAGGACCCACGAAAAGCCGGTCAATCTGCCCGCTATAGCGCTGCCCCCCCACCATACCGTGCACCGCCACCTCCGCCCGTGAGCCTGGTGCGAAGACCTGCCCGAATGCCGGATCATTGAGGATGCCCATGACCTGTCCCACCGCTTGGCGCCGCTCCTCTTCGGGCCAGTCTGGCGCCCTTGCGGCAAGAAACGCCGCGGCGGCCTCCTCCCGTCGGCCCGTTGGCAGTCCGGGCAAGAGTTCCAAGAGAGCGTGGATAAGAATACCCCGCTCCCGCGGGTCGATTGCCTCTTCAGATAGGCGAGCGCGCGGGGCCCGGACCGGCCCCCGGTCCGACAGGGCAGCGGGTCCACCCTCCGCTGAAGGGAATTGAATGACAGACTTTTGGTCCTCCGGCACGGGCGCGAACAACCAATCAGGCGGCGTGACGGCCGCCATCGCCTGGGGGGCCGCCCCCACCGCGGCGGAAGAGGCCTCTGATCGTTGGCCTGATTCAAGAAGGAGAATGTCTTCGCCCTCCGCCCAGGGGCAGGCCCTCGTGCTCAGCCGATCTTTTATCCCCCCAAACGCGCGCTCGGCCAATCCGTACCAGGATTGCCTGGGCACTGGCTTTTCCACCGGCGCATTTTGCGAAGCCCGTCCGCGCACCACGCCACAAAGGTAAAGCCGTTCCTCCGCCCGGGTGGCCGCCACATAGAGCTTTCGGCGATATTCCTCATATTCACGGGTAAGAGCCGCCTCCCGCGCCTCAGCAACATTTGGGGGAAGCTGGTCCTTACCGCCAAGGGCCGCCACCAAATATCCGGGGCGCTTATCAAGGACCCCCCCTGGGGTCGGTTGCATCAGGGGGAAAAGGCTGTCCCCCGGTTTCGTCGGTGCTGCGCCACAATCGGCGAGGATGACAATGGGCGCCTCAAGCCCCTTGGCGCCGTGAACCGTCATGAGGCGAACAGTATCAGATCCCTCATCCGCTTCCTTTTTAACGTCCGTATCTAGGGTTTCGAGGTGCGCTAGAAACCCCTCCAGGGTGCGGGGCGCTTTCAGCTCAAAATCGAGCGCTTCATTCAACAGCTCATCAATCGCTTCGTCGGATTCGGCCCCCAGCCGCGCGCGAAACCGCCTGCGCCCCGTAGGCCCGCCCATTTCAAGGAACGAAGAGAGGAAGGCAAAGGGTCCCGCCCGGGCACCTGCCTCTTCGGCGCGCTCAATCTCTTGGACCACCAACGCGCAGCGGTCCTTAAGAGCCGCGGGCACCGCCACAGTGCCCCGCGCCGCACCCAACACCCGGGACCAAAGGCTGCGTCCACCACGATCATGGGCAAGCGTAAATAAGTCGTCTTCGGACAAAGCCCATAGCGGGGATTTCAGCGCTTCGGCGAGGCTCAAATCATCATAATGGTTGGCCGCGAACCGCAACAGCGCGAGGAAGTCCCGGACAGCCACATCCTCCTTAAGCGAAACGCGATCCGCCCCCGCCATAGGGATGCCGAACTGCGATAGGGCACGCAGGATTTCGTGGAACTGCTGCCCGCGCTTTTGGCATAGAATGAGGATATCCCCAGGGGTAATGGGCCGCCCCGGCCCTTCCAACCGTTCACCGCGGTCAAGCCATCCTTTTATTTCCTCACAGAGGAAATGGGCGAGGCGGCGGGTTGGGTGTTCCGGCGCGGGCATATCCACCGGCACGTCCCAGGGGTTACCCTTTTCTTCCTCTAAAGGCGGCACTAAGGGCCACAGCTCCACCCTGCCGTAAGCTGACGGCTTGGCACTCGCATGGGCCTCGGCCTCGCCATCATGGACCCCCTGCCCCGCCTCGCCCTCAAACAAACGGTCCGCCACCTCCAAAATGGCGCTGGCCGACCGGAAGGAGAGGAATAGCGGCACCTCTTCATAGGCCCCGCCCTCGGGGATCGCCTCACCCAGCTCCATCCGTTTGCGATCAAATAGGCTGGCATCCGCCCCTTGGAAGGAGTAGATGGATTGCTTTTTGTCTCCCACCACGAAAAAGCTGCGCTCACGCCCATCAGACAGACCGGCAAAGAACTCTTCCCGAAATTTGTCGATCACAGACCATTGAAGGCCACCTGTGTCCTGCGCTTCGTCAAGGAGGAGGTGATCAATCCCTTGGTCCAGCTTATAAAGAACCCATGCCCCCGAGGTGGTTTCCATGAGATGCGCGACCTTCGCGATGAGATCAGCATAGTCAAGGCGACCGGCCCGGTCCTTATAGGCGGTATACTGTTCATAAAGGGCAAAGCCCAACGTGTAGTACGCCAAGGTGTCAGCGAACGCTGCTGCCGCCCGCTCCGCATCGATGGCTTCACACAGGCAGTCGAGGAAGGCTTCAGACTGCGCAGTGAAGTCAGGAATGGCCGCGCGGAGCGCCGCATTGGTGCGAAAAGGCTTAGGCCGGGCATACCCCTTATTGAGCCAAACACTTGCCATGAGATCGAACCGGTCTGTGGCCGGCGCGTCGTCGAACAAGGCTAGCGCGGCTTCCGCCCGGGCGGCATGCTTCCCCTCAAGGCTCGGTAGGGCCCGTTCCATCGCCCGGACAAAGCCGCGATCCATACGATCAAGGGCCGCCGCGCGCCATTCCTCAGGACCCGCCCCATCGGGCACCCCCATATGGCTCCGGAGCGCGGCGATAAACCCGTCATGCCCCCCGGCGGCGGTCACCGCCCGCTCAATATCCGGCATCTGGTCCATGAGGAGGAGCAACGCCTTGTCCCGCTGTGCATCACTCCCCCGCTCCTGCAACCGGCGGAAGGCGGACCCCAGCGCTTCATCCCCAAGGGCCGCTTGGGCAGCAAGATCCGATAAAAGGCGTGTCCGGACCGACACCATTTCCCCATCGTCCATCACAGTGAAACCGGGCAGAAGACCCGCCTCCACCGGAAACCGACGTAAGATCCCCTCACAGAAAGAATGGATGGTTTGGATCTTAAGGCCCCCCGGGGTCTCAAGGGCTTGGGCAAAAAGGCGCCTCACCCCGGCAAGGCGGTCGTCACTCAACGGCCCTGACGCCAGACCCGCCAACGCGTCTCGTAGGGTCTCATCATCCGCCAGCGCCCAATCAGAGAGGCGCCCTAAAAGACGCCGTTCCATCTCCGCCGCCGCCGCCTTGGTATAGGTGATACAGACGATTTTGCTGGGGTCCGCCCCGGGGCGACCATCCTCACCGCCCATCAGAAGACGGATCACCCTTTGCGTCAGCACATGGGTTTTGCCCGACCCCGCATTGGCCGAGACCCATACGGACCGGTCCGGGGCCGCCGCGCGACCCTGCCGCCGGGTGGTTTCCTGGACAGCGGGCTGATTGGGATCAATCATCGCCACCTCCATCACCACTGCCACCACCGGCGCGCCCAGCCCATTCCCCGCGCCGGGCCAAATGGTCATAGTCCCCATAATCATGGCGGAAGAAGGGACGAGGCTGAGAGGGATATCCCTGATCGGGGTGTTGATAGGCCTCTAAAAGAGCGGTCAACGCGCTGCCCGCCTCCACCATGGCCTCCCGCAGCGCGTCACCCGAAAGGGCATGGTGCCCCGCAAAGGGGTCGTGGGGCGGTCGTTTCGAAATCATGTTCTGAAAACTGATGGACGAGACCTCCCCGGTGGTTTCAGGGGGAAAGGCCCCAGCCTCCACCATCAGCGCCGTCAGCAGCAATTGCGGGCTAAAGGTACTGGCCTGCTTATTGGTGGGGCGTTTTTCACCGGTCTTAAAGTCAATAATCCGTATACTTTTATCGGTAAGGCGGTCCATCCGGTCCGCGCGCCCCATAAAGGTCATCTCCCCACCGCCGATGGGAAAGCGCCATTCCCCCTCCCCCTCTAACAGCGCGGGAAGGCCGTCCGCGCGGGCCGCCTCTTCAAACGCCGCGAGGAACAGTGTGGCGCGCGCCAAATCCGCCTGCCAATAGGTTTGAATATCGAGAGGCAGGGCCCTTGCCGTCACAATATCAGCACACAATTCATTGATATGATCATAAAGGTCGTCGGGAAGCCTATCAGGATGGGCCTTAGCAAACGCCTCCGCCAATGCGTGCACCAACTCCCCCCGATCCGCCGGGCCCAACGGTTCATCAAGACAGCGCCAGGGGTAAAGCCCCAGCACCCGCTTGGCGTAAATGCCGTAAGGATCTCGCAACAGGCGCTCTATATCCGTGATGCTAAACCGCTTAGGCCGCGCAGCAATAGCCGGTTTGGGCATCGGCGGAGACACCGGCACCCCTTGGGGGGACTCATGCCGCAAAGCATTTAGCGCCCGCAGGCGCGGGGTCTCATCCGTCGCCGCTAAAAGGTCAGCTTTCGCAAGAAAACTCTCGAGACGAACAATCCAGCGGGACGGGGTGGCGGGGGAGCGCCCCTGGCGTTGGGCACGGGTCAGCACCACTTGAGGGGCTGCGGCGCCTTGAGCAAAATCATGGGCGGCGGCGCCAATCATTTGTTCAGGAGACGGCAGGCCAAGCGCCTTCCGCATGGGCCTGGATAAAAATGGGTCCGTCGCGGCCGCGTCGGGCCACACCCCCTCATTTAATCCTGCGAGAATGATGAGGTCCGCCGTCTGGAGCCGTGCTTCCAACAAGCCGTAAATGGCCACCCTTGGGTGACCGCCCCGTTTACGCACCATGCCGCCTACGAGAAGGGCATCAAAAAGGTCGGCATACCCCTCTTCCACCTCTTGGGGGAGAGCGGCACTTTGCAAAAGGCCCTCAAGCGTTGCCGCTAAGGGCTCCCCGTCCTCAAACCGCCATAGCCGCGCCGGACCCGTTTCTTTGTCGGTGGCCGCTAACGCTTCGGCGAGGCGAAGATGACCCTCCAGCTTTGACGATAGGTCTGGCGCCTGCCGAAAATCGGTGAGCGCCGCACCGAGAAAGGAGAGAAGATCCGCCGCCCCATCCCGCAACCGCTCGGCCCAAGGCGGAAGCTTCGCTGTTGCCCACCAAATTGGCAGATCGGCAAAGGTCAGTACAGGGCGCGGTCCGCGCAGGGCGGCATCAAGAGCCCGCACCAGGTCCCCAAAGGCGTTTCGGTCGCCGCCAAAGGCCGTCAGCTCATGCTTGAGTGTCTCCATAAGGAGAATAGGATTGGACGGATCATCAAGCCATCGCGCGAGGGAGCGCAGGAACGTTCCCCGCACGGTACCGCCAAGGGGGACACCCCCAGAATCATCAAGCTGGAGATCCCAGGCCTCTAGCTTCACTGCCACCCGGCGGGCCAAATCCCGGTCGGGGGTCACCACCATCACGGTTTGGTTTGGGGCGGCAAGGGTCTGTCGAATAAGAAGGCTGATGAGGGAGGCCTCCTCATCCTGGGTTGCCGCGGTGACACGCCGTAACCCCTCACACGCCTCAGCCAGCGTGCCCTGGGCTTGAAATATCCGAAAACGCGTATACCAATCATCCGTCGCGTTCGCGGGCCGAAGGGCGAGGGACAAAAAGGCCCGGCGCGAGGCGGCCGCGGGCTCCTATTCAGCTTCTCTGGGCCAGGGCAGAATGGCTTCGCGTCCGGCATCACCAAAATCGCGGGTTAACCGTTCACGGAAGACCCCCTGGGGATGGGGGGGGTCCACCTCGGCCCACCCGGCCTCGTCAAGGTCGGTGTCGAACCCCGGCAACACCACAAGGCCCTGGGACGCCCGCGCGACAGCCGCCATCAACTGCCCGGTGGCACGAACAGTGCCGAGGGAGCCCGCCACGATAATCGGCTTTGCCGCCGCGCCTGCGGCCACACTGTCCGCCAGCGCGCCCATTAAAATGCGACGTCGGGCGGCCGGTTCCATCGCCCCTTGGGATGCCAGGATCTTTGGCCAGTAATCCGTCACGATAGAGAGGAATTCAAGGGATTGTTGCCAATGGCCCGCCGCCCCTTCCACCACCTCCGGCGGCACGAGGGTTTCTAATCGCGAAAGATCAATATCATCCGTGTGGCACTCATCGAGAAGGCGGCCCAACGCATCCGCCCCATCAAGGCACGCGGCCCAGCGCTGCTGCCCCCCTTGCGCCCTATGGACGAGCTGCGCCAGAATGAGACGTCGCGTTTGCGGATCAATGGCGGGGGGCAGCTCTCTCGCCACCTCGGGCACACCGCCCGAAAATAAAAGATCTGTCTCGTCCACATCGCCCAGGGCCCGAAGCCGGGGGAGGGAAACGGCCCCGCCCTCAGGGTGCCGCTCATGAATCACTTCAGCAAGGCTGCGAACCGCACGCCGGTTGGGTAGAAAAATGGTGACATCGGCGAGACCCACAGGATCTGCCCCATAGGCGTCAAGCAGGGGGTGCACCAACTCTTCCAAAAAGGGACGGCCCGCCGGGATCGAGTAAAGCGCCGGGTTCGGCGCCGCTAACCTTTCTAAAAAGGCCGTTCCCGTCATATCGCCTCTGCGTTCGCTCCGCCCGTCAGATAGTCGGTGGCCGCCCTATGCCCCTCTGGGTCCCCCACATGCATCCACCGGCCCTCATAGAGGAGACCATAAAGCCGGCCGGCTGCCATCGCTTTGTCCCAAAAGACACGGGTGGATTGTTTCGTTACTGGTTCCCCGGCCCAGAGACGTGGGTGGATAATTTGCAAGCCGGTGAAGACATAGCGAGGCCCATCGCCGTCCCGCGCAACCCGACCATCCGCGCCCAGGGAAAAGTCTCCCTGACCATCATAGCCTGAAGTTTGTTCAATCGGCACAAGCAAAAGGAGGCCGTCCATCTCATCGTCTTGCCAAGCGCGTCGTAGACGGCGGATGATCTCACCTGTTTGATCATCTAAGATCGCATCGGTATTGGTGCAAAAAACCGGGCCCTCACCCAAATGGGGGGTGGCTTTCATGAGCCCTCCGCCCGTTTCCAGCAGCTCGCCCCGCTCATCGGAAAAGATGATGCCCGGCTTCAGCCGAGATGCCAAATGCGCCTCGATCTGTTCGGCCTTATAATGAATATTGACCACCGCACGGCTAACGCCGCCCGCCGCCAGAAGGTCGAGGGACCAATCCACCAGCGGTTTACCTGCCACATCGACCAGGGGCTTAGGCTTATCACCGGACAGCGCGCGAATACGGGTCCCGAGCCCGGCCGCCAAAACCATGGCGGTGTCGAGAAATGTGTCGGGCGCCGTCATGACCGACCTCCCCCATCGGAGAGAAGGCCTGGCAGGTAACGCTCTGCCCACGCACGAAGAGGCGCCACCGCAGGGCGGTCAAGATCCCGCGCCATATGGGCGGCCACCCGAGGGATAAAGTCCGCATAGCGGTCTTTACCATCGCGGTGGATAAGCCGCGCGAAAATGCCGAGGATCTTTGCGTTCCGCTGCGCCGCGAGCACCGCATAGGCGGTTTCATACGCGCCAGGGTCGGGGGCGCTGTCCCGATCCTCCTGGTAAAGCTCACCAGCCAACCCTAAGTCCACATCGCGGCGCGCATCCTCCAACAAAGACACAACATCGTAAGGGGCATGGCCGATAAGCGCATCCTGGAAATCAATGACCGCCAAGGCCCCCTCATCCGGCACCAGAATATTCTCAGCGTGGAAGTCCCGCAGGACCAGGGTGTCCGGCGGGCCCATGCGACCGATAAGGTCTGCCCACGCCGCATCCCATGCATCCTGTGCCTCGGCACCCACTGTGCCGCCAAGATGCGGCACATACCATTCTGGCAAAAGGCTCGCCTCCGTGCGCAGGACCAGCGGGTCATAGGTCATGAGGGTCCACCCCCCAATATCGCCCGGGGTAACGGTCCGCTTTCGAACTGTTCGTAAAACGTCCAGCGCCCGGGCATAAAGGGAGGCCTCAGCCTTTAGATCTGTGGCCGCGTCCACCAGGTGCCGGTTCCCGAAATCCTGGATCAAGGCAAGGCCGCTCTCTCTATCCTCCGCATAAATCTGCGGCGCGCGCACCCCTGCCTCATTTAACCAGCGGGACAAAGCGGTGAAGGCTTCAAGCCGGGGGCCGGCCAAGCGCGCCATAGCGTTATAGCCAAGGGTTTCGCGCTCTTTTTCATCCGCCCCCGGCGGACAATTCGCAGCCTCCCGCCCTGGCGGCGCATCCATGAGCAACGCGCGCTGATCGCCCTTTTGAGCCCGCGCGTAAGACCGGGTGGAGGCATCCCCCGCCAGGGGCGCGAGGCTTGCCTCCCCCCATTCCGCCTTCTCCAGGAACGCTGCCCGCAACGCCGCGCGATCTGGGCCCTGCGCCTCACCCGTGTCACTCATCTAATCATCCTTCTACGAACCGCTGGCGCCAGGCCTCACCGCCTGATAGCTGCCATAACCGCCCTTCACCGTCCTTTGGGATAGAGCCTGTCACCCAAAGGGCTCCTTCCTCACCGGGGAGATAGCCTTCGCCCTGTTCAGGCCATTCCACAAGCACCGCCCCCGTCTCCAGCGCCTCATCAAGGCCCAGCTCCACCAGGGCACCCGGCGCCTCAAGCCGGTAAAGATCGGCATGCCAAAGAGGCAGACGCCCCTCATAGGGTTGCACAAGGGTGAAAGTGGGGCTTGGCACCTCCACCGGCGCAAAAGGCGGCGCCTCCCCGATCACGGCCTCCACCACACCGCGGGCGAGCACAGTCTTCCCCACGCCGAGGGTAGCCGACAGGAACACCGCATCCCCCGCACGCAAGGTGGCGCCTAGACGATGGCCAAGCGCCAACGTCGCCTCAGGGGTATGGGCAAAATGGGTGAGAAAGGGCAGCACAGCGCCACTATAGACCTCCCAACACCAAAAACACCCCTTGTGATCCCCCGCTGAGATGGCAATAAGCGTTTTTCGATAAACGGCGCAAAGACCCGTAAACGGCCCAGAGGCCGATGAACGGCGAGAGGAATGAGCAACAATGGCGAAGGTCACTTACATCGAGCATGACGGCACCGCCCACGAGGTTGAGGGCGAAACCGGCCTCACCGTCATGGAGATTGCGGTGAAGAATGGCGTACCGGGGATCGATGCGGACTGCGGCGGCGCCTGCGCTTGCGCCACCTGCCACGTGTTCGTGGACGAGGCCTTCACCGGTAAAACCGGCACCCCGAGCAGTATGGAAGAATCCATGCTCGACTTCGCGTCAGAGCGAGCAGAAAATTCGCGCCTGTCTTGCCAAATCAAATTGTCCGACGAGCTGGACGGGCTCACCGTTCGCCTGCCAGCATTCCAAGGGTAAGCGCGCTCAATTTCAGATATGTTGCGGGCTTTCTCCTGAGGCGGTAGCGTCTCTCTCATGCCAGGAGAGGGGCCGTCACATGATCCGCAACTTTCTATTTGTCCTGAGCGCTCTTTGCTGCCTCGGCCTCGCTGCGCCCGCGCCGCACCTTTTATCGTTCAAGCAATATAAAGAAGCGCTCGACGCCGGCGACGAGGAAACGGCCGCCATTCACGCCGAGCGCGCCTGGCAGCAGTCCATCGATGATGGCGCCGATCTTCAGGCCCGTGCCCTCCTTGCACAGAACTTTCTGGACCTTGTCATTTTGTCTGATCCAGAGCGCGCGGCCCCCGCGGTGGAGGATGCACTTACCTTAGGCGAACAAGGGTACGGGGTTGAGAACTACGGCGTTGAAGAGGTAAGACTATTCAGTGCGTATATTGCATTAAAAGCAGAACCCAAAAAACGTAAAAGTAGGGAGACGCTGATTGACGCACTAGAGGGAATGCAGGCTGCTGATCTGAATGATACAGCATTGTCGATTAGTATCCTTATTCAATCAATAGACATATTTATGTCTGCTGAGGACATGAAAAAACTGAGAGTACTAACTGGATATCTGGACCGAAGCCTTTCCAAAAATCCGTCCGTGTCAGTGAAAACACTATCTTATGTCCGTTCCATAAGGGTGCTGTCGATACTATCAATAAGACGAAAGTCGACGGCCAACCCATCAAACCCCAATAAAAGGTTTGTGGGCGACCTCAATGATTCAGCTGTGTTGATAGAAAATACTCTTCCCCTATTTGAACCAGTTCAGTCTATCGATGACGTTGATCCGATGCATGCGACGATCGTTACCCTGAACGGTATTGTCGAATCCTTCGCCGGATCCTACTCCATCGAGCTCAATCCAAACCATGTGTTCGAGAACATGTCGAGGATTATAACTGAAACGACTTCCCTAAACGATATCATTATCAGTGGACGGCCAGACCACTGCGATATCGAATGGAGACAAGATCGTGTAGCAGACTTTCCGGAACGGCAATATGGCGGTAATGGATCGATACTGATTGGCTACCATTTAAATCAGGATGGGGACGTTTATGGCGAGCGCGTACTGGCGCAAATCCCCAAAAAACTGTTCACAGATTCGGCATTGAGTGACGTTAGCAAATGGAAAGCGGAGCCATCGTCGATAGACGATGAAGCCTGTCGGAAAAATCTCATTGCGCGACTGACTTACTCCTCTAGCCCATAACTAGCTTACGACCGTACCGATTGCAGCCCATTGACTCCCCCTCCTTTTCAGTGTCCTTTTGCAGAAGAATGAAACAGGAACATTCCCACGCGATCCTGATGCCCGATGCAGCGGACGGCCGGGCGCCCGTGACCCAGGCGGTGACCCGCGGGGTGGCGCGTCTCTTTTATGATCGGGGGGATGCTGTGTTGCCCGAGGTGACCCTCGCCAATGGGCGGCGGGCGGATGTGATGGCGCTATCGCCTAAGGGCGTGCTCACCATCATCGAGATCAAATCTTGCCAGGCGGACTTTGACGTTGACCAAAAGTGGGAGGACTATCTGGAGTTCTGCGACCACTTCTTTTTCGGCGTGGCGGAGGACTTTCCCCAGACCATTCTCCCTCCTGAGGAGGGGCTCATCATCGCCGACCGATTTGGCGGCGGCATTGTGCGAGAGGGGCCCACTCGCCCGTTAAGGGCCGCGCGGCGCAAGGCGGTGACGTTACGCTTTGCCCGCCAGGCTGCCTATGCGGCGACGGGTCTTCGGCAAGGCGCGGACTTTTTTACTGGGATTGAAAGGCTCTGAGCACGATCCGGCCTCTATACGAAACCCCTGGACCAGCACCGAGGGAGCAGTAACACCCGCGCCCTTCAAACTCACTTTGAAGGTAATCCGTCTTCTCCCCCCTTTGTGAACAGGCGAGAAAACGAGGATGTCACCGCTCCCGAGGCCGGTGGCCTCAGGGAATGTGGGCAGTTCATTCCCCCATCGGCGGCGGCAAAGTTGGGCAGGGCCGCCGCGTCGGCTGGCATATCACACAAAGCGGTCAAGACCATCCCCAATCGGTGTCTGTCCCCCATCAAGGGGCAATGGGAGATCGGCCCTAACCCGATGCCGACAATGCTGCGATCGCGGACCGGAGGGTCGAATGATCCGACAAGATCGCCTCCGCTCCTACCTCTTCGAGCCGCTCAGCGTGGTTTGGCAGGCAATGCCCCGCCCCGGTAAAGCCCCAAACGGTGGCACCCGCCGCACAACCCGCCTTCCCCCCGTTGGGGCTGTCTTCAATCCCCAGCCCGGCCTCAGGCGCTACCCCTAATCTTTCCGCCGCATAAAGAAAGATATCAGGGGCGGGCTTGCCCTCCGCAACATCATCCCCCGAATAAACGTGCTTGCCAAAGTGGGGCGCAAAACCGAACTCAGTGACTTTCTTCGATAGCTGCGGCATTCCTGATGAGGACGCCACCGCCACCCCCACACCGCCTAAGCGCGCCGTCCACGCCACCGTGTCGAGCGCCCCTGGGACAGTCTTCATCAAGTGTCGGCGGACCCGGCGGCAGGCGATGAACCCTTCCAATAGGTCATCAACTTCTTCATCCGAGGGGGAACGGTCTAGCACAAGCTCATAATCGGCCATAAAGGCCGCGCGCAGCCGGTCTGTCCGCATACCGGTAAAACGCCTCACTGCATCCTCAACGGTCAGGGAAAAGCCGTGCGCGTTTAAAAACGCCACCCCTTCCTTCAGTCCCACGACCTCTGAGTCCACCAGGACTCCGTCGCAGTCGAACAGAATGGCTGCGTAGGGAAAGGAAGATGCCATAGGACGGCCTGATCGATGACGGAAGCATTCGAAGGGGGTTCACCACGGCTTATCGTCATTGTCCAACAGAGAAACGACCGCACACAAAAAAAGCGGGCCCATTGCGGGCCCGCCTGGATAAGATTGAGTTGCCCTAAAAGCTTAGCGACGCTTCAAGAAAATGCCTGAGATGAGGCCCAGAACACCGCCGCCCCCGGCGCCCTCAGCCAGGTTTTGCAAGGTGACCATGAGCCCCTCGGTCGCTTCGCCAGAAATAAGGGTGCTGTAGCCCTGCATGTCAGCGCCATACCCTGCGGCGATGCCACCAAGGACGCCCGTGAGGAAGCCGGTGCCCGACCCGCCCCGCACCAAACGGGCTAAGATGGGGCCCAAAACGCCGCCACCAATCGCGTTCTGCACAATCGGCATTTCAAGGTAAGGCAGCAACTGCTCAAGATATTCCATGTCATTCCCTCTAATTATTGCCCAAGGGGTATGTTTACCCTCTGTTAATGATTGAGCCTGGTTTTTTGGCTCTTGGCAAGGGACGCCGACGCATCATTTGCGTTTGTCGCGCCTTCAAAGCGCGAATCCGTGGGACAGTGTCGCCACAGCGCCCGAAAAACAAAAACGGCCCGGGAAAAAGCCCAGGCCGTTTCGTGTTTTGAGGGTGTCGGCAGGCTTTAAACGCCAGGGCCCGCAAAGAAGGCCAGCATCAAGAGCGCCACAATATTGGTGATCTTGATCATCGGGTTCACAGCCGGACCCGCTGTGTCCTTATAAGGGTCACCAACAGTGTCGCCGGTCACCGCGGCCTTGTGGGCTTCGGACCCTTTGCCGCCATGATTGCCGTCTTCAATGTACTTCTTGGCATTGTCCCACGCGCCGCCGCCAGCGGTCATGGAAAGCGCCACGAAAAGACCCGTAATGATCACGCCCATCAACATCGCCCCAAGGGCCGAAAGCGCCGCATTGCGACCATCAATCCAGCCGCCATCGGTAAAGCCCGCCACCGACAGGCCGATGACGAAGTAAAGGACGATGGGCCCAAGGATCGGCAACAGGCTGGGGACAATCATTTCTTTGATTGCCGCGCCGGTGAGAAGGTTCACTGCCTTGGCGTAGTCGGGCTTTTCCGTCCCCGCCATAATGCCTGGCTTCTCTTTGAACTGACGACGCACCTCTTCCACAATGGCACCCGCCGCACGGCCAACCGCCTGCATGGCCATAGAGCCAAAGAGGAACGGCAGAAGACCACCCGCGAAGAGGCCGATGATGACATACGGATTATCGAGACCAAAATTGACCTCTACACCTTCAAAGAAGGGGTATTTGTCCGCATTCCGCGTGAAGTACGCAATGTCTTGGGAGTAGGCCGCGAAGAGCACGAGGGCACCAAGACCCGCTGAGCCAATCGCGTAGCCCTTGGTCACCGCCTTGGTGGTGTTGCCCACCGCATCGAGGGTGTCGGTGGTATCCCGCACGGAACTCTCAAGCTCCGCCATCTCCGCAATGCCGCCCGCATTATCGGTCACCGGACCAAAAGCGTCGAGGGCCACAATCATCCCGGCAAGAGCCAGCATGGTCGTCACCGCCACCGCGATCCCATAAAGACCGGCAAGGCCAAAGGTGATGCCAATCCCCAGCATAATGATGAGAGCCGGCAACGCTGTGGCTTCCATAGAGACCGCAAGACCCTGGATCACATTGGTCCCGTGACCAGACTCAGAGGCCTTCGCCACCGACTTCACCGGACGGAACTCTGTGCCGGTGTAATACTCCGTCACCCACACAATAGCGCCGGTGACGACGAGGCCAAGCACACCGCAGATAAAGAGGTTCATGCCGGTGAAGGACCGACCACCTTCAGTGACGAATGTGTCAGAGAAAGGCAGCATCATTTGGGTGACAACGCCGAGGGCCACGATCGATAGCGCGCCTGTGACGATCAACCCCTTATAAAGCGCGCCCATCACATTGCTGGACCCTTTGGACAGCTTCACAAAGAAGGTCCCGGCGATGGAGGTCAGGATACAAGCCCCACCAATCGCCAGCGGGTAAAGCATAAAGTCGACCGCCAATTGGGTTGAGAAGATGATCGATGCCAACACCATGGTGGCCGCGATGGTCACCACATAGGTCTCGAACAGGTCAGCCGCCATGCCAGCACAGTCACCAACATTATCCCCCACATTGTCGGCGATGGTCGCCGCGTTCCGGGGATCATCCTCAGGAATGCCGGCCTCGACCTTCCCCACCAGGTCGCCGCCAACGTCGGCCCCTTTGGTGAAGATGCCGCCGCCAAGACGCGCGAAGACAGAAATCAGCGATGCGCCGAGGGAGAGGGCCACAAGACCGTTCACCACCTGACGGCTGGTCGCCGTATCTGAAATATTGAGAAGAATTGCGAAATAGCCCGCCAACCCGAGAAGAGCGAGGCCCGCCACCAGCATGCCGGTGACCGCACCGGACTTGAATGCCACATCAAGGCCCTGTTGCAGGCCTTGGCGAGACGCCTCGGTGGTCCGAACGTTCGCCCGTACCGACACAATCATTCCGATATAACCGGCAACCCCTGACAGGGCGGCACCAATCAGGAAGCCAACGGGGGCGACCCAATCGCCAAAAAAGATGAAGAGAAGAACGAAGACCACTGCGCCGACAATGCCGATGGCAGTATATTGCTTATTCAAATAGGCCTGAGCGCCCTCTTGGATCGCACCAGCGATCTCCTGCATCCGCTCATTGCCAGCGGACGCTTTCATCACGTCCCTGGCCGTAACGTAGCCGTAAATTACGGCCACCAAACCCGCCAAAATAACGAGCGCAAGTGTAATGGTCATCGTTGATGATCCCCTTCAGCGTAGATTGTTTTCGTCCCAAAATGAGGCCTTAGACCCCGTTATAGTTGCGCGCAAAGTCGCTGAGGTTTGGTGGAAGGTCAACCACTTGGCGCGCACTGTTCGCCATGAAGCATAAGATCGTCCCCAATGCATCATTTCCTCCACGCCCCCTACATGCCCGCCCCTGGCCTCACGCGCTCTTGTCTGGCCGCCAAAAATTCCCTACATTAGTTTCAGAAATTTTTGAAATTTAGAGAATAAGAAAAATCCGAAACGAGAAATCTATGCAGCTTTCCCCCCTCCACCAGGACTTTGTCCTGCACTTTGGCGAAATGGGCTCCCGTTGGGGGATCAACCGCACCGTGGGACAGATTTATGCGCTTCTCTTTTTGAGTAGTGAGCCCCTGAACGCCGATCAGATTGTCGAGGGGCTGGGCTTCTCCCGCTCGAACGTCTCCATGGGGTTGAAAGAGCTTCAAGCCTGGCGGCTGGTGCGTCTTAAGCACTTACCCGGGGATCGGCGGGATTACTTCACGACCCCTGATGATCTCTGGGAAATTGTCCGTACATTGATAGACGAACGAAAGAAAAGAGAGATCGATCCCACCCTCACCAAGCTGCGGGAACTTCAAATGGCCGCACCGGGATATCCCGACGAAACCTATGCCAACAATCGCATTGCTGAACTGACATCCCTGATTGAACTCCTGACGGGGTGGTACGATGATATGAACAGCCTTGAAACCGACCGGCTTGTCCAGCTGCTGGCGCTCGGCAGCCGGGTTCAGAAGTTTATTGCGACAACGGAGAAAATTGTCCCCCTCGGACGGAGTAGAAAAGAGAAAGAGAAGGACGCGTAATGATGGATACTCTGCTTCTTTCACGGATACAGTTCGGTGCGAACATCTCCTTTCACATTCTTTTTCCGACCATCACGATTGCGCTCGGGTGGGTCCTTCTCTTCTTCAGGCTGCGCTATGGCGCGACGGGCCAAGAGAAATGGATGGATGCCTATAAGTTCTGGGTAAAGGTCTTTGCCCTGTCTTTTGCGTTGGGTGTTGTCTCCGGCATCACCATGAGTTTTCAGTTCGGCACCAATTGGCCGGGCTTTATGGAAACGGTTGGGAACATTGCGGGGCCCCTCCTCGCCTATGAGGTGCTGACCGCCTTTTTCTTAGAAGCGGTGTTCCTGGGTATCATGCTGTTTGGCACCGGCAAGGTGCCAGGATGGCTCCACACGCTCGCGACCTTCCTTGTCGCCTTTGGCACGACATTGAGCGCCTTTTGGATTTTGGTCCTCAATTCCTGGATGCACACCCCCGCTGGGGTAGAGATGCGAGACGGGGTGGCTTTTGCCACCGATTGGCTCGCCATTATCTTTAACCCCTCCATGCCCTACCGGCTGACCCATATGTTGGTCGCCAGCGGGCTGACGGTCTCATTCCTCATCGCAGGAGTGTCCGCTTGCCGCGCCTTATGGGGCGACAAAAGCAATGGGGTTCGCATCGCCCTCAAATCAGCGATTGCGATTGCGGCCGTGCTGATCCCCATACAAATCTTTGTTGGGGATCAACACGGGCTCAACACCCTTGAATATCAACCGGCGAAGGTCGCCGCTATGGAAGCGAATTGGGAGACGCAGTCAAACGTGCCCCTCCTCCTCTTCGCTCTGCCCGATGAGGAGGCGCGCGAAAATCGATTCGAAGTTGCCATTCCCAATGGCGCGAGCATTATTCTGAAGCACAAACCAAGTGGGGTTGTCCCGGGTCTGAATGATTTTGTCGCAGAAGACGGCACCCCCCTTCACCCCCCTGTGAGCCCGGTCTTCTGGTCGTTCCGCATAATGGTGGGAACAGGCCTCGGGATGCTTGCCCTCTCCTGGGCGGGGGTCTGGTTCCTCTGGCGACGCAAAGCGCCGCTGACGGAGGGCCTTGGAAAATGGTATCTCCGCGGTCTCGTCGCCATGACCTTTAGCGGATGGCTGGCCACGCTCGCAGGGTGGTACACGACGGAAATAGGGCGCCAGCCTTGGCTGGTAACAGGCCTCCTCACCACCAAAGACGCGGTTTCCGACGTCGCCGCGGGCATGGTGGCCTCCACCCTCATCGCCTATTTGCTCATCTACGCGGCCCTGACAGCTCTTTATATTTATGTGGTGTTTTTCCTCGCGCGGCGGGCCACCACGGGCGAGCCGATCGTGCGAGAAGAACCAAAATCAGAAGCGCCTTTATCGGCGGTTCCCCTGGCCCCCGCTGAATAAGAGATGGAGTAAAGAAGATGGCTTTTTTCTCTGACCCCGGACAATGGCTGCCCTTCACCTTCGCAGGCCTTATGGGCCTCTCCATCCTCATCTATGTGGTGATGGATGGTTTCGACTTAGGCGTGGGCATTCTATTTCCTTTTGCCAGCGACGACGAGAAAGATCGCATGATCGCTTCGATCGGCCCCTTTTGGGATGCGAATGAGACCTGGTTGGTGCTGGCCATTGGCCTTCTCTTGGTCGCCTTCCCCGCCGCCCATGGGACGATCTTGACCGCCCTTTATCTGCCCGTTGCGATCATGTTGGTAGGCCTTATCCTCAGGGGCGTCGCCTTTGAGTTTCGCGCCAAAGCACCGCTCACGCAAAAGAAGCACTGGAATACAGCTTTTTTTGTGGGATCCCTTATGACCGGCCTATCCCAGGGGTTCATGCTCGGGATCTATATTATGGGCCTTCAGTATACGGCGGCAACGGTTTTATTCGCGCTGATGACGGCAATCTGCCTTGCCCTAGGATATGCCTTCATCGGTGCCACCTGGCTCATCATCAAAACCGAACAGGCCCTGCAAGCGAAAGCCATTGCGTGGGCCAAAGCGGGCCTCGGCGGTGTTGTGGGCGGTATGGCCGCGGTTTCCCTGGCCAGCCCGATTGTCAGCCCCCGCATTTTCGAGAAATGGTTTGCCTTTCCCAATATTATCTGGATGGCACCGCTGCCGCTCTTATCCCTCGCCCTTCTTATCGCCCTATGGGTAGGCCTTAGGCGCCTTCCCGACCCTGACGATAAAAAGGCATGGCTGCCCTTCGCGGCCACGACCGCCCTCTTCGCCCTTGCTTTCGGTGGGCTCGCCTATTCCTTCTACCCCTATGTGGTACCAGAACAGCTCACCATTTATGAGGCCGCCAGTGCGCCGGAGGCCTTGATGATTATCCTCGTCGGCACGCTGTTCGTTCTCCCCATGATATTAGGGTACACGTATCTTTCGTACCGAGTGTTTGGCGGCAAAGCGACAGCGCTCAGATATTATTAACCGCCCACGCTGTCATCCCGGAAGCGCCGAAAGCGTTATCCGGGACCCATAAGCTGATGATGCATGAGCGATGCGAAAGGTCAGCAATCAAGCTTTTGGATCCCGGTCTTGCCCGCCCGCGCAAATCGGGATGGCAATCACTTCGCCTATTTCTTTGCGTTTTCCACGCCTTCAAGGATCAGTTTCTCGGCAACTTCCTTGGACTGCCACTCTTTCACATTCACCCATTTATTGGGTTCAAGATCCTTATAGTGATCAAAAAAGTGCCAAATCCGTTCCAGGAGGATGTCCTGCACGTCTTCATGGGTTTTGATATTGTCGTAGTAGCGGGTGAGCTTTGGGTGCGGGGCCGCCAAGATCTTCTCATCAATCCCCGCCTCGTCCTCCATGATCAGCACACCAATCGGACGGGCCCGTAGCACAGCGCCGGGCAACAAAGCCCGTTGGCCAAGGCACATGACATCAATCGGATCCCCGTCACCTGACAAAGTGTGAGGCACAAAGCCATAGTTACAAGGATAGCGCATGGAGGTGTAGAGGAACCGGTCCACGAACATCGCGCCCGAGTCTTTATCCACCTCATATTTGATAGGCTCCCCCCCTAAGGGGACTTCCATAATGACGTTGATGTCGGTGGGTAGGTCCTCTCCTGGTGAAATTTTGGAGATGTCCATTCCGCGCGCTCCTTCAGTGGATGAGGCCGAAAAGGACGGACGGCCTGTCTTAAAACAATACAATTCATGCCCGTCGACTGGTTCCACCCCAGGGGCTTCGGGGCCGACGGCGATCCTGTCTATGCCGACAATGCTGCGGTGCAGCAAGGCCTATGCCGGTTTTGCGACTACGCTGATGTAAGATGTGAGAAAAATTTGCATTTTCGCGGGCAAAAATCGCGCGCGAGTCAGCCCTTTTTTACGCCTTTGTCGTAACAAGCCGCCTGGGGCGGGGTGTGAGGCGCATGAACAAAGCGAATTTTTCAGATGGGAAACCCTTATGGGTTGAAAAAGCACGCTTTGCGGCGTCGCTGACCGTGATCGCAATGGCAAGCGCCGTTGGTTTGATTTACCTCTATCACGAGTTTTTTCGGCCCGAGTTGCAGCTCCATAATAGTGCATTAGCGGCGGTGGCCTCTTTTATCATTGCCGCCCCTTTAGCGTCTTACCTATCGAACCTTCGATATGATCTTGAGCGTACCACAAAAGCGATGCGGAGCGGCAAACAAGCCGCTGAAAAGGCCGACAAAGCCAAATCCGAATTTTTGGCGAATATGAGCCATGAAATTCGCACACCAATGAATGGCGTCCTCGGTATGGGGCAACTCCTTGCCACCACTGCGCTGACTGACAAGCAACAGCGCTATGTGGATACGATCAATGCGTCGGGCGCCGTGCTTCTCACCATTATCAATGATGTACTCGATTTTTCAAAAATTGAGGCGGGTCAGATAGACCTTGATCCCACCCCCTTTGACCTCCGCCAGACGGTCAATGACGTGGTGATGCTGCTATCGCTCCGGGCCGATGAGAAGGGCCTTCATCTCGCCGCTGACATTCCCGAAGCCCTGCCGAGCCGGCTAGTGGGCGATTCCGGTCGTATACGGCAGATTTTGGTGAACCTGGTGGGCAACGCCATTAAATTCACCCGTGAGGGACGAGTGGATATCAACGTCTTGAGCGTGGACCGCGAGGACGGGTTATCTGACATCGCCATCACCGTTTCAGATACAGGCATTGGGATTAGCCCAGACCGCATCGATCACATCTTTAACAAGTTCGCCCAGGAGGGCGCGTCCACAGCGCGCGAATTTGGAGGCACCGGATTGGGCCTCGCCATCTCTCGACAGTTGGCTCACATTATGGGCGGGTCCCTGACGGTGTCGTCCACCCAAGGCCATGGGTCGACATTCACTCTTTCCATGCCCCTTAAGCCCCATGAAAGCGTGCGTGACGCACCGGCGATGGTTTCCCCCCCCGACTCCATAGCGGCCGCAGAGGGCAAAGATGGTAAGCGGATCCTCGTTGCCGAAGATAATAAGGTGAACCAACTCGTCATCGACGGGATGATTGGCGACACCCATCATCTCCACTTTGTCGACAATGGCCAAGAGGCTTGTGCAATCGCCGCCCGGGAACACTTTGATGCCATTCTGATGGACATCTCGATGCCGGTCATGGACGGCCGAGAGGCGACCCAGGCAATCCGAGCCGCCGAAGCTCAGGACGGTCGGACGCCCGTCCCAATTATCTGCCTCAGCGCCCACGCGATGCCCAGCGAGCAAGCGGAGAGCTTGGCCTTAGGCATGAACGACTATCTCTCGAAACCCATCAAAAAAGAGGCGCTTCTTCAATGCCTTAACCGTTGGACTGGGAAAACAGACGGGAAAATCGACGCGGCCTAAGACGGCTTCTCGAACAGCGCTTACCCCTCAATGCGAGGGAACCCCCAACCAGCGCCTTGACCGTGGGGGGCGGAGCCGACAATCCTCGTCCGATCATGACCGACGTTCAGTTTCCCCAACGCACCCCGCCCCCCAACCCATCTGGTGCAGAACCAAAGGGAGGGTCACTTCGCGAACGGCTGACGCGGTCATTGACACGACACGTGTCTCGGCTGCTCAGCCACTCGCCAGCGGCGCGGCGGACGTTTTTTGACAGTATGACTGACCCCCTCCTGCTGGCGGCAGGACAGGAGACCTTTATTGTCAGTACACAGGATAAAATTATTTCCCGAGCGGTTTATGAAACGCGGGAATTCGACCTCGATAAGTTCTTCACCGCCCGCCGTCTATTGGGGGTGCAGACCAACGCGCTGACCCTTTTAGACATTGGCGCAAATATTGGCACCATCTGCATTCCGCTCGTTGCGCGGGGGGAGGTCGCCGCAGCGATCGCCATTGAGCCGGAACCGCAAAACTTCAAGCTGTTAAAAGCCAATATCGTGCTGAACGAAGTGGAAGATCAGATCACCGCCATGAATGTTGCCTTGGCCTCTGATCCCACAGAGAATCTCACCTTTGAGCTCAGTGCAGACAATTTCGGCGATCATCGGGTACACCAATCACGATCCGACGGCGCCTTCGGCGAAGAAGAAAGAAAAGTGGTAAGCGTTGCTGCCAAAACCCTTGATGAGGTGATGGCAACGCAGCCATCGTCCGAAACTTTTATCTGGATGGATACCCAAGGGTATGAGGGCCATATTTTGGCGGGCGCGCCAAAGACCCTTCGGGATGCCCCGCCCATGGTCATTGAATTTTGGCCCTACGGGATGAAACGCTGCGAGAGTTTTGCCCCCCTTAAAACCGCTCTTCAGCAGTCATCTTACACCCATTTTTGGGACCTCGGCACACCCGACAGCCCCGCGCAGCGCTTAAACGACACGGTGCTCGACAGCCTTTACAACCGGCTGGGGGAAGCTTGGCCATTCACCGATCTTCTCCTCACTCGGCAGCAATCCTAAGCGCTATGGAGAGAGAGGCTTCGGAATGCTTGTGTATACATGTCGGATTTCAAAAAGACAGGCTCAATCAGCAGAAAGTCGCGTGCCCAACCTGTCGGTCCGATCATCAAGACACCAGTAGAAAGCAACGATAAGTTCAGCGAAGAGTGACGGTGATCTCCCCCTCCCAATCAAGTTCATTGTCTATTCAAAGACAAACGCCAAGACGATTGCTGCGAATGCGGGGCAACCGGAATATAGCTACTATTTTATCCTAAAATCCTATCTTCCGTTTCTAGAAGAGATCGGCGAAGTCCATACGGTCTACGAACCCGAAACCGAAGTCGATAAAGCGTATGCTGAGTGCCAACGCCTGGGGCAACCATGCGTTTTCCTCCACTTCTCAGCGCCGCAGAACTTTATTCCGAACATTCAATGCCCAACAATCCATGTGATTGCGTGGGAGTACAGCACGATCCCAACAGAATCCTGGGCGAATAACGAACAAGATGACTGGCGGATTGCATTTGATAACTCTGCCGCGGTGATTGCGATCAGCTCCTATACGATTGACGTTCTAAAGGAAACAATGGGTGCGGATTACCCTTCCGCGGCCATCCCATGCCCAGTATGGGATAATATGGAACGGTTCAGAGCGCGACAGGACACCGCGACACCCCTCAAAGACATTCGACTCGATTTTGATGGCGTACTAATTGATTCGTATGCGATGAACTTGAAGGTATATGTCCCCTCGGAAGAGGAACTCAAGGAGCGATATCGCCGCGATGATGAACAAATGCTGGGCCTGCAAGAAACCCACCGGCGCCTCCGCGATCGGGAAAAAGAGTTAAAGAAAGAATGGGCCCACATTAATGCATACCGCGAATATTTGCGAGGCGAACAGGTTGAGGCGGTTCGCCATGCGAAATATAACCTGTTTCAACAAACGCTCGATAGTCGCGGGTCCCTTAAAAGCAGACTTGGTCTGCTTTTCTATTTAACCCGTACCTTCTTTGCCGACGGGCTGATTGCCCTGGGCCTACGGTCCGCTGAGAGAACGCTTCAAGGTGGTCTGGGGTATGACCGTGCGAACCTAGAGCAATTGGACTGGTTTTCAGACGTTTACGAGGAAAATTACAAAAGAGCATCCGCTGACGAAGGTCTGGTGGACAAGGAAATGGACGCCTATCTTGCCCAAGACACTGAGGAAGACGACGTCGCCGAAGAGGACCTTGAAAGCGATTCCGTCATCTCAAACAGTGTACAGCTTAAAGGATATATCTATACGGCAATCATCAATCCCTATGATGGCCGCAAGAACTGGCAAGATATGGTGGTCGCCTTTTGTTGGGCCTTCAAAGACACCGAAGACGCAACGCTGGTCCTGAAAGTCTCTGCACGTCATGTTGTCCAATTTGCCGATGAACTTGTTTTCCATCTTCAGCGATTAGCGCCATTCAAATGCCGGGTCATCGCAATTGACGCCTACTTAGACGAAGACGCGTACGATAAACTCCTTGAGGGAACCACCTACTACGTAAACACATCGTACGGAGAGGGGCAATCCATACCATTGTGTGAGGCCCTCTCGGCGGGTATTCCCGCGGTGACCTCAAATCATACTGCGATGCGCGATTATGTGTTCGAGGATGCATGCTTTATCTTTAAAAGTAACGCTCAGCTGACCCATTGGCAGCACGATGCCCGCAAAGCGTTTCGTTGCCTTCACTTCAGGCCAGATTGGCTAGATTTGGTAAAGGCTTACCGAGATAGTTACGACACGGCCAAAAATGCTCCAGACACATATGTCGCAATGGGCGCCCGTGCCGCCATCCACCTCAAGGGGCATTGCTCTCTACCCGCTGTGAAGGCGCAGTTTTCCTCTTTCCTTGATCAATACCGTGATATTTTCCATCACCAAACGACCCATGATGCCGTCACGCTAGCCCATGAGCCACGAAAGGCTGAATAAATGTTTCTTCTCTATGTGGATCAATCAGATGGGGATTTGGATGCCATCCGCGCCCGCCAGAGCAGAGCCCTCCTTAAAGACGCCTTTGACGATATTAGCGACACCGCGATCGTCAACGATATAGAGGATATCAGTCGCCTTATTGAGGAGTACCCTGCCCCCCACTCTTGCTTGACGGTTCCCTTTGGCGAGAAAGCGACAGAACGGGCCGCCAAGAGATTTTTCTGTACCCCCGTTCTGAACGAACGGAAGACTGATCTTCTGAGGTCCCCCAAAATATTGGCCGCCTTTGTGGTGGGCGGGCCTGAGGGTTTTCGGAAAGATGAAATGGCTATGGTGCCCGTTTCTGGCGGTGCCCCCAAGGCAATGCCCCCTATCGCTTGGCCCTTCTGGCACGATCCAGCGGTTAAATCATGCCGCCTTAGCTCCCCATCGGCCCATAAACCCATTCACCTGCCGGATACTGATATTCTCCACGACACAGCTGTTGGTGGGGAAACGGCGGGGACAGGGACAATTTTTGCCGCATCGCCCAATAGCGTCAATGCCCTCACCAGTTTGATAGACGTTTTTGTCAATGACTTTCGACATTCACCAGAGGCCATTTTACTTCTTTATACCGATGGTTCATCCAGTGATGCCGCGAAGGCTTCAAAACAACGGCTTTCCACCCTCAGCGATCATGCGTGCCGGATCATCGTTCTGGGGACGAGCGGGAATGACGGCACATTTCTTCATCCGGCCTCGTTCTATATTAAGGGGGATGACGATCAGGATGATCTGACGGGATATCGTCACTTTTGCGCCCAAGTCCCTCTTATCACACGAGAGGCGTTTGGCGCTAAGGTCGGCCTACCAAACGACTATGCGATGACCATTTCCGAAGAGGGGGGACTATCCGCAAAGCTAAAGGATGCCTTCCACATCGCCCAAACGGCTCCTGAAGGATACCACCATCTACGCCGCACCACTGCCGACAATGCCCGCGATCATTTCTCGATCACACGAACCGTCCAGACTATTCGGTCCGTTATAGGGTCGAGAGAGTTCTCAGAAACACTGCCGCATACCGATGACCGGAGATTGCGCGAAGAACATTTTGGAACCATGGTGGGCATTTATGATTATAAGGAAAGTGGGTGGCTGGATCATGAAAACCAGTCCGTGGCCCCCGGCTTCCCGATCACAAATGGCGATATCGTTGTCGATGTAGGATGCGGCACGGGCGGCTACTCTTATTTCTCTGCTCAATTCGCTGGCGAGATCGTTTACTGCGATGTTGACTCTACCTCACTAAAGGTGGCCAGTGAGCGGATCGGTTCGGTTGCCACATGTCCCATACGGGGTCTACTGACAACTGGTGAGCAGCTTGATATTAACGAAGGCTATGCCGACAAAGTCATCTGCACAGAGGTGCTAGAGCATGTCGACAACCCAAAGCAGGTGATGCAGGAATTATTCCGCATCGGGAAGCCGGGCGGTCTCTACCTTATCTCCGTGCCGGATACTCTTGGCGAGCGGCTGCAGGAGCCTGTGGCCCCTCCCGGCTATTTCGAAAAACCTAATCATATTCGAATTTTTGAACGGGAGGAGTTTGCGCGCCTTGTAACCGATGCGGGGTTTGAGATTGTCGACCATCAGTTCAGAGGGTTTCACGCGGTCGTCGAATGGCTTCTAAAATGGTTTGATAGCCACACGATTGATCATCAGTGGGCCGCCCTATGGAAGAACGTTCTTGATCATCGTCAAGGCGCGAAAACAAAAGCCGTCCTCGATCGCTATATCGCAAAGTCGCAGACCATCATTGCACGCAAACCTGGATAGAGGCGCAATGCAATCCCCGGCTCGACGGGCCCACATTGCAGACGTTCAAGTCTTACGCGCCCTTGCGGTAGGCCTTGTTATCTTCTGGCACCTCAAAACCATCCCAGGCATGGGGCCCCTACTTCCGGCGTCGGTGACGCATTGGTTGAGTGGTGGCGCGGGGGTTGATCTGTTCTTTGTGATCTCCGGATTTGTGATCGCGAGAAGCCTCATTCCCAGTTTGGAAAATGCCCATCAAGAGCGTCGGCGATGGCCGACAGTGGCGGCCTTTTGGGTACGGCGGCTCTTTCGCTTAACCCCGTCAGTGTGGTTTTGGCTCGCCTTTATCTTACTTGGCGCCAGTCTAACGAGCCGCCCCATCCTGTGGCAAAGTGTTGAAACCAACCTTTGGGCGACACTGAGCGTTGTTTTACACTACGCTAATTTTCGGTTTGCGACCCATTTTATGGTGGAACCCATCGGAACCTCGTTCCCCTATTGGAGCTTGTCCCTTGAGGAACAGTTTTACTTCCTACTCCCCCTTATCATCCTTGTCACACAACGGCGATGGCGCCTCACCCTTGTCTTAATCGGTATTATCGCGGTCCAATTTCTCATCACTCGCAATATTCTAGGAATAATGTTTCGAAGTGAAGGGTTGGCCTTGGGCGTGCTTATCGCCCTTTTCGAAGCAAGCCCCTACCATCGCCGTTGGGAACCAAAATTCCTGAAAAATCCGTATATTGGGCTACCGATCATCATCGGTCTCATTTGTTTCATTGTTATGATCGGTTCGCGAAACGCCCAAGATCTCTTTGGGTTAAGTTCTTCAAGATCCTTTAATCTCATCGCATTGGGGAGTTCTATCATTGTACTGATCGCAAGCTTCAATGAGGATTATATTTTCCCAAAAGGCAAAGTGCAGACTATTTTATCATGGTTAGGTGACCGGTCTTACGCTCTATATCTCTGCCATATACCCATTTTCTACCTGTCACTTGAAGTGACCGAATGGCTGCTTCCACCGGACATGGCCTATCAGCCAAAAGGGCTCGTCGCAGTTGGCATAGCGGTGCCCCTTATGGTCATCGCAAGTCAGCTGAACTACCGATATATTGAGCAACCCCTAACCGCGCGCGGACGAACCATCGCACAGCGCCTTCTTCACCGCCCCAATAGGTAGCGCCTCAAACGTCCCCGCGCCGCCTCCGGCAACACATCAAACCAAAACTGAGACAAAGCTCGATTAAACCGTAAACGCCATAATAGAGGAGCGATGAATCGCCTTAACCCCTTTTGGGACGCATCCCGATGGGACGGAGCAAATAGAGTGGCAAGCGCCTCCTGGGATAAAGATAAAGGAAGAGGCGTCACCGGGCGCTCCAATCGCGCCGGCACATAATGGTCATCACTATAGTATGCCTGCCCATGGGAGGGTTGTGGCGCCCAAAGCGCGACTTCTCCACCTTTTTCCGCCAAAACCGAAAGGCAACGCTCTATCTCTTTCAGTTGGCGCGTCGGATCCATATCGTAAGGAAAGTACCATGTATATGGGCGCCCATCCGTACGGCTTGCAAATGCGCCAATCTTAGGGACCAACAAAGGAACTCCCGCTTCCATGGCGGAGGTCAGGGTATAACTGTAGGTCTCAGGCCATTGGCATGGGAACCAAATAAGATCTGGCTTCAGTTCTGCGATTTTTTGCTGCAACGCTTCTTCAGTGTAAGGGCCATGGGTGATGACAGAATCATCAAGCACGCGATAGGCATAGCCAACAAGATGAAACTCGATAGGAAGCCCACGCCTTTTCGCATCAGCGGCGGCCGCTTGAAGCAAGTCTGCTCCTTTTTCTTTGCCCAACGCCCCCAATATCAAAACCCGTTTGGGTTTGTTGGCCTGCCCGTTCTTCACACGAACAGGGGGCAGGCTGGGGATAAGCTCTGTACCGATATGCTCTTGAACCCTGATTTCAAGATCAGGGTGGACCCCTTTATAAATCGCTGCCGCTTCCAAACTTGGCGTCACAAGAGCTTTGGCCGTTTTGAGCAACGTTTCCTTTAGCGATGAAAACTCGTCCTCGCAGGGCCGACCATCTATAAAGTATCGATCAGGATCATACCGCCCCTCACTGTCGATCAAGCTTGGACTAGACCCCAAGAAATAATAATCATGAAGCGTGATAAGATGCTCTACGCCAAGTTCATCGAGCAGCTCGGGTGTGAATTTCTCAATCCCTCTTATATGATTGATGTGGACAAGATCGACACCCGCCGCACGAATACTATCAAACAACTGATCTTTATCGGCTTCAAGATTATATATTTGCGTGTAGGAACTCGCCCAATCGGGGAAAACTAAGCGAACACATTCATCCCCTTCAGGTTCAATCCAAAGAAAATTAATCTTTTCTCGGAAGAAATATCGCAACTCATTTATAAAGCGACGCGTCCCCCCTCCCTCACCATGGCCAATAATCAAGACAACAGGGAGGTTGCTGGATGATAAAGACTTCAACACCAGTTGAAACCGTACCGGCTTTACCGGATTTTCGACGCAGTAATTCTCAATAAGGCGGTTATAGCCTGGGTGACGCTTCTCCAACAGCTTGATCGCATAGGCAACACGCGCCTTTTTTTCATCGCCGAAGCTAAGCCCGCCCTCATGATAGACGAATATGTTTGTAAGCAGAACATTACGCCACCCTGCATCAGCTGCCCGCCGACAAAAATCGGTCTCTTCACCATAGCCGCGGCCAAATGCTTCTTCGTCAAAGGGCCCGAACGCATCAAGAGCGGCTCGGGATATGTAAAGGCAGAAACCAACACCGGTAGGAATATCGATTGGTTGCTCCGAAGCCCATTCCTGCACATGGTCGTCCATCGACTGAACGTCCATCCCTGGCGGAATTGGGTTCACCTCGCAAAGGTTTGGGTAGGAACAAATTTCTCCATTGTTGGTGAATGGCGTTGCCGTTGCGATGGATGGGTCAGAGCGAGCGGCCCTTGCCATTCGATCCGCCCACCCCTTTGGCACCTCTGTATCGCTGTTGAGGATAATGACATCATCGGTGCCCGCGAGAGAAAAACCACGATTAGCGGTTCTCACAAACCCTAGATTTTCGGCGTTTTTGTGAAGCTCGATCAACCCTTTTCGCGACAGAATGTCGAGATAGCGCTCAATCCGACCATCAGGGCCACCATCATAGATAACGATCAACCGATATGGAGTTTGGCATTCACTCTCCAAAACGGAGGTAAGGCATTTTTGGACGGACTTGAGGCCGGCATAAACGGGGACCACCACCGATAGGCCACCATCCGAAGTCGCGGGGCTATTCCCCATAATTGGGCCAGAAGACGCGCCTTGGGGGTCGGTGGGTTTGAGAGACGGAAGGGGGTCCCCTGTCACACTATCTGTATTCTCAAAGATAGAAGACCGCTCATCCTCGATTTCATCCAACCAAGATGTGTTATCTAGTCGAAAACGATCAGCAAACGCATGGTTCTTCGACGTTGCAATTTTTTGATGCTGGGACCCAGCTTCTCTTGCGTCCTCAATCCGGCTTTGTGGCGTAACGACCTCGACAAAATACCGGATGACCTCCTCCACCGGGCTTTGGGTAAGTTCTTCGTAAACAAGTCTGTGGGGCGTGATGCCATGGTGATCAAAAAAGCGAAGTAGAGATTTTTCATGCTCCAGAATCTGGTGCAGACAGCGGCGAATGGCCCGCTCGTCATAGAAAAAGGCGCCCTCTGACCGTCGTCGCGTCTCTGTTGTTGAGTTTACGGTATCGAATACACCCGTGGTCATCATCCGGTTTAATGAGATGGCTTGGGCAACAATATCACGCCGGAACAGCATAAAAGCCCGCGTCTGATCGACGGGGAAATGGGTGAAGTAATCCGAGGTTTCTTGATCAATGGCGTCGGGCCACAGCGCGTTGAGATCATGCCATGTGATTGTTGCCCCATAGACCCCATTGGGTGACTGCCCACGGCCCAAATGAAGTTGAGTATAAGCGTGTACGGAATTTGCATTAATCGATTTTGCAAAGGCGTTGAGCATTGTGGTGTTAAACCACTCTTCCGGCCACCCCAGAAGGTCCGTAGACCGCAGCAAGTCTCTCAACCAAGACGACCCGGTGCGCGGCGTCATGTAAATCATGTATCGAGCGGATGGCGCCTTTACCGCCGCGAGCTCAGACCGAAGCCTGGCCTCGTCGACCTCAATCTTCGCCAACAGTCGATCAAAATGGCTCATTCAGACGCACTTCCACAGTCGAATTGCACCATAAAGAGATATAACAGAACAGCCTAGGGCCAAAGGGACACAGGAGCTACGCCTTATTGACCATCCAGGTGAGCGTGTCCTCTAGGCCAAACTGACGATAGGATCCGATCATCGCCTCTAGCGGTCCTGGGTCTCCTACGAGCCGAATGATGTCCTGTTTTCTCACAAATGCAGGGTTTATTCTTACTTCTAGTCGATGCGATGTGATTCGCTCAATAAGCGCGAGCACTTCTTTGAGGGCATAGGCGGTTCCCGACGCAATATTGACGGTCGCACCACTGTGAGGCGACTGCGCCAGGCGTAGGTAAGCCAGCACAACATCCCGCACGTCAGAAAAATCCCTTACAATGTCAGTGTTACCAAGCTCAATGAATGGCTTTCGCTCAACGGCATGGGAAATGATCTTTGGAACAAGGAAGTGATCGGCTTGCCCTAAGCCGGTATAGTTGAAAGGCCGCGTGATGATGATGGGAAGACGGTCTTGATAGGTCCGCGCCATGAACTCCATGCTGACCTTGCTACAGCCATAATGGTTGATAGGCGCAATGGGATGGTCAATCGTTACGCACGCCGTCTTTGGGTCACCATAAACGTTGGCACTACTGGCAATGACGACTTTTTCAAGCGTGTCTTGATGATGCTGGAGCGCTGATAGCAAGCGCTGCGTGTAAACCGTATTGACATCATAGAACGCCGAAGCATCTGCATGCGGTACAAATGAAATCGCGGCGAGATGGAAGACGTAATGAGGCCGAATGCGGTCGAACAATTGACCGAGGGCCGCTTCATCACTCAGATCCGCAACAATATCGTTCGACCCGGTGACCGAACCACTGGACTGATGAACAAAGGCATGCACCTCAATGCCATGCTCGGCCAACAAATGGCACAAAAAGCGGCCGGTGAACCCATTCGCCCCTGTGACCACCGCCCGTTTAACGGTTGCGTTAGACACGTTGACGCCTAACAATGTCTTGAGCCACCATCATCGAGCTTAACTCCTCCAATGAGGTTTTGGTGGCCCACCCCATCACCTTTTGGGCCTTTGATGGATCGCCGACCAATAGATCAACCTCCGCAGGTCGATAATATTGTGGATTGATACGCACCAAAGGACGGCCGGTCCCTGCGTCGATACCGACCTCATCCTCCCCGCTTCCCTGCCACGTTAGTTCGATATCCGCTGCCTGAAAGGAAAGCTCCACGAAAGAGCGTACGGTTTCCGTCCTCCCCGTTGCCAGAACAAATGTGTCAGGATCATCAAGCTGCATCATCTGCCACATGCCAACGACATATTCAGCAGCATACCCCCAATCCCGACGAGCGTCGAGATTGCCAAGTTCTAACACCTCAACTTGCCCCAGTTTAATCCCAGCCACCGCGTCGGTGATCTTCCGGGTGACAAATTCACGCCCCCGCAATGGTGACTCATGATTAAAAAGAATACCGCTTGTCGCAAAGATATTGTAGGACTCGCGGTAGTTTACCGTCGTCCAATGCGCAAAGAGCTTTGAGACACCATAGGGGCTACGCGGATAAAAAGGGGTCTCCTCCCCTTGGGGAACAGCCTGAACCAACCCGAACATCTCAGATGTTGATGCCTGGTAGAAGCGAATATCTTTATTCACAATACGGATCGCTTCAAGCATATGAAGAGCGCCGCGGCCAGTGATGTCAGCGGTCGTGATCGGCTGCTCAAAAGAAGTTTGAACAAAGCTCTGGGCAGCCAAATTGTAGACCTCATCAGGCTTGATGGAATCCAGCAACCTGATGGAAGAGCTTAAATCGGTCAGGTCATGATCGACTAATGTCAGATTCTCATGCCCGAGGGCCGACACTTCTTCTAAACGCCAGAAATTAGGTGCGCTGACACGTCGATGCGCACCATAAACGCGGTATCCTTTATCTAACAAAAGACGCGCTAGATAAGCGCCATCCTGTCCTGTAACCCCCGTCACAAAAGCCGACTTTGTCATCGGAAAATCCCCAGTTTCAATAATGCAATTTATGCGCTGCCATGAAGGCGGCAACCCTATCGGTGAAAACCATATTCCTCAGCCAAGTCACCGAAAATCCCCCATGCAATTTCGATATCCTCCGCTGGAAGAACAGTTTTGTATTTGTTTTTCTCCGGCTTGATCTTCGTTAAGTCATAGGTCACTTGACGCGAATCTTCCCCAAGAAACGCCATGACACGGCCAAGTTCTTTTTCTGGATTTTGAGTGAACTGATCATAAGTGATCTCAAGCAACCGGTCCCCCACAACATCGCGCATCGACTTCATGATGAGCGTGCTTTCGTACCAGTAATTCGCTGCGCCCACGACCTCTTTAATCACCATCACCTTCGACGTCCGAAGGCTGGACACCACATTTAACGGATGCCTGACAATATGGACAAAGCGGGATTCTGGAAACTCCGCCGCGAGAAGCAGTGCACCAAAGACATTCTGGGGTGTTTTGTCGAACCAGCGGGCATCCTTAGGGGCGCCCTGCGCATTTAGATATGCCGCTGCATAATTCTCCATCAACTCCCGTCGAGTATGGGATTTGACAAGAATTTGATCCCGAAAATAATCGTCCGATATCGTATCAAGTCGGCGATGCTCTTGAAAGAGTTTTTGGTTAATCAATGGACGAACATATGTCATCGTGCCGTAAGGGTCGGCAAACCGAAAAAAATGTGTCTCGTTAGGGCAAAAGAGCCTTGGGTGCGAGGCGATGACATCGCGCAACATCGTTGTGCCCGAGCGTACGGAGCCCAAGATAAAAAATGGCGGTGCTTTTTCGTGGTGTCCCCTTTTATCCCCTCGATTGGCTAAATCACTCACTACTATCCCTCTTGAACGTCGGTGGCGCTGACAGCATTTGCCGAACCCGACCCACGCTCGTCAATCACCGCGCCAGCAGGATCCTCGGTCGCGAAAAAAGCCGCAAGCTCGGCTTCCGCCACCGCCAAGGAACAATGCTGGCTCATCCGATCCATCGCCGCTTGACCCATGCGCCGCCATTCCGACGGGTCTTGATGCGCCACCTCATAGCTACGTTTAAATGCTTCGACCAGCTTCAACCAATCCACTCTGTAGCGCAGGGCCCGGTAAGACAAGCGAGGATCATGTTGCCACGTGGATGGCTCGGCGTGAGAGGGGACGACGAAGGCCATCTCCGGGTTGATATAGTCGGCCAAAGCCGTGCTGTCGGGGGCAATCGCGGGCACCCCTGCCGACAAATACTCCATCAAGGGAAGGCACTGCCCCTCTCCAAAAGATGTGTTCACGTAATAGCTTGTCCCCTCTAACAGGCTCTCATATTGGCCATCTTTCAAATACGCCTTCAACACAACAATCCGGCAATCGAAAGGCAAAAAAGCCTTTAAGAAACTGATGAGCGGATCAATAAAGTCGTGAACGTCCAAATTCGGTGTCTTGAGGACAAGGGTCGCGTCTTTATTGTCCTTATGAGCCCACACAAACGCCGAGATCATATCGCGCCAGTTTTTCCGACCATCGAGAGGATTGAAGATCGAGGTATAGACGACGCCCTCAAGCTTTAACGCGTTAGGCTTTTTATCTGTATAAATATCTATTTCAGCCTGAGAGGGGGCTTGCGGTGTCGGATTGTCCTTTTCCTCAGTAGGCGTTGATCGGGCCCACGCCAGACGACGTTCAAGGAACCGCCATATCAAGGGGGGCGTTAGGCCGTGGGCCAACTTCTTTAAAAGTCCGCCGGGGGAGATATCGCCCCCCTCGGCCGGCACGATTTCTTCCCCCGCCGCCTCGCGCGATCGTCGCAGATGGTGGCTATCTAGGTCCACAAAAAGCTCAATCTGGCGCGTATCAAACACTCTCCCCTCAAAGTGGAGATCAACGTCCTTGAGCGGGCCGCGCTGTGCGAACCGTTCCCGCTGGAGGGCAAATTTATCCCAGACGGGGCACGGGACCACAGCCACCGGAAAATCGGGGCCCATGGCATCTTCAATGGCGTTCTTGGCATACTGCGAATGCGTGATCGCGCGTGCATGCGCCCCGAGCGCAAACCGCCAATCTTGAAGGCCATCCGCCAACCAGCTGTCGGTCGGAAGCGTATCGAACTCCCATGCAAACACATGAACCGTCGGACATTGTATCTCGGGGACCAAATTGTGAGGAGCCGTGAAGTTGAGGAAGACGGCTTTCCCCCCCGCATCGGTGATGTCGCGATAAAGCGCGTCGACCTCAGCGCCTGGGTCTTTGACCACATGCACCTCGCCCATTCGCTCAAGCACAGGGACAAAGTCCTTCAGCACGAAGTAATAAGAATACTCAGTGAGACCGATACTCTGGGATATCGATGCGTCATTGATCGCTGCGTGGAGGAGGAAGTGGCGTGATGGTTCCAGCACTGATTTATATCCCGCTAAGGTCTTGCCGGAATGGTTCGCGGTTAAAGCTGATTACACGTCTTTCGTCAATCAACGCCGGGATTCCCTTGCCCCCGCGATGATCTTAATACTCATGTCAAAACGCTTCTGGTGTGACGGACGCCAGACCACCCGCCGCGGCGATCTGTGAGCCAGCAATCCATAAGATATGGTACGGGTGGTCGGACTCGAACCGACACTCCTTGCGGAACCGGATTTTGAATCCGGCGCGTCTACCAATTCCGCCACACCCGCGCTGCCCGATCTACTCGATTAGCGGGCCACTCGTTTAGCGGGTTGCGCCCTCTTGTCCATAGGGTTAGCGGCATTGGCACCAATTATGCGAGCGCTTTCGCACAAGCCGGTTCCATGGCGGCGCTAAAGAATGAAGGAGCAAGGTCGCGATGACCACCACCCACGCCGCTGGCGCCGTCACGACCCTTCTCTCTCAGACCCTTCGACAGTTGAAGGAAGAAGGCGCCAGTGTCGCCCCGCAGGCCGGGCCCACCGACGACGACCAATCGGCAGGCCGGTCAACCCTTGGCGCTCTCCTCGACGCCCTCGACGAGCGGGCCTATGGGCTCATGCTGCTTCTCCTCGCGCTCCCCTGCTGCCTCCCCTTTCTTTATGGCATTCCGCAGATTGTGGCCTTGCCCATGCTGGCCTTGGCTGGGCAGCTGGCCATGGGACGCCAGGATCCGTGGCTGCCCAATGCGCTGAGCAAGCGGGAGTTTGAAATCGCCCAGATGCAATCGGTGGTCGACCGCGCCGCCCGTTATGTGGGCTGGCTGGAACGCCTATCGAGCCATCGGCTGGCCGCCCTCACCTATGGTCGGGGGGCGCAAATTGTGGGCGCGCTTCTTCTTATCCCCACCGCCTCAATTCTCGTACCGCTCCCCTCTACAAACACCATGCCGGGTATTGGGGTCGCTATTGCTGCGGTGGGATTGTTAGAACGGGACGGTCTTCTCACCCTATTGGGGCTTGCCATTGGCCTTCTATGGGTCGGTCTCTTGGTCTTTTTTGGCGCAGAAGCTGTCAGCTTTATCAAGGACATGGTGCTGAACCGCTAGACCTGCGACCCTTTCGCACGCGACGCCGATAGGGCTATGATCACCAATGACCTTCCCGCAGTAAAAACGGATGGAAACCCTCGTGGCACGACTAATCTCCCCTAAAATTGCGCTATTGTGCTCAATGGGCGTGAGTGCAGCGTTGCTGATTGGGGCGCATTTGTTCGAGCGTGTGGGCGGGCTCGCGCCATGCCTTCTGTGCCTAGACCAAAGAGAGGCCCATTGGGCCGCTTTCGGCGCGGCAGCCGCGACAATGCTGGCCGCAAAGGCGTTTCAGGAGCGCATCATGCTCGTCGCCGCGTTGGGCGCCCTTATGTTGATTTACCTCTTCTCCGCAGGGTTGGCAGGCTTTCATGCTGGGGTTGAATGGGGCTTTTGGGACGGGCCAGCGGCCTGTGCTGCCACCGGTGCGGGCGCCCCTGTCCTCGACATTAGCGGCGAAGACATTTTGAGCAGCCTGTCCCAGGCAGGGCCTAGCGGGCCCTCCTGTGAGGAGGCCCCCTGGCGCCTAATGGGCATGTCCATGGCGGGCTATAACGCCCTAGCGTCACTTGGCCTGGCGCTCATCGTTGGAATGGGTTTTCGTGACGCCTGGCGACAAAACCAGGACCAAGGCCCTTTTGTCATCGGCCAAACCTCCTAAGTCACTCCACAAGACCAAGGGGATCCCCATGACAGACACAACCACTTCCCCCCGCCGCCCCGGGCCCACGGCCCAGCGCATCGCTGAAATGCTGCGGGTGGACCATGCTGGTGAGTATGGCGCGGTGAACATTTATCGCGGCCAACGGGCTGTTTTCGATAAACTGCCCGGCAAAGAACGAACCGCCGCCCTTTTGAAAGAGATGGAGGAGGGCGAATATAAGCACCAAGCCGCGTTTGACGACCTTCTGCTCTCGCGCGGGGTCCGGCCCACCCTCCTCGCCCCCATCTGGAACGCCGCCGGCTTTGCCTTAGGCGCGGGGACCGCTCTTATGGGCGAGAAAGCCGCGATGGCTTGCACCAGCGCCGTCGAGGCGGTGATTGAAGGGCATTACAAAGAACAGGCCGACGAGCTGGGCGAGGATGAAGCCGACCTCAAAGCCATGATCCTAGAGTTCCGCGAAGATGAACTCGAGCACCACGACACGGCCATTGAGGAAGGGGCTGAGGAGGCCCCTGCCTATGGCCTTATGAAGCGTGTCATTGGGGCTGGCTGCGCCGTGGCGATCAAAATCTCTGAGAAGATTTAACCGAGCGCAGCCCAAAAAGACTCTGCTTGTTTTCTCCCCATGGCGGCGCTACAGCCCGCGCTCTTCACGAAGCCGGAAGGCGGCGCAGCATAGATAATGCCGCCTTTCTTATTCCGAGGGTGCTTGGGTCAAAGGGTGACCAGAGGCATTTGCGGGCTAATGAAAAGGAAAAAACCATGTCAGACGTCACCGTCTTTGATTGCGAACTTCGTAAACGCGCCGGCACCGGCGGCAGCCGCGCCGTCCGCCGCGATGGGTGGGTGCCCGCTGTCCTTTATGGCGGCGACGAAGCCCCGGCCAACATCAAGCTGCGCTACAACCAGATTTTGAAGGCCTACCAAACCGGACGCCTTATCGACGTTCTGTCAAAAATCTCCGTGGACGGCAAAGAACAACAGGTCATCGGCCGGGATATCCAGGTGGATCCGGTGAAAGACCTTCCCATGCATGTGGACCTGATGCGCGTGAGTTCGAAAACCCGCCTCACCGTGAACGTGCCCATGCGCTTCCTCAACGAAGAGCAGTGCCCAGGCCTCAAAAAAGGTGGTGTGCTGAACGTTGTGCGCTATGAGATCGAAGTGGTTGCCTCTGCCACCGCCATCCCCGAAGCGTTGGAAGCGGATCTTTCCGAGGCTGATGTGGGGGACACCATCCATATCTCAGCAGTGAAACTGCCTGATGGCGTTATCCCCACCATCACCGACCGCGACTTTACCGTGGCAACCATCGCCGCACCATCGGCCCTCCGCTCCAGCGAAGGGGAAGCCGACGAGGAAGAGGCAGAAGGCGAAACAGAAGCCACCGAAGGCGAAGAGGGCGGCGCGGAGTAATCCTTCTCCCCATTCTAAGATTGATGAAAACGGCCTCTCCATTGGGAGGCCGTTTTTTGTCATCTCCACCACCAACTTGCGCAACCTAAATCAAGTGGCCTTCTCTAAGCTCCAACAAGCAATCACTTGAGGAGCGAACCCATGGACGTCCCATCCATCATCAACCACCTGTCCGTACCCGTGTCAGATACCGATAAAGCCCTGGCCTTTTACGACGACGTCCTCCCCACCATCGGGGCAAAACGGATTTTTGAAGGCCATGGCGCTGTCGCTTACGGCAAAATGTTCCCCGAGTTCTGGGTACACCCGCCCTTTGACGGGGAGGCGGCCGCGGGCAATGGCTGGCATGTGGCCTTCATGGCGCCCAGTAAAGAGGCCGTCCACGCCTTCCACGAGAAAGCCTTGGGCGCTGGCGGCCAATGCGACGGTGCGCCGGGCGCCCGCCCCCAATATGGACCGCAATATTACGGCGCCTTTGTTCGCGACCTCGACGGCAACAAGATTGAAGCCAGCTTCTGGGACGAAAGTGCGGGTGCGTAGAGTTCGTCACCCCGGGCACGCTGCGGCGCGTAACTTCGCTCCGCACAGCGCACGGGACGACGACTACCTCTCCCTCTCCCGAATTCATAAACGATTTCGACCGCTCCCCACCGGAGACAAGGGGGAGAGGTGGCAGCGACGGTGGCTATTTCACTCCCCCACCGGATCTGCTACCATCCGCACCGGAAACGAGACAAAATCAGATTTTGTCTTGCGAAAGGCGCGTCTGGCACAGATGCATACTGGGGAGTAAATCGAGTGAAGATGATGATCGGGCTTGCCGCCCTCACCGGCATCACGGCCATGGGCGGCGCCCAGGCTGAGGATGATGAGTCAAAACTGTACTGGCGCATCGGCGCCGGCGCCGTGTTTGCAGAGGATTTTGATGAGTCCTTTGAACGCGCTCCTCTTCCAGAAGGCGCCGTCACATGCGCAGCCATCGGATGCCGGCCTGACCAACGAATTTTAGAGTTCGATACGGGTTTCGCCTTAGGAGGGGCACTCGGCTACCACTTTGGTAAGAGCATCAGAGGTGAGATAGAGTATCGCTACAGCAAAAATGAGATGTCCAAAGCGCGCTCTTTGGAGGGGGGCACGGAAGGCTTCGGCCCCGCCTTTCCCGACACGGATTTCACAACCCATTCTGGCTTCGCCAACGTCTACTATGACTTCCACAATGAAAGCCGCTTCACCCCCTTTATCGGCGTGGGGCTCGGCTTCACCACCGTTGATGAGGAGAATTGGGAAAGCAATACGGCCATCGCTTACCAAGGGCGAGTCGGTGTATCAACCGACCTGAATGAGCGGTTCCTGATCGACACGGAATATGTGTATCATCGAACCGGTGACATTGAGCTGGTGGACCGGTCCGCAGGTGCGGCGTTCGCGACGTCCAACATCCTCGTCTCCCTGCGCGGCTCCTTCTAGGGTAAAGGGCAACGCCAGCCTTTCCCGGAAAGGGCAAAAGGCCTAAACGAAGCCCATGATACTCCTCATTGGCCTTGGCAATCCTGACGCAAAATACGCAAAGAACCGGCACAATGCAGGGTTCCTGGCCGTGGATGCCATCGCCGATGCCAATGGCTTTGGCCCCGAGCGGCAGAAGTTCAAAGGGCTTCTCAGGGAGGGAAAGCTCGGCACCCAAAAGGTACTGATCCTCAAACCCCAAACCTTTTATAATGAAAGCGGCAATGCCGTGGCTGCGGCCGCGCGCTTCCATAAAATTCCGCCTGAGGACATTGTGGTCTTTCACGATGAAATAGATCTGGCGCCGGGAAAACTCCGGGTGAAGAAGGGGGGAGGGCTGGCTGGGAACAATGGCCTTAAATCCACCGCCGCCCATATGGGCCCTGACTTCTGGCGGGTCCGCATCGGCATTGGCCACCCCGGGCAAAAGGATGCGGTGACCCGTCATGTCCTTGGCGACTTTTCCAAAACCGAGCATCAAGAGTGGCTAGACGAAATGCTGGAGCGCATGGGCAGTGCTGCACACCATCTCGTCCCCCCGACCGAGGAGGCGGCAGGACGGTTCATGTCTGGAGTGGCTCAGCCGGGCGCGAAAGAGAAACCCCAAAAAGCGCCAAGCCAAAAACCAGCCCCGACCAAAGAAAAGGCTGCGGCTCCTACTGAACCTCAAAAGTCCTCACCCTTTGATTTGCTAAAGCGGCTCAAAGGCGAGGAGTAACCCGCCCCCCTTACCGAAGCCCCTACCCATCGGCCCCTCCCCCCGCTATAGGCGTCCTTCACGAAAGATGAGATAGAAAGGCGCCATGCCATGGGGTTCAAATGCGGGATCGTGGGATTGCCCAATGTGGGCAAATCAACGCTGTTCAACGCGCTGACCAAAACCGCGGCGGCCCAGGCCGAAAACTACCCGTTTTGCACCATTGAACCCAATGTGGGGGATGTGGCGGTGCCCGAGGCGCGGCTCAAAAAGCTTGCCGAGATCGCCGGCAGCGCTGAAATCATCCCCTCACGGATTCAATTTGTCGATATTGCCGGCCTTGTCCGGGGCGCGTCAAAGGGTGAGGGCCTTGGCAACCAGTTCCTTGCCAATATCCGTGAGGTGGACGCCGTCGCCTATGTGCTGCGCTGTTTCGAAGATGGCGATGTCACCCATGTGGAGGGCCGCGTAGACCCCATCGCCGACTTCGAAACGGTGGAAACCGAGCTGATGCTAGCGGACCTTGAAAGTTTAGAGAAACGTCGCACGAACCTCGCTAAAAAGGCGATGGCCCAAGACAAAGAAGCAAAAGAGACTCTCGTTCTGGTCGACTTAGCACTGGAGCAATTGCAAGAGGGCAAGCCCGCCCGCGCCGCTGAGATCACTCCTGACCAAGACAAAGCGTGGAAGGGGCTACAGCTTCTCACCCAAAAGCCGGTCCTGTTCGTTGCCAATGTTGAGGAGGCCGCCGCCGACACCGGCAATGATCATTCCAAGAGCGTGGCTGCCCGCGCCGAGGACGAACACGCGGTGGCCGTCACCATCAGTGCCAAGATCGAAGCCGAACTTGCCACCCTGGACGATGACGAGGCCGCAGAGTTCCTCGCGGAATTGGGCCTTAAGGAGCCGGGTCTCAACCGCCTTATCCGGGCGGGGTATGATCTTCTCGGCTTACAAACCTACTTTACCGCTGGTCCGAAGGAGGCACGCGCTTGGACCACCCGCCGGGGGGCCACCGCGCCCGAGGCGGCAGGTGTCATCCACACCGACTTTGAGAAAGCCTTCATCCGGGCAGAAACCATCACCTATGACGACTATGTCGCCCTTGGCGGCGAACAAGGCGCCAAAGAGGCGGGCAAGCAGCGGATCGAGGGCAAGGACTATATTGTTCAGGACGGGGATGTCATGCATTTCCGTACCAGCGCCTAATGGGCGTGCCTCTGGCGGCCGCGCCGCTCGCCTACGCTCTTCTGGTCATCATTCCTGCGCTCAGCCTATACGGGCTGATGCGGGATCAGAGCTTTGTGGAAAGTGGGCTCTTTCACATGCGCGCCGTGACAGAACGGGGCGAATGGTACCGGATGGTGACCCCCGCCTTTCTGCATGCGGATCTTGGGCACCTCGTCGTCAACATGATCACCTTCTTTTTCTTTGGCCCTGTGGTCGAAGCGATTTTTGGCACGTTTGGATTTTTTGTTATCTTCTTTGGGTCGCAGTTGGGGGCGCAAGCCTTCACCTATTGGCGCAAAAGGAACGATCTCGACTACCGGGCCCTTGGGGCATCGGGCGCCGTGTCCGGCATCCTTTTTGCCTTTTGCACCGTGGCGCCCATGGAAATGCTCTACCTGTTCTTCGCCATTCCCATTCCGGCCTTCCTGTTTGCGATTGGCTATGTGGCCTATTCGAGCTTTGCCATGAACGGGCCAGGCCGGGTCGCCCACGAAGCGCATCTGGGCGGCGCGGTCGCAGGGGCTGTGCTTGCCCTCTTGCTGGGGTAGGCTCGGCTGCTCTAAGTGGCTTTGATCGCTTCGGGTTGTGTGGGTTGATGCCCATGTCACCCCGGTTTTCGCCATCGGCGAAAGACCGGGGCCCATATTGTGGGGATGCCAACATTTTTTGCATCGACACCTCAATCCAAGCTTATGGATTCTGGAGATTTGCTAACGCAATTTCCAGAATGACAAGAACGAACGACGAAAGAGAACCCAATGACCACCCGCCAAAGCCTCACCCAATCCGCCAGTGACAATAATGATGCCTTTTGGCTGGAGGAGGCAAAGCGGCTGGACTGGATCACCCCGCCCACAAAGGCCAGTGACGTCTCCTGGGATCCCGAAAACCTTCACATCAAGTGGTTTGATGATGGTGTGCTGAATGTGTCAGTGAACTGTATTGATCGTCACCTTGCCACCCGCGGCGACCAAACCGCGATCATCTGGGAGGGGGATGATCCCACCGTCTCACAGAACATTACGTATAGTGAGTTATACGATCAAGTTTGCCGAATGGCGAATGTGCTAAAGGCACGGGGCGTCAAAAAAGGCGATCGGGTCGTCATCTACATGCCCATGGTGCCCGAGGCGGCCTACGCGATGCTCGCCTGCGCCCGCATTGGGGCCGTCCACTCGGTCGTATTTGGTGGGTTCAGCCCCGACGCCTTGGCCAGCCGGATCGACGATTGTGGCGCCACCGCCGTCATCACCGCCGATGAGGGGCGCCGCGGCGGCAAAGCCGTGCCGCTCAAGGCGAATGTGGATGCCGCCCTTGAAAAAGCCGCCGGCGTGCGCCTCGTACTTCTTGTTCAAGTGACCGGCGCCGACGTCGCGTTCGAAGCGGGCCGCGACCTTTGGTGGCACGAATGGCGGGATGAGATGGCCCCCGACTGCCCGCCTGAGCCCATGGCGGCAGAGGATCCCCTCTTCATTCTCTATACGTCTGGATCAACGGGGACCCCTAAGGGGGTGCTGCACACCTCCGGCGGGTACCTCACCTACGCCTCTTTCACCCATGACCATGTGTTCGGGTACAAGGACGGCGATGTTTATTGGTGCACCGCTGATGTGGGGTGGATCACAGGCCACAGCTACATCGTCTATGGACCGCTGGCCAATGGCGCGACAACCCTCATGTTCGAAGGGGTGCCCACCTACCCCGATGCGGGCCGCTGCTGGGACGTGGTCGATAAGCATAAGGTCAATATCTTCTACACTGCGCCGACGGCGATCCGGGCCCTGATGAGAGAAGGGGACGATTTCGTTACCCGTACGGATCGGTCGTCTTTACGCCTTCTTGGCAGTGTGGGAGAACCCATCAACCCCGAGGCCTGGCGCTGGTACCATGAGGTGGTGGGCGAAAGCCGCTGCCCCATTGTCGATACCTGGTGGCAGACGGAGACCGGCGGTGTTCTTATCTCCGCGTGGCCGGATGATCCCATGACAAAACCCGGGGCGGCCACCAAACCCCTCCCCGGCATTAAGGCTGCCCTTGTGGACAATGACGGCAATGAACTGGAAGGCGCGACCGAGGGCAACCTTGTCCTTACTCAATCCTGGCCCGGACAAATGCGCACCGTCTATGGAGATCATGAGCGCTTCATCAACACCTATTTCACCACCTATCCGGGGCGCTACTTTACCGGTGACGGAGCCAAGCGGGATGAGGATGGGGATTATTGGATCACCGGCCGGGTCGATGATGTCCTCAACATCTCAGGCCACCGCATGGGTACAGCGGAAATTGAAAGCGCTCTTGTCTCTCACCCCTCGGTCGCCGAAGCCGCCGTCGTCGGCATGCCCCACGACATTAAGGGACAAGGCATCCATTGCTACGTCCTTCTCCAGGCGGATGCGAGCGACGACGGCTCCCTGTCTGATACTCTGCGCAAACATGTCCGTACAGAGATTGGTCCCGTGGCCACCCCGGACATTGTGCAGATCGCACCCGGCCTACCCAAAACGCGGTCAGGGAAAATCATGCGCCGCATTTTGCGCAAAATTGCCGAGGACGACACGGGCAGCTTAGGGGATACGTCCACCCTCGCCGATCCGTCGGTGGTGGATGCGCTCATTGAGGGGGCAAAGACGGCCCGAGCGTAGTCTCGCAAACGCCGATCATTGGGAAGCGATCATCCGGTGGCGCAGGAAGGGTCCTCTGGAGCATCGCTTTTTGAGAAGACGAACTCATCAAGCCACAGGATCAACGGCATAAGGGCCTGGTAACCCGCCATGGCCGCTTGAACGAACGCAGCTTCGTCCTTGGGGAAGGGGGCGACGCAGTCCTGCCACACCGCCAGAGACTTTCGGCAAGACAGCGCCCTCAATCGCTCGTCGGCCAGCGCAGGCGCAGGTGGTCGTTTTAATTCGGGATCAGGGATACGGTATCCATTGGACTCAAGCACGCTGATGAGGTCGAGCAGCTGTAGACCGGCAGCGTCCGAAAGGACCCTTCGATATTGCTTAAGATCTTGCTTAGAGAAACCAATGATCCCAGTACCGAAGGTCATTCGGTCAGCGTCTAAGGAAAAATGCCAACACCCTCGCTTCGTTAAATCCGCCTCCCCCCCAAACGACGCCCTCAGATGAACATTGTAAGGCGTTTTATCCTTCGCAAAGCGCAAGTCCCGATTGATCCGATAAGTCTTGTAGCGCACCGGATTCCCAACCACATTGCTGAGCGCGCTGGAGAGGGCATCGCAGACCCTCTCACCAGGATCCTTCAATAGCTCTGTGTACTTCTGACGATGATCGTCGAACCACCCCTTATTATTGTTCTTAGCCAAAGCGCGCAAAAATGACTGGGCACCGAGGGGAAAGCGTTCGTCTGATCGAAAACGTGTCATTTGCCCCCTCCGCCTGTCACCCCGTGGATTTCGCGGCATTTATCCAAACAAAAAAGCGTAAGAGGCATCCATTCGTCTACATCCCCGATGCCCGCAACAATCCAATCCTTCATCGGGGGTTTCGTTTTGAACGGAGCCAGATGTTGCCAATCCCGAAGGCCTAGCGTCGCGGGATCGATTTCCCGTCCAATACGTCCCCCCAACCCCACTCGCCCCCCTTTGGTAGAGAAAAAGACGAAAACCTTGCTGCGGTAGGTCAATGCGTCTGCGGACATCATCTTCCCAGGCCGGACATCGGAATGCTGACTTAATAGATCCGTTTTTATCCTTATCCATGCCTCTTCTTCTAACGGCTTCACGATAATCCCCCAAGGAGCAATGCGTAGAGGGAGAGACCCACAAGCACCAGCCAAGTGCCCATCGCGCCGATCGCTCGCGCGATCTTTCTCCAAAATTTGTCATCGCCCCGTTTCAGAGAGATCGCGTGCGCGCAGCGGGAGAAAACCAATGCGCTGCCCGCACTATGAAGTGCCATATGAGCCGCCCCCGAAAGCTCAAGTAACGCCATCGCTAAAATGATAAAGGGCGCATACTCAATGAAATTTCCAAACGCCCGGATCCGGGTGTAAAGATCAAGGTCCCCTGCATCTCCCCAAGGGGCATTCAAAGCCGCCCTCCTCATCGGGACACGAATGGACAAAAGAGCCATCAACAACCCCAAGAGCCCAGCATAAAATAGGGTAATGTGAACCATCAGATCCCCTCTCAATCTGTTGTATAGGAATTAATCGCGCTGCCGATCATAGATCCGCCCATCAAATACCAACGTCTTTTCGCCATCGCCCGGCCAGAAAAAGGCGGTGTGGTTCGTATTGGCCCCGGATCTGGATTGAATCGTAAGGCGACACCCCTCCCACCGATAAGAGGCCTGAAAATCCCGACCTTGCGTACCGATGATACGGCCGTCGCTGCTCGTGTCCGTTGAGAATCCGGTTCGCGCCCTGTTGGTTACCGTGCCTTTCCGAGAGAAGGTCAGTACACTTTCACTTGCGAAATTGATCTCCCCGGTTCGCATATTACGGTTGCCGGCACTGCCAACAGTTCGCGCGCGATATTGTCCTTCTAGTGTCTGATTGCTCTTTGCACAGGTGACAGGTTTCAGCTCAACTCCATTGAGAAGATATCCATGCGTGGTTTTCTCATAGACTTGGCGTTGATGAGCCCCCCGGCGATGTGGCCATATCACGGCGAGTTGGCGACCATCACGCGACCACCGCCCCACATGGCGGGCGGGGGTTTGTTGGATCTGATCTTCGCTGAGGGAAAGCGCGCCCCCTGCGGGAATGAGCGAAAGGGCCCGCCCCTGCGGCAACAGAAGTAGGTCATAGCGCGAGAATCCTGATCCGCCGACAGCCATCATGGCCGGGTTGTACTTTATACCAACATAAAGTTCAGGAGGGGGGTTCGCCGCCCCCTGACAGGAAACAGCGAAGAAGGCCCACGCAAGCAGGCCTGCTTTTAGCAACAACATCCCTCGGTCACGCATATTGGTTTTCCTTTCGGCTTGCCGACGCTGCCGAAAAAATATATGTTAGTCAACATATATAAATGGAGCCGCCCATTTGCGACTGACCCAAGACAATAAGCGAGAAATTACTGAGAGAATTCGCCACGGCGCGGCCATCGCGTTTCGGGAGCTTGGGTATGAGGGGGTCAGCCTTGACGAATTGATGAAACGGAGCGGGCTCACCCGCGGTACATTTTATGCGCACTACAAATCAAAGCGCGCTCTGTTCGAGGACGTGGCACGCCACGAGCATCCCTTATTGGCTATGCTCATCCGTCGCCCCGGCAAAACAGCTCACCAACTCAAGATCCAACTGCTGGAGATCTTCGAAGGCTATCTGAACCCGGATAATCTTGAAAAGGTTTTCGTGGGATGCTCGTTAGCAGCGCTCACCGGCGATGTGACCCGCGCCCCGGAGGCGGTGAAAATTGCCCATGGCGCCGCCTTCGACGATATTTTGGAGGAAATGGCCCGGGGTCAGTCCTGCACAACCGCTGAGCTTGTGCCCGCTCTCATCCTGGCCAGCGGCGCTATCTGGTCAGCCCAGGCTGTATCCGACAAACAGCAGAAGGCGACAATCCTCAAGACGAGTTGGGCATCATTTCGTAAGCAGATAAAATCGATTCTCGCCTAAGCGAGCGTTTTCACAAAACCCTCATAACACCGACATGATCCCTGAGAGCGGTTTTTTCTTCAGCGCATGAAGGGGCACGGTGGCGTCTTCAGCCGGGTAACCGACCACTAACAGAACAAATGCTTTCTCCGTATCGGGACGGCCGCAAACCTCGTTTAGGAAGGTCATCGGATTAGGTGTATGGGTCAGCGTCGCAAGGCCAGCATGGTGCAAGGCGGTGATCAGCATGCCGGTGGCGATGCCTACCGACTCCGAGATATAATAATTCTTCCGTGCTTCCCCTTCTTCAGGGCCGCCCCGCCGCTGGGCGAAAATGGCGATTAGCCAAGGCGCAATTTCAAGATAGGGTTTGTCCGCGTCCGTCCCTAAGGGCGATAGGGCATCAAGCCACTCATCGCTCGCCCGCCCCTCGTAAAAGGCACGCTCTTCCGCCTCCGCCCGCTCCCGGATCTGGCGCTTTACTGCCGCGCTTTTGATGGCCGCAAAGTGCCAGGGCTGGTGGTTGGCGCCGTTGGGAGCCGTGCCAGCCGCAGCGATGCAGGTTTCAATCAACGTCTGAGGCACAGGACGGTCGGAGAACGCTCGGATCGTGTGGCGGCGCTTAATCTCATCGTAAAAGTCCTGCGCCCGCGCCAGCATTTCGTCAGAGGGGTACTCAATAAAGTCATCGAGCGGTTGGTTATCATGATCTTTCATGGAGCCTTCGCCAGTTTAGAACGCCACCTAGGAAGCCAGACGGCGGATCGAGCAACAATAGCGTCATCGAGCGGACCGCAGGGAACGTCTTACCCAAGCGCAGGACCTGGCGTCTTGCGAGGAATCGATAACCCTTCGTCCACCACGGCTTGTCCGTGGTGTCTACTGGACAGGGAAACCGCCCCCACCCCGATGGATGCCACGGATAAACCGTGGCAAACGCTTGATTTTATGTAAATCTCCGCGAGCCCCTAAAATCGCTCCACAGGAGCGATTTTTTCCCCTGCGGCGAACCGGTCCGAAACCAAGGCGCACCCATGGAGATCTAAGAGCGAAGATCGGCGGATCATGCGCCTAAAATAAAATGAAAACGGTTTTTCTACGCCCCCTGCCGGGGGCCTTCTCGACCTAAAATCGCTCCACAGGAGCGATTTTTTCGCCTGCGGCGAACCGGTCCGAAACCAAGGCGCAGCCAAGGAGATCTAAGAGCGAAGATCGACGGATCATGCGCCTAAAATAAAATGAAAACGGTTTTGCTATGCCCCCTGCCGGGGGCCTTCTCGACCTAAAATCGCTCCACAGGAGCGATTTTTCTGCCTGCGGCAGACCGGTCTCGAAGTGGTGGGCGTACCAAGGATCGAACTTGTGACCCCTTCGATGTCAACGAAGTGCTCTACCGCTGAGCT
>CALFRH010000406.1 GCA_937919225.1 uncultured Parvularcula sp.
ATCGATTTTGATAAGGCCTGGTTCCAGTCCCGCTATGACAAGCCTGGTCCGGGTGGGACGGGTAAGGACTATATCAACCTTCCGATGGATGAGGGGCAGTACCTCGCCTTCTTGCACGCGGTGATGGAGGGGGAGAAAACCGAGTTCAAGGAGTGGGAAAAAAATACGCCCTATTTTGAGGGGTGTTTGCCGATCGAGGTGATGGCTGCCCGTGGGCCAGAAACCTTACGCTTTGGTCCGATGAAGCCGGTGGGCCTTACCAATCCTCATAAGCCTGAAAAGCCCCATGCCGTGGTGCAATTGCGCCAGGATAATGCGCTCGGAACGCTCTATAACATGGTGGGTTTCCAGACGAAGCTTAAATATGGGGCGCAGACGGAGGTTCTGCGGATGATCCCGGGATTAGAGAACGCACAGTTCGCCCGCCTTGGGGGCATTCACCGGAATACCTTTATTAACAGTCCTAAGCTTTTGGATCAGACCCTTGCCGTGCGCGGGCGACCGGGTTTGCGCTTTGCGGGGCAGATTACGGGGGTCGAAGGTTATCTTGAAAGTGCGGCTATCGGTCTGTTAACGGGCCGCTTTGCCGCTGCGGAAGGGCAAGGTGTGAGCCCATCCCTCCCCCCACGGACGACAGCGCTTGGCGCTCTTCACTTTCACATCACGGAGGGGCACGTGGATGGCGGAAAAGGGTCGTTCCAGCCGATGAATGTGAATTTTGGTCTCTTCCCTGAGATGACAGCCCCCTCCCGTGACGCTGACGGCAACCGCCTGCGGGGGAAGGAAAAGGGACGCGCGCGAAAACGACTAATGACGGCCCGCGCTCTTGACGATTTGGGGGACTGGCTCTCTCAGGCGGCCTAACATCTGCCATGAAGAAGGCCATCCCCAGGCCTTGAAATGCCTGATTTGCAAGACAGATCCGATGACGAGGCTAGGAGAGAGTTCCCATGCGTATCGATTGGGTCACCTGTGTTTTCGGGCCAACCTTTTTTGGGCTTGTGTGTTCTTATTTTGTTCACTATGTTGGGCCCATGCAAACTTCATTGACTTTCGCCACTGACAATCGCCTACCTGAGATCCTTGACCGGCTCCGGGCGCGGTTCCCCTCGCCCAGTGTGGATCGCCAGGATCCTCTTCGGCAGTTGGTGTTTGGAATGGTGAGTGAAGGGGCGGGACCCGCCGTTGGCGTCGGGGTCTTTAACCGCCTCATGGCGGCCTACCCCCACTGGGCCGCTTTACGGGATGCCGAGCCTGAGGCGCTTGCGACATTGTTTGTCGGTCTTCCTCGGGCGGCGGAAAAAGCAGAGGCGGTACCGGAAGTGCTGCGCGCTATTGAGGCTCGTGTAGGGGATTTGAGCCTCGATGGATTATCAAAAATGAACACTGAGGCGGCAAAAGGCTGGCTAACCGAATTGCCGGGCGTGTCGTTGGCGGTGGCGTCGGCGGTACTGGCCTTCTCTTCGCTTGAGCGGCCGACGGTCTCGATCGAGGGGGAAGCGGCCCGCGTGGTGCGTCGGCTCGAACTTTGCCCGGCCGGTGCTGCGCTGTCGGCTGTGCCGCGTCATGTGATGGAGCGGGCCCCCGCCCATTGGCGTGCGAAAGAGTTTGGCGCGATGAGCGATGGGCTCAAACGGCTGGCGCGGGTGGCGTGTCACCAGGGGCGTGCCGCTTGCGCAAAATGTCCATTGCAGGACCTTTGCCCTTCCCGGAACCGTCAGTCTGCGACGATTATCCCATTCAACGCTCGGTTAAAGGATGGAGATACTCAACCCGCCGCTGCGGAAAAGGTTTTGTCGAAGTAATAGCCGATATGATCGGCGAGGTCGGCCAGAGGCGTGTTGCGGGCGGGCGTAGAATTCGCCGCCGATAAAGCCGTTTTGGCCTCACCTAAGTGCGCCTGCGCACGGGATAGGGCGCTTTCAACGCAAGGACGACCATTGTTGCTTTTGAGGACGGCGGTCTGTTTACCATCGTCGCGGCCGGTCGATTTACCGGCAACCTTATCGTCGGCCACTTGATCCAGTATATCGTCAAAGGCTTGGTACGCATGACCAAGGGCGCGGCCATACTGGGTAAAGGCCGTCGTCATAGCGTCATCGCCCTGCGCATTTGCGGCGGCGGCGCCGGTTAAGGTCGCGGCAACAAAAAGAACTCCCGTCTTCCCATAGTGGATGTCGTCAAGAGCAACATCCGTTTGATCAGTTTGCAGATCAAGGGCCTGGCCTTGGACCAGGCCTTGCCAGCCAACGGCGTCACTCAAAATGCGGACAATGTCGGCTTTTTGTAGGGGCGTCAGGTTTGTCGATCGGCTCACGGCGCCAAAGGCGCCGTTAAGTAGCCCAATCCCGGCCAAGATGGCGACATCATCGCCATAAACCACATGGGGGGTTGCCATACCCCGGCGCAAGGCGGCGTCGTCCATCGCGGGCAAGTCATCAAACACAAGGCTGGCAGTGTGAATCATCTCCACCGCGCAAGCAGCATCAATAGCCTCTGCCTCGGTGCCGCCACATTGCTCCGCAGCCATCACCGTCATTACCGCGCGCAACCGCTTCCCGGGGGCCAGCAAGCTATGGCGCGCAGCGCGGCTGGGGTCCCCGGTGATGGGGACCAGCGCCGCGAGGCGGGTATCGATTCTTCCCCTGATCTGCGCCACCCGCTCAGCAAATGCCGTCGGCGTTGGGCGAGAGGCGACCGCGGTTCCCTCAATCATTCGCGCTCCTGCGGTACATTCATCCTACCGAACCGCCCCCGATCCATCCTTACGCAATATGGAGCCGGTTTCCCCAAAAGGCAAAGAAGATGGAGGCACAGTCTTTGCCCCAGCTTGCCCACAGCGCTATCTCATTCTGATGACAAAACCTTCGCCCCCCAATATGAACGACATTACAGATATCGCGCAGCGAAAGGCTGACCATATTGAAGTGGTTTTGGGGGAGGATGTTGGGTTTGGCCGCGTGACCAACGGGTTTGAGGCGATCAGATTTGTTCACAACGCCCTCCCCGAACTGGCATTGGCCGATGTGGATGTAAGCACATCGTTCGTTGGGCGTGGCCTCAAGGCTCCCCTTCTCATCAGCTCAATGACAGGTGGGCCGGGCCGGGCGGAAGCGATCAATATCCATTTGAGCGAGGCCGCCGAAGCGCTCGGCATTGCCCTCGGTGTTGGCTCCCAGCGAATCGCCCTCGAAGCCCAAGGCGCTGGCGGATTGACGCCCGACTTAAGGCGTCGGGCGCCCTCTATCCCACTCATTGGGAATTTGGGCGCTGCGCAGATCCTTGGCGATCATGGGGTGACGACCACAAAGCGCGCGATAGAAATGATCGAGGCGGACGCGCTTTTCATCCACTTGAACCCTCTTCAAGAAAGCGTGCAGCCGGGCGGCGACACCGACTGGCGCGGGGTTCTCAAGGCCCTTGAGGCTGTCGTCACTGCCGGGCTTCCCATTATCGTGAAAGAAGTCGGTTTTGGTTTATCCGCCGATGTGATCCGCCGCCTGACAGATGTTGGCGTAACACTGTTTGATGTGGCGGGCGCTGGCGGGACCAATTGGGCACGGGTGGAGGGCGCGCGCGATGCCGACGGCCCAACCGCCAGAATCGCAAGCGCATTTACCGAATGGGGCATTCCCACCGCCCAGGCTGTTATGGATGCTCGGTCGGTGGCCCCCGGGGCAACGATCATTGCATCAGGTGGGATCAAAGATGGTGTGGATGCGGCGAAGGCCCTACGCCTTGGCGCCGATCTTGTGGGCCAGGCCGCAGGCACGCTTGGGGCAGCGACCACCAGTACCGACGCTGTCGTCAGTCACTTCCAAGAAATGATTGATACACTGAAAATCACCTGCTTCTGCACAGGCAGCGCTGACTTAGCGGCGTTGAAATCCGCCCCGTTGCTGGATAATCGTTAAAGCGCGCGCAGCCGACGAACTTCGTCAATCGTCTCAGCGACCGTGGCTTTGAGTTCGTTAACAATATCAAGACGGGCTGTCAGATCGCGACTATCACCAACAAGGTTTTCTGCATTCGCGCAGATCTCACCAATGTCCCAGGCACCAACGCCGCGCGCTGCACCCTTTAGAGCGTGGGCCGCATCTTTCCACGCTGCGTCGTCGCCATGGGGGTCGAGCATCCGAATCCACAGGTCGGTTTGCTCCTCAAAAATCGTCAAAATTTCGTCCCGAAGAGCCTTATCACCCGCCACATACTTATCGAGGTGTTTAAGATCGATACGCGCCGTAT
>CALFRH010000407.1 GCA_937919225.1 uncultured Parvularcula sp.
GGCCGCACTTTGGACTTTGGTGGCCGCGCTTTTGTTTTCACTGATGAATGCCGCTGCCAAATTGCTTGGGACCTCGGGAACCGACCTGTATCGGCTTCAGCAAGACATTCCCGCGCTTCAAATTACACTTGCGAGATACGTGGTGCCTGTGTCGCTGCTGTTGCCGTTCATGCTCGCAAAGCCGACCAGGCTGCGTATCTCTTCACCAACGAAGTACGCCATAAGGACGTTGGCTGGTTTTGGCGGCATTGCTTTGATGTTTGTGGCCGTATCCGTCATTCCGCTAGCTTCTGCAACAGCGATTGGGTTCACCAGCCTGATCTTCGCCATGGTGCTGGGTGCGTTGTGCTTGTCAGAGCGAGTTAGGAATCCGCAATGGATTGGTGCGGGGATCGGGTTGGCGGGCGCCCTCATTGTAGCTTCGCCAGGCCCCACGCTTGTCGCACCTGGGGCTTTGATCGCCTTTGCTGCTGCGGTATGCATGGGGGCCGAGATCGTAGCGGTCAAATGGCTCGCGCAGACCAAAGACGGCGATTTGACAGTTTTGTTCTACAGCAATCTCTTTGGTCTGGTGCTCGCAGCAATTCTGGCGACACCAATCTTAGTTTGGCCAAGCTTTCCACAATTGGTTGTTCTCGCTCTCGTCGGGACGCTTGCTGTTATGGGGCAGGGATGTGTGATCCGTGCAGCTCGGATCTCTAACGCGAGCTTCATCGCGCCCTTTTTCTACGTTTCACTCTTCTACGCCGCGGCCATTGGCTACGTGGGCTTTGGTGAAATACCCAGCCTTCCGGCAGTCATTGGATGCGCTGTTATTCTTGTAAGCGCTGCGATTACATTGGCGTTCCGCGAGCCTAAGATCGGCAAGTTGTTTGCGGCGCCGCCTCGAAACTCAACGAAAACAAAAGCGAAAAACAACTAGATTCCCACTCACCCTGCATTGTCAGTCGTATGGACTGAGCGCACTGGGGCAAGAAAGTAGGCAGATACTGGCGTTTCTTCAGCCGCAAACGCCCGGATCACACTTTGACGTGTTTCCAGGCGGCTCAACAGGCCTTTCAAGTGAGGGTGTCCACCAACTGCACCCGGCTCAAGTGGTGCGTGGCGCGGAGCGATTTGCGACCACCTTGCGCACCCACCCAAGTAAAAGTCACAGACACTGAGCGTATCGCCCAGCAGCCATGGACCGCCATGCGCGGCCAGAGTATCTTCGATCATCCCGAAGTGTTGTCGCATCCGCGCATGTACGTTGGGCCGCGCGTCTTCTGCCAAGTCTGAACCGACATACCGTTCTGTGTAGTATTGCAACTGCGCGTCGGCATGAAGCGTGTTGGACAAGAAGAACAGCCACTGCAGGTAAAGCGCACGTTGCTTTGCATTCCCCAGGGCAGGGGCGAGGCGGCCGGTTTGCTCTACCAAGTAATGCAGGATCGCACCCGTCTCCGCGAGGGACGCGCCTGTCGTTTCATCATAGAGTACAGGCACCATGCCGCGCGGGTTGATCCGCAAAAACGGTGGGTCTCGATGCGCACCGGCGCTCATATCGATAACCTCGTCACGATAAGTGGCGCCCAATTCTTCGAGAACCATGCGCACAACATGGCTTGCACAGTCAGGATAGGAATGCAGTACGAAGGTCATGTTTTGGGTCCCTTATGCGCGCGCTTATGCGGAGATTGACTGATGGTTTCGCGCTTCATAGCGAAGCTTGCCATTGAGCGAAGCCTTTGGCCTCGGAGACCAACCAATTCGTGAATTGGATTGCGGGAACCGCAGGCGTTTTGCGCGACATCAGAAAGTAATCTTGGCTGTCGAGCCGTGGCCCCGAAACAGGCAAAAGCGCGCCTGAACGGAGTTCGCCTTCTGCGATAACATCGTCGGCCACACATACGCCCAAGCCCAATCGAGCTGCTTCCACCGGGATATCACATCGCGTGACGGTCAAAGACCGTGCGTGCTCGGGATAGTCCAGACCTGCTTCCTCGTAGATTAATCGCCACCAGTGTTCATCCGCCTCATGAATAAACCCGCACTCCGCCGCATCTTTCAGGTCTACGACGCCCAAATCGGGGGCAGCGACGAGGATTGTCTTGGGCGAGACAAGCCGCGTGCGCTTGTAGCCACTGTAATCGGCAAATCCCCAAACGATTGCGAGGTCGGAACTCGCAGGGATCACACGCAGTGGATCGTCATGGGTGCGCATGTTGAGGGCAATGTTCAAATCTAAGAAGGACGGCTTCTTGAAGCGCGGTAGAAGCCATTGGCGAAGGAATGTCGCTTCCACGTCCAACGTGAGTTTGGGGCGTTCCGTGACGGCTTCAACCGTGTCGACTGCGAGATGGCGAAAGGCTTCCGCCGTCTTTTGGGCGTATTGCGTTCCAGCCTGGGTGAGCGAGACAGATCGATGCGCTCGATAAAAGAGTGCGGTTCCGAGTTCTTCTTCTAGCCGCCGAACGGACCGACTCACAGCAGCGGGGGTCACACCCAACTCTGCGGCTGCATCGACAAAGCTTTCGAGGCGCGACGCAGCTTCGAATACACGAACAGACGAGAGGTTGGGTGTCTTCACAGGAAGTACTCAGGGTTGCTCAAAAAGTATCTTTTGTCATTTGAGTAACCTGAGTCAACGGGTTTTGGTGTCCACCAAAGGAGCCAATATGCCCATCACACATCTCTATTTTGTCGCCTCGGCGTTTCTACTTGGTCTTGGCGCGGTGTTATCAAAGCTCATTCTCTCCCTTAGCGCAGACGGAGTAACCCCGCCTGCGCCACTTGTTGTTCTGTGTTTGCAAGTGCTTGGTGGTGTTGGTTTTCTCATCGTGGTGCGTCTCATGGGCGGCATCAAAACCGAGGGCCTGGCCCAACTCAAACTCCCAGCCTTGGCAGGCCTGGTTCTTGGCGTTGGTTCCATAGGAACCATTCTCGCGATTGCGCTGATCACGGCGAGCGAGGCATCATTGGTCTTTGCCACCCAACCGATCTTCGTTTTGCTTTTGGCTTGGGCTCTTTTGGGTGAACGCGTTGGCTGGTCTGTGGTTTTGCTGTGTCTGCTTGCCGTCTTTGGTGTTGGCTTGATCGTTGTCAGCGGCCCCTCAACCGCTACCTCGGGTCGCTTGGTTGGTCTTGCCTGTGCAATTCTCTCAATCACATGCGCGGCACTCTACACGGTTTGGATGCGCAAGCTGAGCACCGACACGGACCTTTTGACGGCGCTGCTTGTCGTTCAAACAGTATCCTTATGCGTGGCTGTAGTTTCACTGATGACGGCACATCTCTTCTTTCGAGCCCCGATGTCTGCCGGCGGTCTCAATGTAGCTGTTATGACCCTTGGCAGCGGAGCCGCGTATTATGGCGCGGCCTATTACCTCTACGTGCTGGGCCTGAAATCAACGCCCGCATCGACGGCAGGCATTTATCTTTGCCTCGTACCAGTCTTCGCACTGGGTCTCGCCTATGCCCTACTCAGTGAAACACTATTGCCGTTGCAATGGGCAGGGGCGTTCATTGTCATTGCTGCCGTCAGTGCTGTTTTCGTGCTCTCGAACCAAAGAGCTGTAAACACACAGGCTACCGAGTGACAGGTGCCATAACAGGTCCTTTAGATGACGTTGTCTAAGGTGCGGATCGCGCATCGAACTCCTGATCGTGGATTGCGGCATCTGGCGCTTGCTCATCGAGGGACCGACGGTACCGGATGCACCCCCGCATGTATTTGGCCCAAGGTGGTACTTCGATCTCTGCCTGGGTAGCTTCCGGAAGCAAGGCCCACATCTCGGGTTGATACCAACACAAATCATGACCCGTGGCATCACGATGCGCTCGGATCGCAGCTCTCAACCGCTTCACTTCAACAATGAGCGCATCGCGCTTAAGGTTCTCCAGATCATCATCCATGCGCATGAAGGTAGCAAAGAATGGGGTTTCCCGGTGCACAAAATCTGATGCAAGAAAGTGGCTTGGAATTTGGTCAAGCCTACGGCGGCGAGTTTGAAAGACCGGAAGAGTTTTCCAAGAATGTCTCGAGGGGACCGCACAGTTAAGTCGCCGGATGCGATGAATGGTAGATTTGGGTCGCTACGGAAAAAGAGGCCGAGCAGCTTGGCTTTCTTCCCGCCGTAAGCTATCGGTCGAGATACGGTCGGCAGACACCGAGGCGTCGCTGCTCCTATGGGAGAGCTAAACCTGCCATCATGATCAACGGCATCGCATCTATTCAACCCGATATGAGCGCCGCGTCATTAAGCCAGCGACCGATGATAGCGATTGGCGCTCGCCTTGGATGAACAATGCCGAAGACCCCCTTGCCGCTTCGAGCGGACGACCTGACAACTTTTGTACGTGCCCTGTCCGAACAGCTGGGCGACGCAAGTCCATCGCACCTGGCTCTCATGAATATGGTCGCGCGAGCCGCAGGCTTTCAGAATGTGCAGCACATGCGCTCTTCATATGCGGCGCAACAAAGACTGGAACGCGTATCGCAGGAAACTCCTTCTGACGCTCGTTCAGTCGAGCGTGCGTTGCATCAATTTGATAACTTGGCACGTCTCAAACGATGGCCTTCCAAGCGCAGTGTCCAGACGCTTGCTCTTTGGGCGCTGTGGGCAACGCTGCCATCTGACCGCGCAATGAGAGAGAAAGAGATCAATGAGCGCTTTAACGAGGAACACTGCTTCAGTGATCCAGCTACGCTTCGGCGGACCATGATTTCCTGTACGCTTCTTTCGCGTCGCAACGATGGTTCAGACTATCGACGGATCGAAAAGGAACCGCCTGCCGACGCCAAGGCGCTCATCCGCGCGCTCGGACCGCGCCGCCGGACGCGCAGTCAAGACATAGTGGAGCGGACGAATGCATAGAGGGTCCTGCTTATGCGGTGCGGTTCGGATCACGGTCGAAGGCGATCTTCCGCAGCCGAATGCCTGCCATTGCGTCGCGTGTCGAAAGCAAACAGGTCACTTCGGAGCGTCTCTCGATGTTCCGCGTTCAGCGCTAAAGATCGAGGGTGAGGAGGCGGTCTGCTGGTATCGTTCGTCCGAGAAGGTTCGGAGAGGTTTCTGCGGAACCTGTGGGTCAACACTGTTCTGGGACCCGATCCACCATGACTGGACAGCGATTGCGATGGGCGTCTTTGATGGGCCAACCCAAACCTCGTTGTCGATGCATATCTTTGTCTCGGAAAAAGGTGACTATTATCAAATTGGAGATGGTTTGCCGCAGAACACTCGGTAAAGGTAGCAGGTCATTTGCGGAAATCATGCGGCATCGCAGTTCCCCTGAACTGTCGTTTACTCTCGGCGCGAGCGGCAAAAGTAGTTTGAAGTGAGCTATGCTGGCCGAATGTGAACGTAGGTCGGCGACTTCGAAGAGCGTTTGTTATTCTTGGGTATTCAAATGCTTGGCCCACTCTTTGCTAAAATCGCCAAGTGGGCGGAGGTGATCATAGAGACAGCGACCTAAATCTGTAGGTGCGTATCCGTCCGCAACGCGATGTACAAAGCCTGCCGTTTGAAGCTCTTTCAAACGAGTGTTTAATGCGGCCGGCGAGATCGTTTCGCATTCTTCCTGCAGCCTTCGGAAAGTGCAGGGACTGACTTCGCACAGAGTCCAAAGCACACCCATGGCCCAGTGTCGCCCGAGGAGGTCGAAGAGAGCCATAATGGGTGCGCCACTTTTTGATCCGCGGACGGGCTGGCCTGGTGTTGGTATTTTTGTCACTTGCTATTAATTTTGTAGCACTTTAGCTTGCTATAAGATTTGTAGCAATCTGGACACCTGCTGCCAATGACTAAGACAGACAATTACGAAATCCGCGATGCACGGTTTAAGCGCAGCATCAAGTTAGATGAGCCAATTGAACAAATTTGGACCGGCGGCAAATGGACGGAAGGACCGGTTTACTCTCCAGCTTTTAGGTGCCTGATATGGAGCGATATTCCAAACGACCGTCGCATCCGTTGGGACGAATTAACGGGTTCGGTCGGTGACATTCGCTCGGGCCTCGGATGCTACACAAATGGGTCCACCCTCGACCGCCAAGGACGAATTGTGGCCTGCGAGCATGGGACACGCAGTGTGACCAGGATTGAGCATGACGGGTCAGTTACTACTCTGGCCAGTCACTTTCAGGGTAAACGGTTCAATAGCCCCAATGATGTAGTGGTGAGATCTGACAACACGATCTGGTTCAGTGACCCGGCCTATGGGATAGAGTCCAACTATGAGGGCTTTGAAGCGGAGCCAGAGCTTGACGGCGAGCATGTCTATCGGCTGGACCCAGCGACAGGCGATATCAAGCAGGTGACAACTGATTTCGCCTGCCCAAACGGGCTTGCTTTCTCACTCGATGAGCAAAGACTTTTTATCGCCGACAGTGGCGGTACGCGCTATAAAAGCGGGGAAC
>CALFRH010000408.1 GCA_937919225.1 uncultured Parvularcula sp.
ATGGTTGAAAAGCCCGCCGTGGAAGACGCGCCATCGACCCTCTCCATCATGGGCCGTTATGTTCTGCAACCGGAGATTTTCGATATTCTTGCCAAAACCGGCGAAGGCGCAGGCGGCGAAATTCAGCTTACGGATGCGATGGATGAGTTGATGACCAGCCAGCCCTTTTACGCCGCGACCTTCAAGGGCGAGACCCATGATTGCGGGTCAAAGCTAGGCTTTGTGAAAGCCAATGTGGCCTTTGGTCTCGACCGGGAGGATTTTGGCAGTGAGCTGAAAGAGTGGTTGTCGACGGCAGAATAGAGGTCGTTTTCGTGAGTGGGAGCTTATCCCCAAGTCACCCCGCCAGCGCGGCAATCGCAAAATAGACGGCAGTCCAAAAGGCACCACAGGTCATGGTTACCAGCGCCACCGTCCGACGCAGGGGCCAAGGTTCCATCTCCTCAACAGCCGCAAACTCTCGTCCCAGAGTGTCTTGGAGTTGCCGTGCCGGCGACATCAGCGCTGCGGCATCGTCGATGGTCAGCCGCTCCTGTTGCCCCTCTTCAGCGGAAGGGGCAGGACGCGTTGCCTGTTCACCAATGACATTTTCAGCAGCGCCATTGGTCGCTTGGTGCGTGAGGCTGTCGGCAGCAAAAGCAGGATTTGCCATGACGAGATCTCCTTTGAGACCGTTGATTTAACCGAGCGCGCTTAAAACCCCGTAAAGTCAAAGGGTTTATCTTTGTTAGGGTTGATGGCGCGGCGCCTCACCACGCCCCGAGGAAACAAGTGCGATGACGATGGGACGCCAAAGACTGGCATTTATCACTCTTTTTGCCCTCGGCGCTCTTGGGGCGGGGGGGCTATCGATTAGCAATTTGATGTCGCCAAATCCCGCCCCCCAAAATTGGATCGGGCGCGACCTGCCGGATGATCGGTCCGCCCGTTGGTATAGAACCCTTGGCGAGAACGCAGCGACAGCGCAGCTATGGGACGTCGCGGCGAAGGCTGCGCGACAAGAGACAAAAGCCACCCCTCAACAATCAGCCAGCTGGCAACGATTGGCGCTCGCCGCCACGAACGCTGCGGGTCGCCCTGACCGCGAGGCCCTGTCCGCCCTTCTCGAGGCCTATGAGGTGACCCCCTTTCCGGCCCCCCATCACATGCAATGGCGGGTGGAGTTTGCCGCCGCGCACTGGCGCGCCATGCCGGACATTGTCCAAGAAAAAACGCTCACGCAAATTCGGGTGCTCGGCAATATTGGAGAGGCGTGGGACCTCAGGAACCGTTGGTGCGAGAGGTTTGAGGCCAAAGCGCTGAAAGACGCCGCATGCGAGACGCTTTGATAGGTGAAGAAGGCTGGGAGTGAGCGTGCTACTCGGCCTTGAGAGCTTTGAGCACTTCAGCGGCATCGTCAGAGTGCTTTTCGGAATAGCGCAGGCCCAACGCGATCAACTCCCGAACAGCAGACGAGCGATTATCGGCGCGATTTTCAAAGCGCCAATCGTCAATGTCCTTCAGCTCCGTATCGGTGACCAGCACCTGGAGCTTTGACAATCGCTTTTCCTGCGAGTCCGACATTCGTATCCCTTTGGGCCTCTTCCCCGGCATGTTCCTATTTTGTTTCATCGATCAACCGACCGAAGCATGCGCCATAATGTCGCTATAACAGCTTATGAGCCGTTAATCCCGTTTTCTTGTGCGATTTTCAAAAAAAGACGACCGGATTGATCATTTTGCCAAACATCCCGCTCCCTCCTGAGTATTTAAGCCTGATGGTTGATTTGGCGGTGACGGGCATCAAGCGCATGGGCGATAGCAGCCCTTAAGGCCAAGACGCTGTAGGGTTTGGTGATAACGAAATCCGGTTCCCCCTCTTGTCCAATGAGGATGTCATCAGGGTAGGCAGATACGAAAATCACGGGGCAATCATAGGTTTGCCGGATAGCGCGCACCGCATCGACGCCGGTTTGATCCCCATCAAGGTCGTAGTCTGTGAGAATAATGTCAGGTCGATGGGCCCGGGCCGCTTCAATCGCCTCATTGGCGGACTTTGCGATTCTGACCGATTCCGCCCCAAGACGGGCCACGGTCGCCCCAATGTCCGCCGCGGTGAGGGGGTCATCTTCGACCACCAAGACATCAGTTTCAGCGGGGATAGTAAGGGCCACCCGCGCGGCGGCCAGGCGGTCCGTTGATGGGTTGGGTGGGCCCACAACCTCCACCGCCTCTGACGGCGTTAGTCCCAAAACATCGGCCAGTAGCAGGATTAGGCGATCGCGGTTTGGGGGGGGCGGCAGGGCGGCTTTCAACGCTTCCTCTGAAAAAGGCGCCTGGGTGTCATGGGGCTCCCCGGCATAGCGCTGCCAATTAGAGACAAAGCTTTTTAACCAGGACAAGGCAGACCCCCGATCTAAAACCGGTCGAGGAAAATCGGCCATCGTCAGACGCATCAACTCATCGCCAATAAGGCGATCCGCGCATACGGCACGGGCAAACTGGCGAATAACCGCCTCAGGGGGACGCGTTGCGAGGGTCATGGTTGGCGGCCCCCGGCACATAAGGGGGCAACACTCCGAAATTGCTCTTTATGAACAGCCCACAGTCTCAATTGGTTCCCGCGCCAAGATCGTTAACCTGTGGTTAATTATTGGTTGGCTCGCTCAACGGCCCCAACAACGTGCCAATCGCCAAGCGAAGTTGATAGGCCGCAAGGACATAGGCCCGCTGGGCCTCCACATCATCAAACCGCGCGGTCAGAAGGTCGTCCTCCACCTGCAAGACGTCAAGCACCGTGCGCTGCCCCACCTCTTGCTCCAAAGACACGCCGCGGAAGGCAAGCTCCGCCGCTGCGACCCCCGTGGCCGTGGCCTCACGCGCGATCCGGGCCGCTTGGAACTGGACAAAGGCGCTCCGCACATTCGCTTCTACCTGCCGTTCAGTGTCTGTTACGGTAAAGCGCGCCGCCCGGGCGTCGGCCTTTGCCTGACGGATAGAGGCACCAATCGCCCCGCCGCGAAACAGCGGCATGGAAAGCTCTGCGGCAATCGCGGCATTCTCCGATTGATCCCCCTCAAAGAACTGGTTCTCCACATAACTCAGGGTACCGCGCACCTGCAGAGAGGGTGACCTTTGTCCCCGTGCAGATCGTTCAGCGGCCGCCCGCGCATCCGCTAGCGCCCGGGCCGCCAATAGCTGAGGGTTCACCCGCAAAGCTTGAGACACGGCCTCATCCGCGGTCTCCGGCAGCACGGGTACTTTACTGTCTAAGGTAAAGGCGCCCGGGACAGTGCCCACCAGCGCCCGATAGCGATTGCGGGCCTGGGCCGCCTGGGACGTGGCATCGGCAAAGCGCGCGCGCACGCCGGCAAGGCTGGCTTCCGCGAGGGCGAGGTCTGTCCGTGTGCACTGCCCTGCGTCAAAAGCCACCTCCGCGGCGCGCGCCC
>CALFRH010000409.1 GCA_937919225.1 uncultured Parvularcula sp.
TGACATCCCCCGCGGCATGACCGCAGCAGAGGTTCAGGTAGACGTCAACGCGACCATTGAAGAAATGGCGATGCCGCCTGGATACCGCTTTGAATGGGGCGGTGAGCTGAAGAATTCAGAGGATGCGCAGGACTCCCTTGTCACTCAACTGCACATGGCGATCCTTATTAAGCTGCTGATTACGGTCCTTCTATTTAACGGACTGCGTCAAACCGCGATCATCTGGCTTTTGGTCCCGATGTCGGTAAACGGCGCGGCCTTGGGGCTGGTGAGCACCGGTCTGCCGTTTACCTTCACCGCGCTTCTCGGGCTTTTGTCGTTGTCGGGCATGCTGATCAAGAACGGCATCGTTTTGGTCGAGGAAATTGACCTGACCCGGGCGGAAGTACCAAATAAGCCGCTCGCAGCCGCGATCACCGAAGCGTCGGTTTCACGTTTGCGTCCAGTCCTGTTGGCAGCAGCCACCACAATCCTCGGAATGATCCCTCTCCTATCAGACGCTTTCTTCTCTTCAATGTCTGTAACAATCATGGGCGGCCTGGCGTTTGCATCGATACTGACACTGATTGCCGCGCCGGTCTTTTACATGATGTTCTTTGGGCGCGAAGATCATTCGAAATACCAAATGGCGTAGCCAAATTGCTGATAGATTCGTACTAGAGCGGTTCCGTTTCAAACGGAAACGCAGCACCGATGCAAGCAATTGAAAATATTAGGGTCTGAACCCATTTCAGCTGTTTGATATTGCTTGGCAAATCAGATTCAAAACTTCCAGTGATGGAGGTTTTGATGGCACGGTTCGATTTATCTGACGAAGAATGGGCGATTATTACGTCTTTGTTGCCTGAACAGGGGCGTGGCGCCAAGCGCGGCGATGATCGAAAAGTGCTCAACGGCATTTTCTACATCCTGCGCACCGGAGCGCCATGGCGCGATCTGCCCGAACGCTATGGCCCGCGCACCACGGTTTACAATCGCTATGTCAGATGGGGGCGCAAGGGCGTGTGGAAGGCGGTGTTTGACGCGCTCGCGCAGGAGGTTGAAAACAGTCTGATCTTTATCGATAGCTCTATTGTCAAAGCTCATCGCGCAGCGGCTGGGTCAAAAAGGGGGAACTGGCAGAAGGTATTGGACGCTCACGCGGCGGTCGCACAAGTAAGGTTCACGCGGCTGTAGACGAACATGGAAGGACCCTCAGACTGGAGGTTTCCGGCGGCCAGTTGCATGATAGCCAGATGTTCGATGCCTTCACCGGCTGGACAACCGACCCGCTCGCCATCGTCGCGGACAAGGCTTACACGTCCAACAGGATCAGACGCCAAATCGCCGATGAAGGCGCGCTTGCAGTCATTCCCTCAAAATCAAATGCCCGCAAGCCAGTCGCCCACGATCAGAACCTTTACGCCATGCGCAACATCGTCGAGAGGTTCTTCAACAAACTCAAACACTTCCGGGCAATCGCAACGCGATATGAAAAGGATCCGGAAAACTATCTCGCTGGAATCAAACTTGTATCAGCGAGAATTTGGATCAGATTTAATGAGTCCGTGACCTAAAGCTTGCCAAAAATATGTTTAAACCTACTCCCTTATCTTCTCGAGCCACGGACCACCCACCTGATTTCTACTGATGCATCCCTGACTACGGGCTTTATCCCAACAAGGAGGACGCGGTCTTCGATCTGGCAACTCGGCGGTTTGTTCCCTTGCGCACGCCGTTTCTTAATGTATATTTAGTCTAAACAATAGGAATTTGAAATGAGTGTTAAATCAAAAAACCTTTTCAACAAAATCGGTATCACTTTTACTATAATCTTGGGCGTGTGGATATCGCCGGTAATATCACCAGCGCAAGGCAGCCAAGATGAGGTTGCATCTCAACTTGGTCAATCCATACTGTCTATGGGGTATGATGATTTTTCGATTGATGAATGCTGGGTCGAGCTTGGTAGTAATTACGAACCCACAGAAGCCAACGGATGGAATAATAGGTCAATTACAAGGATCAATATAAGTCAGTTGCAAGATATTGACAAAGTGAAAGTATTCGAGCACCCTGAACAAGACTATAGTTTTTATATTTTGGAGTTCACATTCAAACGCAGCTTACCGTATGAGCGCCGAATCCACCCGTCGAGATCTCAGCTGTCGAGCTTTAGGTTGCTGATAGAGAGCTTGTATCCAGGCGCAAATTGGCCCTATGTTAGTAATTCGCCCCAAGCTGATAAAATTCCGATCATCAACTCGCACTTGTTGCAGTTTTTTCCAGAATTGGAAAAATATAGCCGTGAGGAGTTTATAATAAAAAACGAAACTCATGTTTGGCTGAGACATGTTATCCAGACGACAAGTATATACGAAAATCACACTGAAGATTTCAGAAAATTCCTTTCAAACTATTCAAAACTAAAGGGTTGTTAAAATGGCAAATATTTTTGGAAGAATAGCTCGAGCGGTCTCGAATTTTTTCGGCAATTCAACCTCACCCAAAGACAAAGATGAGGGCCCAAGTGCGCCCGTTCCGTCTACTCCAGATCCCACCATAACCCTGAAGAAAAGATACACCCCGCCAACCGACGATGAGGTGCTGAGAGCGACCGATGACGAAATCCACCGACAAATTGAGGAAGCCGAGCGCAACATAACATACGCAGATTCTATGCAGTTTGAAGGGAGACTTCTTTCAGCTGGCACCCAATTGGTTAGTGCAGTTGTCGGCGCCGCTAACGCAATTGGAGGTTTTTTCGTAGACGCGATCACCGGGCCAAAGGTGGGCGAGCTAAACGCGGACATCGAAAGAACTACAACTACGAGCCGAGATGCCCAACAATTCATTGATTTTGCAAATTACATCCTAGATGAGCGCAAAAAGCCGGGCATCCACGGCGGGTGGAATGGTAATCCCGCCGTTATGCCTGCTACTAGGGTCTGAACCCATTTCAGCTGTTTGATATTGCTTGGCAAATCAGATTCAAAACTTCCAGTGATGGAGGTTTTGATGGCACGGTTCGATTTATCTGACGAAGAATGGGCGATTATTACGTCTTTGTTGCCTGAACAGGGGCGTGGCGCCAAGCGCGGCGATGATCGAAAAGTGCTCAACGGCATTTTCTACATCCTGCGCACCGGAGCGCCATGGCGCGATCTGCCCGAACGCTATGGCCCGCGCACCACGGTTTACAATCGCTATGTCAGATGGGGGCGCAAGGGCGTGTGGAAGGCGGTGTTTGACGCGCTCGCGCAGGAGGTTGAAAACAGTCTGATCTTTATCGATAGCTCTATTGTCAAAGCTCATCGCGCAGCGGCTGGGTCAAAAAGGGGGAACTGGCAGAAGGTATTGGACGCTCACGCGGCGGTCGCACAAGTAAGGTTCACGCGGCTGTAGACGAACATGGAAGGACCCTCAGACTGGAGGTTTCCGGCGGCCAGTTGCATGATAGCCAGATGTTCGATGCCTTCACCGGCTGGACAACCGACCCGCTCGCCATCGTCGCGGACAAGGCTTACACGTCCAACAGGATCAGACGCCAAATCGCCGATGAAGGCGCGCTTGCAGTCATTCCCTCAAAATCAAATGCCCGCAAGCCAGTCGCCCACGATCAGAACCTTTACGCCATGCGCAACATCGTCGAGCGCTTCTTCTGCAAAATGAAAGACATGCGAAGATTGGCAACCCGCTTCGAGAAAACAGCCAACAGCTTCCAAAACATGGTCTACATGTTCGCAATCAGATGCTGGCTCAATTGAGTCCACACCCTAAAAAACGCACGTACCCCGCCACATTGGGCGTACAAAAGGCGGGATGAATTGTGTGCCGTCTCGGCGTCTAATGAACGGTTTCGCGAGATGAGCTTCGATCTGATCGACGAGGTCAATGAAACCAAAAATCGCCCACTCTTAAAGACCTTAAGCGCGTTCTCGCTTTACAAATAAATCTATAAAATGTGTATATCAGAGCCAGATCGGTCCATCTTAAATCCGATCCACCAAATGCCGGGACTGAACACCTAACTATGCTTGTGTCTTACATCGGCGATAGATGTTGCAGAAAGCCGGTCTACAAGGCTTGTCTCCACCTCGGCCATAATGCTGGAGACGCGCTGGTGTAGGGATTGCTCCACCGCGCAATGATGCGTTTCAAACTCTGTGTCCGGCGCGACGAGGCGGTCATCAAGCGCCAGATATACATCGGCCAATGAAATGCTTTGTGGAGCGCGCGCAAGTCTCCATCCGCCCGCGTGGCCTTTCTCTGAGATCAACAAACCAGCCTCACGCAGACGCCCCAGGACACGGCGCACAACAACTGCATCTGTGCCGGCATGATCGGCTATCTCAGCCGAAGTTTGAACCTTATCCGGCTCTCCGGCCATATGCCCCAGCGTGTGAAGTGCCAGTGAAAGGCGGCTGTTGCGTTTCAAAAATACGATTCCTCTTGATGTCGCCTAATCATGTAACAAACTGTGTTGCATGTATCTAGTAACTAAGATAGTTACATGACTTCACATCTCTGGAGTGTCCAAATGGTTCAAGCTGTCCCGCAGCCTAAAAGTCCCGAAAAACTGCTACCTGTTACGGTTTTATCTGGCTTCCTTGGGGCCGGTAAAACGACCCTTCTCAATCGTGTTTTGAATAATCGTGATGGCCGTCGCGTTGCGGTTATTGTCAATGATATGTCTGAAGTGAATATCGATGCCGATCTGGTGCGTGCTGATACCGAGCTGAGCCGCACGGATGAAACGCTAGTTGAGATGTCCAATGGTTGTATCTGCTGCACCTTGCGCGATGATCTTTTGGAAGAGGTTCGCCGTCTGGCCGCTGAAGACCGGTTTGATTATCTGTTGATTGAATCCACCGGGATTTCAGATCCGTTGCCGGTTGCAGCCACCTTTGACTTTCGTG
>CALFRH010000410.1 GCA_937919225.1 uncultured Parvularcula sp.
GTACGATAGCGATTCCGCCACCAATCCCAAAAAGCCCACCGAGAAAGCCAGCAAATAGTCCGGTGGCCAATAATAAGGCCAAATCAGCAATGGTCACGCGGCTGTCCCTTCCATACCGCCGCCGGATAGCGCCGCTATCTCCTGCCCAAGAGCAGTAAGCCAACTCGCATTGGCGTGAGGGGACCGCCCCTCCTCACTTAATACGCGGCGCCAGGTTCGCGCACCGGGACACCCATGAAACAGGCCCAGCATATGCTGTCCATACCGCCAAAGGGGCGTATTCACGGTTTCAAAATGGGTCGCTACCGTCTTAATAATCTCCACACGATTGAACTCCATCGGAGCAGCGCCGAACACTTGTTCATCGACATCCGCTAAGAGCGCCGGCCGTTCGTAGGCCGCTCGCCCGAGCATAACGCCATCGAACGTCTCTAAATGCGTTTTGGCCGCATCAAGCGTATCGATCCCGCCGTTCAAGACAAAGGTTAGGGTCGGATTGTCGGCCTTCACCTCGGCCACGAGGTCATAATCAAGCGGTGGGATCGTCCTATTTTCCCTCGGGCTAAGACCTTGAAGCCATGCTTTGCGGGCATGAATAATAAAGGTCGTGCACCCCGCGTTGGCCACCGCCCCAATAAAGGCGGGCAAGATCAAGCGGGGCTCCTGATCATCCACACCGATCCGGGACTTCACCGTGACGGGAACGGAAACGGCCTCCGCCATAGCGGCCACACACTCAGCAACAAGACCAGGCTCCCGCATAAGGCAGGCGCCAAACCGGCCCGATTGCACCCGATCAGAGGGGCAGCCGACATTGAGATTGATCTCGTCATATCCCCAATCCGCCCCCACCCGGGCTGCGGCCGCCAACTTTTCAGGGTAGCTCCCCCCAAGCTGTAGGGCCACCGGATGCTCTGACGTATCAAAGTCGAGAAGGCGTGCCGCATCCCCCCGGAGGATCGCCTCATCAACGATCATTTCCGTGTAAAGACGGGCATGTCGCGACAGCTGCCGATGGAAAAAGCGGCAATACCGATCCGTCCAATCGATCATCGGGGCCACGCAAAAGCGGTAGGGTGCGTTAGACAGCGGGGTCAACGGAAATCACGTCTCCTTGTCGGCGAGACCGCCCCTTACAGGGCGGAACGCCCGAGCGCAAAGCTTGCTCTTGCCCGGCGAGGGTCTCTCCGCTTATGGGTACGGCTCGAAATGCAAAGGATAGAGCCCTGTCTTCTCTCAAAGAATATGACGTCGTGATCGTGGGCGCCGGTCAGGCTGGTGGCCAAGCCGCCCATGCCCTGCGGGCGGGCAAGTTTGACGGCTCTATCGCCCTAGTCGGAGCCGAAGCGCACGCGCCCTACGAACGTCCCCCCTTGTCCAAAGACTATCTTCTTGGAGAGAAGTCACGGGATCGGCTTTATTTACGGGCGGACACCTACTGGGCTGACAAAGACGTGGCCATGCATCTGGGCTCCCCCGTCACCGAGGTTGATCCCGTCGGCCACCGCGTGACCACCGCGTCGGGCAGCGTTATCAGCTATAAAAAATTGATTTGGGCAGCGGGCGGCGACCCTTGCCCCCTCCCCGTTAAGGATGTGCCCCCTTCACGCGTTCACGTCATCCGCACATTGGACGATATTGATCGGTTGAACGACGCACTCACCACCGCATCCTGCGTTCACATTGTCGGTGCCGGCTATATCGGGCTCGAGGCCGCAGCGGTGTTGCGAAAACTAGGCAAAGACGTTTCAGTTATCGAGCTATCCGACCGCGTCCTATCGCGTGTGAGCGCCCCGGCGATGTCAGCGTTTTTTCAACGCCTGCACGAGAATAATAGGGTGACCTTCCGCCTTGGGACGGTGATCGATACAGCCGCGGAGAATAGCGAAGGCCGCCTTGCCTTGTTGCTTAGCGATGGCACGACTGAGATTTGTGATCTTCTGATTGTTGGTATTGGGATTATCCCCTCTATCGCCGCCCTTGAAAGCGCTGGCGCGGAGATCGATCGGGGCATTGTGGTCAATGAGTTTTGCCGATCAACCCTTGAAGACATCTACGCCATTGGGGATTGCGCTGCCTTCCACTCCTCCTTCGCTGGCGGGGCCCGCGTGCGCGTCGAGTCAGTCCAAAACGCTAACGATCAGGCAAAGACCGTGGCCCTCGACATTTTAGGCCGCGGTAAGCCCTATGCCGCCTTCCCCTGGTTTTGGTCCGATCAATATGACATCAAGCTACAAACCATCGGGCTAAATGTCGGTTACGACGAGACCATTACCCGAGGTGATCCTGATACGAATAGCTTTAGCTTGATTTATCTTCGAGACGGAATGGTATGTGCGATTGACGCGATCAACCGGCCCCTCGATTTTGCCCAAGGCCGCATGCTGCTGGGTAAGCCTGTCGACAAAGATGATCCGCGGGTGGCCGATATTGACGTGCCTTTTAAAGATCTTTTGACAAGCTAATCGCCCCCCCACTCTCAGCCGCTATATCTCGAAATCCTGCAAGCAAAAGGGTGTTGGGCGCCCCCTGCATGGACTGGGTGAGAAATGGGGTTCGGCCTCCGCCGCGATCCGCCCGATAAAGATCTGGGGTAAGCCGATGACGCTGCAGCACAGCTATTGAGGCGCGCTCGAACCGCTCCCTCTAGCGGGGGTTTGAGGATCAAATCCCGCGCGGAACGCCCTGTCCGCATACCACCACAGCCTAGAGGAAGCGGATCACGCAACCGTCAAGAAATCGAAACATCGCCCCATCATCTGCTGCATAGGGTGAGCCGCCCTGCCTCTTGTGGCACCTTCATTTCAATGTCTGACACGGCCTACTTGTTGGTCAAAAGTGACCTATCGCTGATAGCTAGGCTTACACGCACTGATCTGCCGCCCTTTTCAATCATGCTGCATCCACAGCGCCTTTTTCCTTGGCAAGGTCGCCAGGTTCCCCCATAAGCAAGCACTCGGCACCCGTAGCTCAGCTGGATAGAGCGCTGCCCTCCGAAGGCAGAGGCCAGAGGTTCGAATCCTCTCGGGTGCGCCATTGTTTCCCGTTAACCATATAAATTATTGATATTACTACAGAAATTTGCGTTCTGACTTTATCTACCCAGCCATTACCCTTAAACACCTGAAGCCACAGAGCTTGATTGGATAAGGCTTTGCCCGGTTCGACTCTTTGTAGGCATTATTTCCTTGAATAAGTCGTGCCCTTCCCCGTTCCGTTTTTGACAAGATGGTTCCCATCGACAAGCCTTTTCAAGTGAGCTTTGATCGTGTTGCGATTTGCACCCGTAGCCTGCACGATTTCGCTGTTGGATACGCGCCCGTGATTTTTGACAAGCTCTAATATCTGTACAGATAGTTCTGGCAGATGCCCGACCATAAGCTGCTCACGCTCGATTTTCTTTGATAAGCGATCTTTCTGCGCCCTTAAGGTTCGTAGAAAGAACAAAACCCATGGCTGCCAGTCAGGACTTGGCGAGCGAATGGTACCTTGTGTTTTTCTAAGAGCTAAATAGTAAGCCTCTTTGTTCTGCTCGATCACGCTTTCTGTCGAGCTATACGGCACGTAAGCGTAGCCCGTTTTCAAAAGCAGAAGCGTTGTTAGAACTCGGGATAATCGGCCATTTCCATCCTGAAACGGATGAATTTCTAAGAAAGTCACGATGGTGACAGCAATAATCAGCAATGGATGCAGAGTTTTGTCCTTGAGACTATCCACCGCCCATATCACCAATTCATTCATGAGACGGGGTGTGTCAAAGGGCGTCGCTGTAGCGAACACAACGCCAATTTCTTTTCCCTCCTCATCGAAAGCACTCACATGGTTAGGCGTGGTCTTATACTCACCTCGGTGATGGGCGTCTTTTTCACTGTATTTGAGGAGATCACGATGGAGCTGCTTAATGTGATTGACCGACAGCGGAATGTCATCCGCATGGGCAAATATCGTCTCCATGACCTCTGCATATCCCGCGACTTCTTGCTCATCACGGGTCTCAAAGCTTTTCACAGATAGATTGGTGAGGAGCGCAGCAACCTCACTATCAGACAGTTTACTCCCCTCGATACGCGTCGAAGAACCAATGCTTTCGATTGTCGCAACACGCCGTAAGGCAGAAAGCCGCTCAGGCATGAGCGTGCCTAAGGCTTTCCACGCGCCTTTGAACTCATCAATCTCGGCGATGAGCGATAAAAGCTCAGGCGTTATGGATAGAGTGGATACGTTGAGACTCATACCCATAACTATATCCATAAATATCCAAAAAATCAAGTTTTATAGCTTAACACCCAAAAACATCGCCATAAATACCCATATCATTGAGACAAATGCACGCTCCAGCGCTGAAACTCATTCACCAATTGATTTAGTTCCTCGCTTTCAAGGCGCGCCATCTCCATTTTCTCACCTGAAATTTAACCTAACACCTTGAAAAGCAAGGATAAATCAGGCGTTCGAGAGCCCTCATCTTCGAAAAGGCGTCCACAGAACAATCGATGCCCTCTGGAAGGCCATCGGCAATATCTGCGATCTCTGCTCACCAACAGAATGCCAAAACTACTTCAAAGCTGCTGGGTATGGATTCAATTGAACGCGATCCGATCTAACGCCGTCTTTGCAACTCTAAAGTACAATCACTAAATACCGATATAGTCGATAGACAAGGCGAAACCCTTCAACAAATCTTGCGTCGCGGCCACACGGTTCGTTTGCACGGTAGCGACAATACCTCGCGTTGCATGACTGCTAACCGTAACAGTCGCAGACTCGCCAGCGACAGAAAGCTTGTTCGTAAGAACACGTTCGACAGCCATCGTGCGCAAAGGTGGTTTAAATATCTTACCCACAGCGGTTACAGGTAGGGTTTCCAAAACTTCAAGGTAAACCGGTGCCGCCGCACGTTCAGGAATTCTAGCTTTAGCCCAAATCCTAAGGTCCTCCGGATCAATTTCAGCTCCCGGCCTCAATTGAACGTACGCGATAGGCAATTCACCAGCATACTCATCAGGCTGTCCAATAGCGGCCACCATCGCGACCGCCTCATGTTCTTCCAGGGTATTTTCGATCACCCCTGGATCTATGTTATGACCCCCACGAATAATAAGATCTTTTGAGCGCCCTGTAAGCCAAAAGTACCCATCCTCGTCCTGTCGGCCGAGATCACCTGTATTCAACCAACCATCAGAGGTCAAACCACTTTCATGTTTCTTGTAATACCCAGGAAAAACGTTTGGCCCCCTGATGACAATCGTACCGACCTCCCCAGCCTCACTAAAACGAGAAATCTCACCGTCGGCGTCGATCTCTGCGCATCGCATCTCTTGATATGGCATCCGAAGACCGACGGACCCTACCCGCTTCTCACCAGCCATAGGGTTCGCTGAAGCAAGGACGGTACTCTCAGTGAGACCGTAGCATTCGACCAACTCCACCCCAGAATATTCTTCAAATCTCTTGAAAAGATCCGGCGAAATCGACGCGGCCCCAACGGCCGCAAATTTAAGCGAACCTAAATCCAGCCCATCTTTCGGTACCGACATGAGCGACGAATATATCGTCGGTACACCCGACATATAGGAGGCCTTAAACCGCTCCAATATCTTCCAAAGATTTTCTAAAACCCCTGCCCCGCGGAAACCCATGGGACTGGGCATCACTTGATTGGCTCCTGATAAAAAAGAGGCCAAACCTGTCCCTATCACCGCATTAACGTGAAACAGCGGCAACCCGATAAGCGCCCGTTCTCCTGCAGCCAATGGGGTGATTTGCGACGTACACCATGACATGAACACTTCATTCTCATGGGTATGAGGTGCTAGTTTCGGAACGCCCGTGGTACCGCCCGTATGAAAGAGGGATGCAATATCCGACGGGTAAAAGACACGATTTGAGGACAATCTCTCGCTGTCTTGAGACTCTCTTGCATCCTGGAATCGGAGAATTGGTTTTCCCCCTGGCGTTCGCGCCGGTAAACTCAGGGGTGGGAAGTTGAAGTAGACAGCGGGATCAACGAAAATAATCGCTTCCACATGATCAAGCTCATCCGCCAACGCAACAACAGGATCCCACAAATTGATCGTAGGAAGCGGCGGTATCGTGACGATCACTTTAGCGTTTGCCGCCGACAAGAGCTTCTTGATCGTCATCGGCTCTAAGAGCGGATTGATCGCATTGACGATGCCAGCAGCTTCCCCTCCCCAAATTACTTCATGCGTTTCAGGGAAGTTGGGTAAAATATATGAAACGACATCAGACGCACCGACTCCAAGCGAATGAAATAAGTTCGCCGTCTGTGTAATACGAGCTAGAAGCTCCCGATAGGATACGGTGAAAGGCACATCATCTGCAGCACCGCTAGGAAGAAACGTCAAAGCGTCAAGCTGGGCGTACTCTTCAGCCGCAGACTTGATCGCTTCATAGGTGCTAACGAACGAACAACGGTCTCTCCAGGGCACAGCCTCCATCATTTCAATGTCCGCTAAGGTCCTAATCAAAGGATAGTCGGAAGAATTCATTGCCAGTTCAGCGCCGAGTTTCTGAGTTGTCATTTTGCACCATCTATATTGGGCATAAGGCACTTAAAAAATGGCCGACGGCTTGCGTCGGCCATTGATCGTTAGGAAAAGTAGAAGGAATAGCTCTTCTCAGCTATTCAATTTAATAACGCACACGAAGTTCAACGCCATATGTGCGAGGCGCGCCGACCACGCAGCGCTGTGGCGTCTGCAGGTTGCTCGTCCCTCCAAGCTGCCCGCCAAACGGCTGGTTGAAGATAGATGTACAATATCCCTCTTCCGTGAGATTTTTACCCCATACGGTCAAGCGCCATTTGTCATCGTCAGCAGCCAAGCCAACGCGCGCATTGAACAGTGCGTATGCATCTTGAATTGTCTGAGAGTTATTGTTGGTATTGGCCCCAACATTTTGCTCACCAATGTACTGCATTTCACCACGAATAAAGTATTCCTTATTAGCCCCAATGCCATCGGACCAATCAACGACCATCGATCCTTGAACGTCAGGCGAAAAATGCGCCTCGCCGCCTGTTAAATCTTGAACCGGCCCGCCAGGTAAAGGGGACGCATTCTGGTAATCCAAAAACTCTGAGTCCAAGAATGATAACCCACTATTCACCGTCAGCTGATCAATCGGTGCCCATACAATATCTGCTTCAACTCCTTGCTGTCGCAATTCACCGACATTGCGGGTAATGAAAGAAATCCCATCAAACGCGCGGTCTTGATAATCCTGGAGATCCATACGGTAGGCTGTCACATTTGCCTGCAACGTATTGTCAAAGAATTGGCTCTTGATACCGAGCTCGAAATTCTCGGAATTCTCCGCATCGAAAACGCGCTGGCTCGCAGTCAGAGCTGGGAATGCCCCCTGAGTGTTAAAACCACCACCTTTATATCCGGTGGAATAAGTTGCAAATACCATCACATCGTCTGTTGGGAACCAGCTCGCATTGGCAAAGTACGTAACCTGGCTGTCGTCGAGGGTTGTAGATGGCAGAGCTTCAGCGGACCGAATCATCAATGTGGTGATGAACGGGTTGTTGATCACACTTGAGAACTCAGCATCCTTCTCCTCATCCGTCCAGCGCAGCCCTGCTGTGAGGGCCCACTGTTCACTTGGCCGCCAAGTTCCTTGTCCAAATAACGCATAACTCGTCAGATCTTGGGAAAACGAAACCTCAGAGGCATCGACCTGCTGACCAGCGGCACATCCTTGTGCGGCTTGAGCACCAGCAAGGCCTGCCACGATTGGTATACAGAATTGTGGTCCAAGATCAGAGTTATCGGCAATTTCATAGCTTTCATCATAATAGAAAGCACCAAGGACGTACTCGAACTCCCCTCCGCTTGGAGAAATGAGTTGCACCTCTTGACTAAACGTCTGATTCTCAAACTCTTGCCTACGCGGAAAAAGCTGTGCGGGAAGTCTGAGAGAACTTCCGAAATTGCTGGCCTCCCAATCCCTATATGATGTGATTGAACGTATCACATGGCCCGATGCAAGTTCATAGTCAGCATGCAATGCTAAGCCCCACTGGGAGTCATCGGAAAAATCGCGGTGATCTTGGTAAATGTCGTGATCATAGGGATCTTCGGAGGCAGCGAGGAACGCGTCGCGGGCCGGCGCCCCGAAAAGCGCGCCGAGCGTACCACCAAATACGGGTGACGGAATTGTATCCGCAAGCAATTCTACCGTCTGACCGTCAAAATTGATCTGAGAATAGTCCGCGGATAGTTTCAGCGTGAGCTGCTCGCTCGCCTCGAAAAGCACCTTGCCACGCAGGTTCAAATCATCGCGAGCACCGAATTCTTCGTTGGTTAAGAGGTTGCTCCCAAAACCACCGTGATCGGAGTATTGCCCGGCAAAGCGCATAGCCACACGATCCGACAATACACTGTTGAAGACGATGCTACCATTATACGCATCTTGGCTACCGATACCGAAAGTCAGAGCTGCACTATTTCCATTCAATGACGGATCTTTCGTTCGTACACTAAGGGCGCCTGCTGCTGTGTTTCGTCCAAACAGAGTTCCCTGCGGGCCGCGCAATACCTCTACAGCCTCGACATCCAATAGATTACCGAGAATTGACCCAGGGCGAGGGTAATAGACCTCATCAATGAAAACACCGACGGAGGGTTCGATACCTGCATTACCAACTGATCCCACACCGCGAATTTGGATTCGCGCATTCGTCAATTGACTGGAGCTCGGCAGTAGGAAGTTAGGTGAGTACAGAGCAATATCCTGGAGTGTTTGAGCTCCAGAGTCCTCCAGAAACTCACCCGAATAGGCAGAAACAGAAATAGGGACTTCTTGTACGTTTTGCTCCCGCTTTTGTGCCGTCACCGTCATGACGTCCAAACGAGCCTCGTCGTTTTGAACGCCCGCTTCTTCTTGGGCCACAGCCTCCGTGCCCGATAGGGTCACTAGCGCTAATGCTGTAACCGTTAGATAGAGTGCTGATTTCGATGCCTTCACACCCACACGATCTACATTGTTCAGTAATGTCATTTTCATTCACTCCCTGATTCTTATTGCCTCACGTCACGCCCAGCACGGAACAAACGTCAGGATTGCGGGAAAACGGTAACGAGGAATCGAATTGCAGAATGCCAACAAGTTGGCTAAGTTTGCAAAATGAGCGAGGAAAAAAGTAAGATAGGCCTCACCCTTGGGTTAGATATGCCCTTAGAGGCCGTCGAGATTCTTCGATCCCATGGAACGACACGCACTTACCAAACAAATCAAATGGCTGTCTCCGTCGGCGACGATTTTGACAACCTATTCATTGTTGAAGAGGGGCGTTTTTCAATATCGATTATTGATCGCCATGGTCGATCTTCGATCTATGGGTACTTAGGCGCCGGATCAACTTGGGGACTGAAAGCGGCACTGACCGGCAAACCTGCATCTTTTTTTTTCGAGGCCGTAGAAGAAAGCACGGTTACATGTGTCAGCCGGAAAACGCTTTGGACCCTAATTGATAACAATAAGATTGCACGACACGGAATAATTTTCAGTTTGGGCTGGGCCGTCTCTATGTCAACGTCTTTTGGTCACCAGGAGCGAACTCTACCGCTTAAGAGTCGTCTAGCAAATTTCTTGATCGCGAACGCAGATAAACATGGTACGGTCGAACTTCCCCAAGCTGTTTTAGCAAGAAATTTGGGCGTCTCGCGGTATGCGGTTGGGTCGCATCTGCAAGACTTTAAACGCCGCTCACTTATCGAAATTGAGTATGGACGGGTGCGCATCATCGCCCCCGATGAACTCCAAAGGTTGGGAACGCGAAGATAGACAGAATCGTCAAAAAGCCAATATGTAGGCAGTTGAAACACAACAACCGTGAGAAACACTAGGACCGGAGGAAAATCACTGTGAAGCGCCTGTCACATTTTACCGCGATCCTTTTTCTTTTTTCACTGAACGCGGCCTGTTCGCCTAGGAGCGATACTTCCGCCGAAGATAGAATTCTTATCGCCGAACAAGTATCGCGATACTCTCAGCTTTGGGATAGGAAAGACTCCGAAGAGTTCTCTAGGCTCTTCACCAAAGAGGGCGTTATGGAGTGGCACCTTCCAGGTGCAGAGAATGAAAACCCCATCATAGAAGGTCGTTCGGCCATCTTAGACTACTCAGTCGACGCGCATACAGGAAGACTCGATGGTCGTCAGTCTAGACATCAATTTTCAAATTTGGTTTTTGAAAAGCTATCCGATAGCGAAGCTTTGACTGAACATATTTTCCTTGTCACTCATCAACTGCCCGGACAGCAACCGACGATCAAAGCAACAGGGACATACCGGATCCAGTGGAAGAAAACTGACGAAGGGTGGCTCATGTCTCATCGAGAACTTTTCGTAGATCGCTGACCTCAAAGATATACTTATTACTCACTACACAAACTTCCTCTATAAAGTCGCAGATTGACAGATGCGAGAGGCTCCGCAGCGAATGCAAGAACTCAAATATGACGTTATAATGTACGGTGCGACCGGCTTCACAGGCCAGCTCACCGCGGCCTATCTAGACGGACATGCCGAACTTAAGGGGCGCCGTTGGGCTATTGCGGGGCGAAACAAAGAGAAGCTCATCGCTGTCAAAAACACACTTAAGAGCGAAAACGTCGATTACCTCCATTGCCCGCTTGAGAACACAAGTGATGTGAATGAAATGGTACGGTCAACGAAAATGGTCATCACAACCGCCGGCCCGTTTTCTGTTTACGGTGGCGAAAGACTGCTTGGCGCCTGCGCAGAAGCCGGCACCCACTACTCGGACTTGTCCGGAGAAGGTTTTTGGCAGCGGGAAATGATCGATGCCTTCCACGATACTGCTCAATCCTCAGGCGCAAAGATCATCCTTGGCGGTGGTGTCGATTCAATCCCTAGCGATTTAGGTGCCTATTTGGCATTAAAGCAGCTCGACCGCATCGATACCCATCGTACACGAACGAAAGTCACTGGTATGTTTACAGAGTACAGCGGTTCCTTTTCGGGTGGAACACTTGCGTCAGGCGCTGCACGAAAGAAAGCCATTGCCAGTGGTCGCTGGACAATGGAGGCAATGCGTGACCCGTATATCCTAGCGCCGGAGGCGCCGCACAACGACCATGAAGAGCCAACGTTGGACGGCATGCCCGATGGATTTAGGGTTGAGCTCGATTTCGCAAACGGGGCGCTACTCCCTTTCTTTATGGCAAAAATAAACGCCCCAGTGGTTCGGCGCTCATTATTCTTAGATGATAATTCACATAACACTACGTATAGAGAATGTTGTACACCAAGCATGTGGTTAAAGCTGATTTGGCTTTATGCCAGCCGCGGATTTGGATACCCATTTCGTGAGCCGATCAAATTCAAGCCGAAACCCGGTGAGGGTCCCCCGACTTGGCTCTTGAAACAAGGCGGCTTCACCGTGAAAGTCAGAGCCGAGACAGACAAGGGCCAACGGTCCCGCGTAACAATCACCGGACAAGGTGATCCGGGGTACGGCGCGACCTCGAAGATGCTTGCCGAACTGGCGCTTTGCGTTGTCGGTGATAGGCCCGGCAAACCGAACACAGCAGGCGTGCTCACACCTTCGACAGCTCTTGGGCAAGCATTGGTGAACCAACTTCAACAGGCGGACGGCGGCAAGCTAATGCACTTCAAAGCCTGAATAGCGTCACCGATTTCATATGGCCAAGCGGCATGCCGCCGAACGACGCCCTTAACCCGGGCGCCAGACAAGCCGATCATATCGTCCCGATTTTCATCACCATTTGCCTCTGCGGTGAAAATTCTTCCTAATCTCCGCATAGTATGCGGCGAATATGACCTGGATTTACTAGAACGACGGCTGGCCAGACTTTAGTTGGGACGACGCAACCCTCGCCCCAAAGCTGGCTGATATCCGTCACCGGCAAGGCAAGCTTAAGTGCTCACCCGACACAGCATTGCGCGATCTTAAACCACTCATCGACTACGGTATTTTGATTCAAAATCCCGGTGGTAGTCGCAGCACAAGCTATCGCTTGATCACCGCCGAAGAGATTTATATGGTAAACTGATGAAAATCAGTCAAATTTCTAGCATTTTCATTCATTATACTGTATAATTAGTCGAGAGTGTTCC
>CALFRH010000411.1 GCA_937919225.1 uncultured Parvularcula sp.
CAGAGCCCCGCCCAAATAAGAAACAAAGTACAGGGAGAATAATAATGACTATCACCATCAAATGGACCCTCCTCGCCAGTGTCGCCACCGCTGCTCTCGCCCTCAGCGCCTGCGGCGGCCCAACAGAAACGCGGACGACCACCGACGCCCAACAGATCGCTGCGCCCGTCTCCTCTCCCATCGAAACCCCTTCCACGACAGAGGAAACCCCACCCATGAGTGACGCCACGAAATACGACACCCGGAACGCCCAACCTCGACCCAATCAGGCCTGGTGGCCCGAACTCCTCGATTTATCCGCCTTGCGCCAAAATGAAATCCAAGCCGACCCGATGGGCGATGACTTCGACTATGCGGCAGCGTTCAACAGCTTGGACCTCGAAGCGGTCAAAAAAGACATTGAGACGGTGATGACCACCTCTCAAGATTGGTGGCCCGCTGACTATGGCCACTATGGCCCCTTCTTCATCCGCATGGCGTGGCATAGTGCGGGCACCTATCGCGTGGCCGACGGGCGCGGCGGCGCCGGCGCGGGCCAGCAGCGGTTTGAGCCCCTCAATAGCTGGCCGGACAACACCAATCTGGACAAAGCTCAACGCCTCCTCTGGCCGATCAAACAAAAATACGGCCGAAATATTTCGTGGGCGGATCTGATGGTGCTGACCGGCACGGTCGCGATGGAGTCCATGGGCTTTAAGACCTTTGGCTTTGCCGGCGGACGCGAAGATGCCTGGCAGCCTGACCTTGTTTACTGGGGACCGGAGGAAGAATTCCTTGGCGATGCGCGCCATACCGGTGACCGAAAGCTCAAAGGCCCATTGGCCGCAGTTCAAATGGGCCTCATTTATGTGAACCCGGAGGGGCCGAACGCAAACCATGACCCTTTGTCCGCGGCGGCCGATATTCGTCAGTCCTTTGGCTTGATGGCGATGAATGATGAGGAAACCGTCGCCCTCATTGCCGGCGGCCACACCTTCGGCAAGGCCCATGGCGCCGCCAAGGCCGACTGCCTGGGGGCGGCGCCCGCAGGCGAAACCGTTGAGCATCAGGGCCTCGGCTGGGTCAACTCATGCGGTACCGGCAAAGGGGCCGACACGGTTACGTCAGGACTAGAAGGGGCGTGGACCTCGGCCCCCGCCCAATGGACCCATCAATATCTCACCAACCTGTTCGCCTTTGAGTGGAAGCAAACCAAAAGCCCGGCGGGGGCGGTGCAATGGATCCCCACCGATGAGGCAGCAAGCCAGCTTGTGCCGGACGCCCATGATCCGAGTAAACGCCACGCGCCCATTATGTTCACCACCGACTTGGCCCTGAAAGAAGATCCTCAGTACCGCGAGGTTTCCGAGCGCTTTTTAGACAATCCCGCTGAATTCGAGGATGCGTTTGCCCGCGCCTGGTTCAAACTCACCCATCGGGACATGGGCCCGCGGGCCCGCTATCTGGGCGCTGATGTGCCGGTTGAGGCATTGCCGTGGCAGGACCCCATTCCCGCCATGGACCATCCGCTCGTCACCGCAGCCGATATTCAACAGTTAAAGACCGCTATCCTCGACTCTGGCGTGTCCTTATCTGCCCTCATTGAAACAGCATGGGCCTCAGCCGCCACCTATCGCGATACGGACAAACGCGGCGGCGCGAATGGCGCCCGCATTCGTCTTGCGCCGCAAAAGGGCTGGGCGGTGAACGACCCCGCCCAATTGGCAGGCGTTCTCGGTGCGATGGAAAATATCCAAGCAAGCTTTAACAATAGCCAAAGCGACGGCAAAAAGGTCTCCCTAGCGGACCTTATCGTCCTTGGCGGCGGCGCTGCCATTGAAGAAGCAGCGCGCCAAGCGGGACACGCGGTGACCGTGCCCTTCACCCCAGGGCGGATGGATGCGTCTGCGGAACAAACCGACGCTGCTTCGTTTGATGTGCTGGAGCCCACCGCTGATGGCTTCCGGAACTATTACCGGGAGAGCTTTTTTGATTCGCCCGCCGAAGCGCTAGTGGATCGGGCGGACCTCCTTGACCTCAGCGTGGCAGAGATGACCGTTCTTGTGGGCGGCCTGCGCGCGCTCGATGCGAATACGGATGACGCTAAGCACGGTGTCTTCACCGACCGGCCGGGCCAACTGACCAATGACTTCTTCGTGAACCTACTTGATATGGCGACCCAGTGGCGTCCCTCTTCTGACGAAAAGGGGGTTTACGAAGGGATGGATCGGGCCACCGGCGAGTTGAAATGGACGGCCACGGAGGTGGATCTTATCTTTGGATCCAACTCAGAGTTGCGGGCCGTGGCAGAGTCTTACGCCTACGCCAATGCAGAAGACACCTTTGTGCAGGACTTTATCGCCGCCTGGACTAAAGTGATGGATGCGGACAGGTTTGATCGGGGATAGTGCTTCGAACCTACAGCATCGGGTGTTCTTATTGAATCAGCCCGATGCTGTAGAGTTTTATTTGTCGCGCGTGCGCCAACTTTCTCTCATCCAAGGTAATCACCCGGCGCGCTAACCTAAAGCACTTCCAGACCAAGTGTATACACTGTTGGCCGTCCGGAAAGACGTTCTTAAACGGAACGACCTTGCTGAGGGGTCCAATGATCCAGATTCACCCCCGCAATGATCAGCCACAGCATCAATGAAACATAAGCGAGACCATTAAAGGCAGCGTAGGCCGGGAACATGAGGTCAGACAGGGGCGGCGCAACATATATGGCACTTGCCCCAATCGCCGCACCGACGGATGCCAGAACCCCATAGCCCGCAAGCCATCGGGGAATCATCCGACTATGGAAGAAAAGCGCAAAACTGATCGCCGCCGCAACGGAAGTTGCAATAAGGCCATAGTGAAATGTGTCGAAGTCATAGGCAATCACCGCCTCAGCAATCGACACCAAATCACTTCCCCCACCCTCCTTGAGCAAGGTGCCCCTCATCCCGCCTGTGTGATAGAGGGTGAAACCGGTCGCCACGACCGCCGCCAATTTCAACAGGGTTGCGACCATCGCCAGCAACCTATTGATCGGCACCAAGAGGAGATAAAAGGCCACCACCCCCACAAGGCCTATAATGATCGTCCCCCAATGGGTCAGAGACCGGCTCCATAACATCCCAGCCAGCCCGTCTTTACCGCCCTCCTCTGCAGCGGTGGTGAGGAGACCATCATCACTCAACATCCCTTGAAGAATGGCGAGGCCAAATGCCGCCAACATCGTAAGACCCGCAACACGGGCTATCGCCTTGAGCCCAGGCTTCATCATGATCAGCTCCCTGCACACTAATCGACCGAACCGCCATCACAAGCGGCGACGGCGGGTCTGATGGTTTAACGTCATATCATTATGACTATTCGCGAGTGATCATTTAGGTATCCAATCGGCGGTTACTAGACATTGGATCGGAGACACCGGCTCACGCGCGAAAGACAGAGACTCTATCGCATCGGGCTTGAGTCAATCAGGGCGCAAATTCTTCAAGGCCGCTCGGCGTTTATCGTAAAACCGCACGAACAGTTTCAACGAAAGCGTCCGTCACGGCAGACTGCAAATCGCTTCGACGAATGATGGCCCTGCGCACAAACGCATCAGCATCTTCAAGCGCCAACTGTACCACGCCAGGGACATCCGCATTGACTGAGTTCGCCGCCACCAACGCCACGCCAATCCCCTCTGCGACCAACTCGCTGACCAACTCACTGGACGAGGATTGGTGCACAATATGAGGATAGGACCCAATGCGACGAACAAACTGCGCGATACTGAGCATATATCCCGTTTCGCGACTGGCGATTGCCCAAACAAAAGGCTCCCGCCACAACTCAGCAACCGACACCCGTTGACGCGTCGCCATGGCATGATCGGAGGGGACAATGGCGACAATCGGGGTCTCATCGATAACGGAGACGTCCAACGTATCAAGATCAGCTGGAATCGGCGGACACCCCAGCGCTATATCATAGGTATAGTTCGCCACCCCGCGGGCAAGCATCAGGGTACTGCCGATTCGGGTTTCGATAATCACGCCAGGCCGTTCACGGTGCATGATCGCCAGAGCGCGGGGGAGGAGATCATGGATAAAGTCGTCGGTGAAGCCGATCACCAGACGCCCGGTCTCCCCACTGGCCGCCCGCCTTACATCATGGATCGCCCGCTGCTCGTCGGCGATCATTTTCCGGGCTGATTCTAAAAGAACCTGCCCCGACGATGTCAGCGAGATACGGCGCTTTCCCCGTACGAAGAGTTGCACGCCCAACTCTTCCTCGAGTTTTTTGACCTGAAGGCTCAGAGGGGGCTGAGAGACGGCTAATCGTTCAGCTGCCCGACGAAAACTCATCTCTTCAGCAACAGCCACAAAATATCTTAGCTGTCGCAAGTCCATGATCGTTCGCCGCTAAATCTTATAAACGGCGAATGATACAGGGTTTGGTTTAAAAGAAAAGCGGTCAGCTGGAGGATGCTGAAACCACCTCCTGGTCGATCGCCCCGAAGATGGATTGTCCGTCTGCATTGACCATATCGATACGGACGCGGTCGCCAACCTGCATGAAGGGAGTTTTGGGAGCGCCGTCAGCAATCGTTTCGATCATGCGAATCTCGGCGATGCAAGAATAGCCTCGCCCCCCCGCCGCAACCGGCCTGCCCGAGCCTCCATCTTCATCCTTATTAGACACAGTGCCGGAGCCAATGATGGTTCCAGCGCATAAATCCCTCGTCTTTGCCGCATGGGCAACAAGGTCAGCGAGGGTGAAGGTCGCATCCTCCGCCGCCTCCACGCGGCCAAAGGGCTCCCCGCGATAATCCACCCGCAAGGGCAAGTGAATAAGACTATTCTGCCAAGCATCACCCAGCTCATTGGGCGTGACAGCGACGGGCGAAAAAGCACTTGCCGGCTTTGACTGGAAGAAGCCGAAGCCTTTGGCGAGTTCGCCGGGGATCAACCCCCGCAGCGAAACATCGTTCACCAACATGATGAGCTTGATGTACCCCGCGGCCGCCTCAGGCGTGACCCCCATGGGAACGTCGTCTGTGATAACGGCGATTTCACCTTCCATGTCGCACCCCCAAGCAGGATCGCCGAGGGGGATGGGATCTCGCGGCGCTAAAAAGCTGTCGGAGCCTCCCTGATACATAAGAGGGTCCGTGTAGAAACTCTCTGGCACTTCAGCGCCCCTCGCCTTTCGGACGAGCTCCACATGGTTGATATAGGCCGACCCATCAGCCCACTGATAAGCGCGCGGCAAAGGACTATGGGCGGCCGCCTGATCAAAGGGCTTTCCTTCCACCTCACCCGCGGCAAGCTGGGCCGCTATCGCCTCAAGCTGGGGCGCAGCCGCAGCCCAATCGTCAAGCGCTGCCTGCATAGTCGGCGCCACGCCGGATGCATCGACATAGTGGACCAGATCGTTGGAGACGACCACCAACCGCCCATCGCGGCTACCATCTTTGAGTGTGGCTAGCTTCATGGGGTTAGTCCTTTACCGTTGCCGGGGCCGCGTTATAGTCCGCCCGCGCCTTTTCATGGAGCCACGCGGCATGCTGGGGCGCCTTTTTTGTCCGGCTCCACTCTTCCAACATGTCGGGCGCCACCCTTTTTAGTTCAGTCAATTCCTCCGGTGTGCCCGTATTACACGCCAGCTCCAGCCGGTGCCCGTTAGGATCGAAGAAATAGATAGACTTGAAAATCCCGTGATTGGTCGGCCCGATCACCTCGTGCCCCGCCGCCTCGATCCGTGCTTTCGCCGCCATGAGATCATCCAGGCCCTCAACCTCAAAGGCGATATGCTGCACCCAAGCGGGGGTGTTCCCATCCCGTCCCATTGTGGGCTGCTGTGGCAGTTCGAAAAAGGCGAGCACATTTCCTGCGCCTGCGTCCAAAAACACATGCATGTAGGGGTCCGGCTCCCCGGTGGAGGGCACCTCATCCTCTGAAAAAGCCAGGAGGAACTCCATCCCCAAGAGAGACTGATAGAACTCCACCGTCTCTTTCGCATCATGGCAGCGATAGGCCACATGATGGATCCGGGTAATCGCGGGGGCGCCGGTCATGCGTCTTCCTTTACGTTCAACACACCCCGATTGATCTGATCACGCTCAATGCTTTCAAACAGGGCTTTGAAATTGCCTTCGCCAAAGCCGTCATCGCCCTTACGCTGAATAAATTCGAAGAACACAGGTCCGAGCACGGTTTCAGAGAAAATTTGGAGGAGAAGCCGCGGGTGCCCCCCTTCTGTGGTCCCATCGGCGAGCAAACCGCGGGACTGAAGGGCCCCAATATCTTCACCATGCCCCGGCAGGCGCGTGTCCAACATTTCGTAGTAGGTATCGGGCGGCGGGGTCATGAATTTTACCCCCAATTTTTTGAGGTTATCCCATACGCCGAGAAGGTTGTTGCAAGAGAAAGCAATATGCTGGATCCCCTCCCCACCGAAATCGCGGAGATATTCCTCAATCTGGCCTTTGCCGCCCTCGCCCTCTTCATTAAGGGGAATACGGATTTTCCCGTCCGGCGCGGTCAAGGCCTTTGACGTCAAACCGGTATATTCACCTTTAATGTCGAAGAACCTAATCTCCTGGAAATTGAAAAGGCGCTCATAATAGTCTGCCCAATAGGCCATCCGCCCCCCATACACATTGTGGGTCAGATGATCGATGATTTCGAGCCCAGCGCCTGCTGGATGATGCTCTACCCCATCGAAATATTCAAAATCGATGTCATAGATCGACAGATCTTTTCCGTACCGATCAATGAGATAAATGATAGCGCCCCCGATCCCGCGAATGGCGGGCAGCTTGAGTTCCATCGGCCCTACCGGAATATCAACAGGCTCCGCCCCTTTGGCGAGAAGGTCTTCATACGCCTTTGATGCATTCCGTACACGAAACCCCATGCCGCAGGCGGAAGGCCCATGTTCACGCGCAAAGAACGCCGCGGCGGATCCCGGCTCATAATTCGCAATGAGGTTGATCTCCCCTTGGCGCCAAAGGGTCACATCTTTCGAACGATGCTTCGCCACGGCGATAAAGCCCATGGCTTCGAACACAGGCTCCAACACCCCTTTTTCCGGTGCGGAGAATTCGATGAACTCAAACCCGTCCAGCCCCGCTGGATTGTCAAATAAGTCCGCCATGGGTCGCATTCCTCTGGGTGTGGTGATGAAATATAGTTTCTTATGTAACTAGTTGTATCTCCCGATGCAACCCCATAAAGGTGACGCGTCTTGAATTGGAACAGCCCATGGCCCCCACCGCCTCCCTGCGCCTCAGCGAGTTTTTGCCTTATCGCCTGTCGGTTTTGTCCAACACGATCTCCCGCGGGATTGCGGCGATCTATGATGAGGAGTTCGGCCTCACCATTTGGCAGTGGCGGGTAATGGCGGTTCTTGGTGAGACCGAAGGGCTTGCCGCGGTGGACGTGACCGAGCGGACGGCGATGGATAAGGTGGCCGTCAGCCGCGCCGTGTCGGGGCTCATCGAAGCGGGGTATGTTGAACGTCACGCCGCCCAAGGGGACGGCCGCATGTCTCTCCTCCACCTCACCGCGGCGGGGAAAGAAACATATGAAAAGATCGTCCCCCTCGCCCAGGCCTATGAGGAAAAACTGCTAGAAGGGCTCGGGACCACAGACCTTAAAACGCTGCTGCAGCTGCTCGACGCCCTCGCAGACAAGGCAGCGCCAGATCGACGATTGTGGTAGGGGGACGGGCTACACGACCCGGTCCGGCGGTGTCATACCACCGGTGATCGCTACGAGATTCGCCAACACCTTTGCCCCCATCGCCTGTCGAGCTTCCGCCGTACTCGATCCAATATGGGGCAGCAACGTCGCGTTGGGTAGATCACAATAGCGGGGATCGAGCTGCGGCTCCCCCGCATAAACGTCGAGCCCAATGGCGCTGATATGCCCCGACTGCGCAGCCGCGATGACGGCGCTATCATCCACCAAGTCTCCCCGAGCGGTATTGATCAAGACCACCCCTTTTTTCATCATCTCAATTGTCTGCCTATTGATGATATGACGGGTCGCATCCGTGGAAGGGGCGTGAAGGCTGAGAATATCACTGACCGCCCAAAACTGTTCAAGTGAAGCGATCGGTACGGAATAGTCGTCGACCGGGCCTCGCCCCCGGTGATCGTAGTGGACGACCTTCAGACCAAAGGCGACCGCCCGCTTCGCCACCGCCGCGCCGATCCGGCCATACCCCAAAAGGCCTAGCGTACGCCCCTGAAGGCCGATCCCCATCACATGGTCAGGTCGCCATCCCGCCCAGCGCCCACCGCGCAGGTCCGCTTCCGCCTCGGATGCCCCACGGGTCGCGGATAAGATGAGGTGCACCGCCAAGTCCGCCGTCGCATCGGTCAGCACGTCGGGCGTGTTGGTCACTATCAGCCCTCTGTCCCGCGCGGCGCTCAAGTCGATATGGTCGAGCCCAACCGAATAGCTGGCAAGGCCCCTCACCGACGCGGGTAGGGATGCGATCACGGCCGCGTCAAACCGATCCCCTGGACAAGGCACAATCGCCACCGCCCCGTCCGCGGCAGCAAGAAAGTCAGCGCGAACCGGTCGCGCCGACACCGTGATCAGGTCAAACTGGTCTGCGAGGCTTTGATGAACATCAAGAGGCAGCGCCTGCGTAAGAATAATGCGTGGTTTTTGGGGCATGGGGTTTACGGATTACACCTAATCGGCGAGGCGGGCCACCACCCGGCCAAAGCGCGACCAAAGACAGCGGCGAAGAGGATTGCGAGCCGGCAAGCCAAGGCGCATATAGCCGCCATGAGCGCACCCCAAACATCCAATCCAGCCAAGCTATTGGCCCATTGGGACCCCGAGCCGGGGATCGCTGCCTTTCACGAAGATTGGGAGGCGCTTGAGGGGGATTCTTACGTGACCGAGGGGTATCGCAGCCGCCGGTACGCGGTCATGCGCTTTGCCAACGGCACCCTTGCCCCCCTGCCCCTTGAGCCCCATTTTCAGCAAAAGGCGCACAACCCCCTTTTCGGCGGCCGCTACCGTCAGTTCGCACCCATTAGCGACGCGTTTTTAGAAAGCCCAAGCCTGCACGCCCTTGTCCAAAAAATGGTTACAACGACCAAGGTACAAGATGCGACCTGGCGGCTGCAATTGCACCAGTTTCGAATCATGGCCCCCGGCGATCCGACACCAGAGGGTTTTCACCGAGATGGTGCCGACTTTACCCTCATTATGATGATTAAATCACAAAATGTGACGGGTGGCGAAACGCTGATTGGCACCGATGACACCCCCAATCCTACCTACACCGCGACGCTCAACCGTCCGGGTGAGGCCCTATTCCTTGATGACCGGCACTATAAGCACAAGACATCACCGATCGATGCACAGGACCCTCAGCATCCGGCTTTTCGGGATACGTTCGTTATGACGATGCAACGGCAAGACGCATAATCGCGTCCGCGCAAGCCTGACGCGTTGCGTCCTCAGCCCCATTTTCTGGCGCTTTTGCCGCTCGCATCGAGGCCTTTTTATACATGTCATCGGCTAAAAGGCGGTTGAGAGCGGACAGTACCTCTTTGCCGGTATACTGACCAAAAAGCGTGAGGCCTAACTTTTGCGCCGCAATAGCCCGCCCCACCATCAGCTGTTCTGAATGGGTCGGCAGGCCCAGTTGAGGGATACCATAGTGGACGAACGCCGCAGAAACGCCGTTGGAGGCATGACTAACCGCCACGTCGCAATCGGGGAGAAGGCGATCGAGGCGCACCGCCCCCTTAAACAACCGCACATGGGTATCCTCCAACCGATCCTCTATCTCTGGCGGTGCCTTTGGTGCAGCCAGGACGACATCAATATCCGCGGACAGGCGCGTAAGCGCATCGAGAGCGGCAAAAAAGGGCGGCTTGCCCGCCTCCAGATAAGCAAAAACTCTCGCCTTCGCCCCCCTCCGCCAGCTGACGTCAATCCCCTGATATAGGGTTATGAGCGGTCCCAAATAGCGTGGGTGATCGGGTTCCCAGTCTTGACGCGGATGGTAGGGGTCGATCTCAGGACTCGTCGCGAGTAAATATTCATCTGCCTGAAGAAGGTCAGAAAATACCGGTAAGGGTGGTGCATTGCGGCGAGCAAGAACCTCATTCGCATTGGCCAAAATCTCGGCCTCACGAGCGAAGAGGGCCTTTTTCTTATCCTCTCCCCCCTCCCAAAAAAGGAAAGGCGGCATGGGCGTTGCCCGCGGGGGCGCGTCATATCCACCGCCGAGTATAGCGGTCTTCACGTTCCGTCCACGGGCCGCAAGCAGGGCGGTGGGGGCCGCCTGCGCCACCAAAACATCGGGCCTCACCTCATCGAGAAGGCTGCCCCATGCCTCCTCAAGAGCGCTAAGGACCGGAACCTCCGCCCACCCCACATGACGCAGCACATCTGCATAACTCCTCCCTACCCCTTTGCTGTCTCCCTTTTCGATTTCAGGACATATAGGGGCTTGAAGAAGGGTGAACGGCACGTCTGTTTCGAACTTCCGAACACTGACCAGATTCTGCGCTGCGAATAAAAGCGCCGCTCCCCCCACCATAGGGCGCATGGTTTCAATCACCATCGAGATATGGCCGAAATTCGCCCCCAACTCCCAGGCATAGAGAATGCGCGGTAGCGCCGCCACTACACCCCCGGGGCCTCTGGCGCCCCTGGCGTCGGCCTGATCATAAAGCGGATCTCAGGGGTTTTAAAACCAAGCGCCATTGGCCGCTTGATCGACTTTAGGGCCGCCACATCATAGAGTTCCTGAACGACCCCTTGGATCTCAAGCGAGTGCTCCATATCACCCGTATCAAGATTAATCACCGCGATCATGCAGCGCGGCTCCATATTGTTGGCTGTAAGGCGTTCATCAAGGGGTAGCCCCTCAAAGGTTTTCTCTTTACGCGGACGGGAGACACCGATGATGGCATAGCGGCCGATAAAGGCGATGCCCCGCGCAAACCCAGGCAAAAAGCACATAGGCTGGAACTCGCCCGTGTCGAGATCGACTTTACCGAACTCACCCGTACCGGACTGTACGAGATAAAGCTGGTCCCTATAGAAACGCGGTGAGTGGGGCATGGAGAGGCCCTTCGCCACCACCTTTCCATCGGGCACCGACATCACCATGCCGCTGCCCACACGATTATCGCGCCAGCCCCCCGCGATATTGCTCTCTGCCACAATGGTGACATAGGCGGGTTGACCGTCCTTCATGGCAAGGCCGTTCAGGTGACACCGGTCCTCAGCAGCAATCCGATCGATAAAGGGCGGCTTCCAAATCGGTTTGAAGCTGTTCACCTCGTCAAAGGTGGCTAGGCAGTTAAACCGCGTGACCACAAAGATAGGTTTATCCCCACTAGCGTCGGGGTGGACATCATGAACGTCAACATCGCCCGTGGTGCGCCCCTCCACAGGGACATAGACGGCGTCGTAGCCGTCCTGCTCCTGACCGGGTTCGAGAAAATCCTCAAACCGCCATAGCTGATAAAGTGAAGATAACCACAGGCGTCGGTTACCGACCCCAAGGCCCATACACCGCGGAAAACTGCGCTCAAAGATGGAAAGGCAGCCGGTTTCAGGGTGCGTGCCAATGAGGAAGATCTTGCCTGCCTGATAGGTTGTGAAGGCAAAACTTGACCCGGTGCCCGCCAACCAGGTGCCAAACATCCGCGACGGTACAAGCTGCAACTTGGGCGCCTCATTCCCGCTGCCATCAGTCCCTTCATCACGCTGCTGATGTGCAGCGGACGTCCCCTCTGAACTGGTTGTATTGACCATCCGACCCCTCACTCCTCGACGCTGGGCAATGGTGCTAGCAGATCCTGCCCTGCACAAAAACCTTGCCGTTGGGTAATAAAGACACGGATCAAGACGGTTGAAAAACCCTTTTCAAAATCAATTCGAAGCGGGCTGCAAAATCTCCCCTTTCAAGCATTTTGCTTCCTGATGATTTCCCCCATATCCTTCTTCGAAAGACACGCGCCACCATGGAGTTCCTATGTCCACAAGCCCCCACGCCCTTCAGATTGAGGGACTGGCCTTTGGCTGGACGAAAGGGGAGGCCCTCCTCAACATTCCCGCTTTGACGATCAAGGCGGGGGAGCGGGTCTTCCTTGAAGGCCCTAGCGGTTGTGGCAAGTCGACACTCCTCTCCCTCATCTCCGGGGTCACCCCATCGCAAGGGGGTACCTTACATGTTCTGGATACAGATATTACGGCCCTGTCCGCCGCCAAACGAGACGCCTTCCGCGCCAACCGGCTCGGGATCATTTTTCAGCTGTTCAACCTCGTCCCTTATCTGTCGGTCATCGACAATATCCTTCTTCCCTGCCGGTTTTCTCCCGCGAGGGCGAAGCGCGCCGTCGCTGAACGGGGCAGCATAAAAGAAGCCGCCGCAGACTTACTGGGCCGCCTCGGCCTTGACGCCGTCGCAGATACAAAGAGGGGCGCTGGCACCTTAAGCGTCGGCCAACAACAAAGGGTGGCCGCTGCCCGGGCCCTTATCGGCGCACCCGATTTTGTCATTGCCGACGAACCCACCTCAGCCCTCGACACCGATACCCGGAACGCGTTCATCGACACCCTTCTCTCGGAGACCGAGCGCAGCGGGGCGGCCCTTCTATTTGTGTCCCATGACAAAGGCCTCGCGCCATCGTTTGACACTCATCTCTCTCTTCCGGCGCTCAACCAACAGGGGGCCGGGCGATGAGCATTGCAAACTTCCTCAGCCTCGCCTGGCAAAGCCTGTTAAGCCGCCGGGCCACCGCTCTCCTCACCATTCTGTCGGTCGCGCTGTCGGTCGCGCTCTTCCTTGGGGTGGATAAAATCCGCCGGTCGGCCGAAGCGAGCTTCGAGGCCACCATCTCCGGCACCGATTTGATCGTTGGGGCCCGCTCTGGCCAGATCAACCTGCTTTTATATTCGGTCTTCCGTATCGGGAACGCGACCAACAATATCTCGTGGGATAGCTATGAGGCCGTTGCCAACCGGCCCGAAGTTGAGTGGACCATCCCTCTTTCCTTGGGGGACAGCCATAAGGGCTATCGTGTCCTTGGGACCAATGGATCGTATTTCCAGCATTTCGAATATGGCGGCGGTCGGTCCTTAAGCCTCGCTGAAGGGGGTCGGTTCAACGCGCCCGACGATGTGGTTCTTGGCGCCGCGGTAGCGCGGGAGCTGAATTATTCCCTGGGGGATGAAATCATCATCGCCCATGGGCTTCAATCGGTGTCGTTTGCTGAGCATAAGGATGATCCATTCACCGTTGTGGGTATCCTCGCCCCCACCGGGACCCCTGTAGACCGCACTGTGCATGTCAGCCTTGAAGGTCTCGACGCGGTACATGCGGACTTCCCTTCCGCCACCCTGGTAAGAGCGCGTGCCCCCGCCGTCGATGAAGCGATGAGCGGCGATGACTATAAGGCAGAGTCGATCACCGCGTTCATGGTCGGCCTTAAAAATCGGGCCTTGGTGCTTAGACTCCAACGAGACATTAATACCTATGAGGATGAAGCCCTCTTGGGTATTATTCCAGGCATTGCGCTGGCGGAATTGTGGTCTGTGGTGGGAACGGCGGAAACCGCCCTCCTCGCCATTAGCGGGTTTGTGGTCATGACCGGACTATTGTGCTTACTCACCGCGATTTTGACGAGCCTTAATGAGCGCCGCCGGGAGGTCGCGGTCTTAAGGGCCGCCGGGGCACAAAGAGGGCATGTCTTCTCCCTCCTCATTGTCGAAAGCGCTCTTGTGGGCTTCATTGGGGCCCTGGTCGGGGCGGGGTTCATCTATGGGGGTCTTGGCATCGCCGGACCCATTATTGAGGGACGGTACGGCGTGCCCTTAGCCAATCTTGGCCCTAGCCTTTACGATCTTATGATCCTTGGCGGGGTGGTGGGCGCGGCAACCCTGCTCGGGGCCATCCCCGCCTGGAGGGCATATCAGAATGCCCTGTCGGATGGGCTGTCGGTGAAGCTGTAAGGGGGCGGATTATTCACCCCCTTCCGCCTCTCGCGCAATGCGGGCGATTTCTTCCATCGCTTTGCGATCGATCACCGGGTCCTCCCGCAACATCCAGCTGGGTCGCCAGCCGGACAGCGGCTCGGAAATAGGCGTGCCATGGTCCGCAAGGGCCGGATTGCTCATGCTGATATAGGACCGGTTATCATAGGTGGAGAGGAACTTTCGGTACTCCGCCTCACTGTCGAAGGCTTCGCGATACCGCCCTAACTCCAAAAACTCTTTAGACTGAAAACGGGGGTCTTGCGGTTGGTAGATGCTCTCATTGTCGGCAAGATCGCCATAGGGGTCAGGGCCATAGCGCGGCAGGCGCGCGCCGCGGCGCAGCTCGCGCGCCACCTTCACCCAATCCCCGCCAAGGTCCGCCACCTCCCCCTGCCAACCGGATAGGATCTCTCGACCCGCGCATTCGGCGGCCTTATCGGGATCGCTGAACTGCTCATAGCAGCTGAGCGCCACCAGGCCGTCGGGGGTCCCAAGCCCCTGATCTGTATCCGGCAGAGCCACCGCCGGCACGGACAGATCCGCTGTTTCGGGCAAGGCGGCCGCCGGCGCAGGGGCTGGCGCCTCGGCCAGGGGCGCCACCTCCTCTGCCGGCTCATCCTCCGGGCTGGCCTCAGCCGCGGCGATTTCGACCTCCGGATCCTCGGCCACCTCCTCCTCAGGGGTCGGGGTCTCGGGCGGTTCTGGCGTCTCGCGCACCACATAGACCGTCACCGCCGACAGCGCGTCCGGGATCCCCCTTAGAGGAGGGTCGAAGGTGAGCGATAAGATCAAAGCGGCAAGCCCGAGATTCAACGCAACCGCCATCGCCCAAGGGCTCGCGGTACGACAGCGCGCTTTCACCCCCGCCGGCACCCGCGCGAGGGCGCGGGCCGCGGGACGGGCCACAGAACGCGCCAGTCGCCATTTCGACCGTCGCCATGTGCGCCCTAATATCGTTCGTCGCCACCGTGCCATTGCAGAAACCATCGCGGTCGGGCTATCCCCCGTCACCTAAAATCCCGCTCATATAGCTATTGGCGATGGCGCGGACAAAAGTGCGCTCATATAGCCGAAGGCGGTAGTGCTCAGAAAATTGGAGACGGTGATCCATGCACATCCTGTTGGTGGGCGGCGGCGGTCGCGAACATGCCCTAGCTTGGAAAATTGCGCAAAGCCCTTTGGTGAGGCGCCTCACCTGCGCCCCGGGTAGCGATGCGATGGCGGCAACAATAGGGGCCAAGGGCACTTGCGTTGCGGTATCCCCTGCCGACGTGCCGAGCTTCGCAAAAGCCGAAGGCATCGATCTCGTCGTGGTGGGGCCAGAGGCGCCCTTGGCCGATGGCCTCGCCGACCAACTTGAAGCGGTGGGCATCCCCTGCTTCGGCCCCAGTGCCGTGGGGGCGCAGCTTGAAACTTCTAAAGCCTTCACCAAGGACCTTTGCGCCGCCCACACTATCCCCACCGCCGCCTATGGTCGGTTCGATGCAGCGGACGAGGCCAAAGCCTTCCTCCGTACCATGACGGCCCCTTATGTGATTAAGGCCGACGGCATCGCCGCGGGCAAAGGCGTCGTCATCCTCGATACGCTCGAAGAGGCGGATAAAGCCGTCGACGAAATGCTCGCAGGACAGTTTGGTGAGGCGAGCGCTACGATTGTTATTGAAGAGTTTTTGACCGGCACAGAGGTCAGTGTCTTTGCCCTCACCGATGGAGAAACCCTCCTCCATTGTGGCGACGCCCAGGACCATAAACGTGCCTTTGACGGGGATCAGGGGCCCAACACCGGCGGCATGGGCTGCTTCTCCCCCTCCCCGCTGTTCACCCCGGCGATAAAGGAAGCAACCTACACCTCCATCATTGAGCCGACCCTGAAAGCCCTCAAAGAAAAGGGCATCACCTATCGCGGCGTGCTTTACGCGGGCCTCATGCTCACCGAGGATGGGCCAAAGCTCATTGAATATAATGCCCGCTTTGGCGACCCTGAGTGCCAGATCCTGATGCGCCGATTACGGAGTGATATTGTCCCCGCCCTGTGGGGCGCCGCCACCGGACGCCTTTCTGGCATCGGCCTTGATTGGCGAGCTGAGGCGTCGGCCAATGTGGTCTACGCGACCAAGGGCTATCCGGGATCCTATGACAAGGGGTCGGAGATTAAGGGCCTCGACGACGCCGCCGAAGCCGATGAAGCCGTCCTGTTCCACGCGGGCACCAAAATCGACGGCGACAAAGTCCTGTCTAATGGCGGGCGTGTGCTGAATGTGACAGCGCTGGGAGACGATCTGGGGGCGGCCGTCGACCGAGCCTACGAAGCCATCGAGAAAATTAGCTGGCCCGAAGGGTTCTATCGGACGGACATTGGGAAAGCGTATCGGGGGCTTTGATCAGCATCCTCATTACGGGCGCTGTGTGGAGCGAAAAAGCTACTCCCCATCCGGTACATTCTCAAACAAGGCACAGACCGCGCCCGCAGGATCTTCGATCACGCAATACCGGCTTTGACCGTAGGGCTGAATATCGGTCACCAGCGCTCCCCCCAACTCGGTGACCTTTGCTCGCGCAACGTCGAGGTCAGCAACGCCAAAATAGTTGAGCCATTGCGCGGGGAGCTTCGCATTCCCCCCACGGGCGTGGCAGATACCCACCGGGTGGAAGGGCCTCTCTTTCGGCCGGTCAGGGAACGGGCCCGGCGCCACCATCATATAGTCCTGGTACCCGCCCATCTCCACAGGCTCGAAGGTCCACCCCACCACGGCCGCATAAAAGTCGCGAACCGCTTCGGCGTGCGGGACCGTCAAATCTGTCCACAAAATGTGGCCGACATCTGAACCAGGCATGATCTCCTCCCAAGGAGGCTTACGGATAAAGCCGTGTCTTCCCCCACCCGTCGCCGCTATTTTCGAACAAGAGGCGATCGTGCAAGCGATAAGGGCGGTTCACCCAAAATTCGATAGAGGTGGGGATCACCCGGTAGCCGCACCAAAAGTCGGGGCGGCGCACTTCGCGCCCTTCATAGATCGCTTCATAGTCCTCGACCCGGGTCTTTAAAATCTGCTCGTCGCTCATGGGCCGCGACTGTTGCGAGGCCCAGGAGCCGATCTGCGCGCCCCGGCTGCGCCCCGCAAAATAGGCGTCGTTTTCCGCTTCGGACACTGGCTCGACCGTGCCCCTCACCCGGACCTGGCGGCGAATCGACTTCCAATGGAAGCAGAGCGCAGCGACCGGATTGTCCGCTAGCTCATCGCCCTTCGTGGAGGTGGTGTTGGTATAAAATACGAACCCCTCGTCCAAATCCTTCAACAAGACCACACGCACATTGGGCACACCCTCTTTATCGATGGTGGCGACAGACATCGCATTCGGGTCATTCACCTCGTGCTTTTTGGCCAGTTCCAGCCAATCAGCGAACAAATCCAACGGATCATCATGGTTAAAGACCTTGCCTTGATCGGTATCGACGGCAAAAGCCTCTTGAGCGTCTGCCTCCTCGGCATAGTCTTCGTCGGACGGTGACGGCGGGATTAGGTTTTCTTGATCCATATAGGCTATAGATAGCGTTATTTTATCCGATAGGGAAACGACCTGAACCAATATGTCTGAGAATAGTTTCGGCACCCTTTTTCGCGTCACCACCTGGGGCGAAAGCCATGGCCCCGCCATTGGCTGCGTCATCGATGGTTGCCCCCCGGGCGTGGCCCTCACCGCTGAGCAAATCCAGGCGGATCTCGATGCGCGGCGCCCCGGCACCTCGCGCTTTGTCACTCAGCGGCAAGAGCCGGACGCGGTGAAAATCCTCTCCGGCGTGTTCGAGGATGACCGCACCGGCGGCCCGGTCACCACGGGCACCCCCATCAGCCTCATGATCGAGAATGTCGACCAACGGTCCAAAGACTATTCAGAGATCCGCGACAAATACCGTCCAGGGCATGCGGACTATACCTATGACGCCAAATATGGTGTGCGGGACTATCGCGGGGGCGGCCGGTCCTCCGCCCGCGAGACGGCCAACCGCGTTGCCGCCGGCGCAGTGGCCCAGGCCGTTCTCCATCATCTGTATGGGGATGTAATAAGGCTTGATGCTGGCCTGGTGGGCCTAGGGCCCCATGAGATTGACCGAACGCGGGCCGACTGGTCCACCGTGGGCAACAACCCCTTTTGGTGTCCCGACCCCGTGGCCGCCACCGAATGGGAAAAGGTGCTGGACGGCGCGCGAAAAGACGGCTCCTCCCTCGGTGCTCTTATTGAAGTCACGGCCCGCGGCGTCCCCGCCGGGCTCGGTGCCCCCGTCTACGGAAAGTTAGATTCAGATCTCGCCATGGCCATGATGACCATCAACGCGTCAAAAGGGGTTGAGATCGGCGCCGGGATGGAGGCCGCCCGCTTCTCCGGCATTGAGAACGCAGATGAGATGCGCATGGGGAAGGACGGCCAACCTGAATTCCTATCGAACAATAATGGCGGCGTGCTTGGCGGTATTAGTACGGGCCAAGACCTCGTGGTCCGCCTAGCAATCAAACCCACCTCCTCAATCCTCACCTCACGGAAGAGTGTCACAAGAGATGGTGAGGAGACAGAGGTGGTGACCAAGGGCCGCCATGACCCGTGCGTCGGCATTCGGGGCGTACCGGTGGCCAAGGCTATGATGGCCTGCGTCCTTGCCGACCATGCCCTGCGCCATCGCGCCCAGACGGGGCGGCTAGGTCCGCATCGGTTCTAGAGCGTTTTCCGACCAAGTGGGTACCGGTTGGTCGTAAGAAAACGCGATAAATCAATAACCTAGAGCACGCGAACGATTCAATCTGTTCGCAAAGTGCTCTAAAAGACCCGTTCGCCATGCGCACCTGTGGCTGGACCTCCACCGGCCGAGTGTGTAATCGTTTACAGTGTACACAAAAACGGTAACCATGAGGGAGCGACATGATCATGACCATTGCCACCAAGATTGCGGGCCTTGCCGCCACTGCGGTCGTGGCCCTCTCCGCCCTCACCACCGCCAACGCTGGTGAGGCAGGGAATGAACCGGACGGCAAACTGATCATTGTCGAGGATGACTGGCGGCCCCTTTTCGATGGCAAAACCCTTTCCGGTTGGCGCTCCTACAAAAAGCCCAAACCCACCTCGGCCTGGTCCATTAAGGACGGCCGGATTGTCCTGGAACGGTTCAACTGGTGGTTCCCGACGGTCCATCGTCGCGGTGCATTGATGACAGTTGATCAGTTTACCAATTTCGAGCTGGAACTTGAGTGGAAGGTGGCCAAACGAGGCAATAGTGGCCTAATGTTCGGTGTACGAGAGTTAGAGAAGGCGCGCTTCGCCCACGATTCAGGGATCGAAGTACAAATCCTCGATAACGAACGCGGCCTGGGCCATAAAGACCCCTACCAGCGCGCTGGCGGTATCTACGGCCTGTTCCCCCCCAAAACCGACAGCGCCAAGCCGGCGGGTGAGTTTAATAAAGTCCGCTTACGGGTCCTCGATGGTAAAGTCCACCACTGGTTAAACGGGGTTGAGATGACCAGCTTCGATATGCGGTCCGAAGCGTGGAAAGATCTTATGGCAGAGAAGGACTACGCCTTTGAGCGATCTGAAACCGGGCACATTGTCCTACAAGATCATCTTTACAATGTGGAATTCAAGAATATCCGCATTCGCGAACTGGCAGTATCGGCGGATTAGAGCCTTCGCGCGATATAGAACCCATAGCTCACATAATCCGAATAACGCCTATATAGGCTAATTTCTCGCTGCTCGGCATCAACGAGGGCGCGCGCTGCATCAGAATGGTGATGCCGTGCGAGGAAGGCCTCAAAACCAGCCTCTATGGGGTCATAATAGTTCTCAAGCCAGCACCGCTCCGGCAACGGAAAATAGCCAAGGGGTTCATACCCGGCCGCCTCTAAGACATGTAGCTTGGCAGAGGCGGTATCCACCTCCGGGTACACCTTATGCCAGTGCTCGGTCAGCTCATCGGGCCGGTCTTTGGTCAACCAGGTGAGTTCCGATACCGCCAAAACCCCGCCTGACTTCAGAAGCGGACGCCACAGCGCTGCGCCCTTCGCAAAACCGAGATTATAGATCGCGCCTTCCGACCAGATCGCATCAAGCGATCCCTCCTCAAAAGGGAGTGCCTCCATCGAGGCGGAAAGGGTTTGAATCTTATCCGATAGACCCACCTCCCCGGCACGCGCATCAAGCGTGCCGAGAAACGCCGGGAACAAATCAACAGCGGTGATCGTCGCATCAAGCGCTGTCGCCAGGACCAATGTCGCCGCGCCAGTCCCGCAGCCAATGTCGGCAATCTTCAAACCTGTGCGGCCTTTCAAGCCAGACAAGGCGAGGGCCAACGCTGTTTCCCTATCCCCGCCTGGGCCCTGCCGCGGCTGGCGGTGATGAAGGTCGATGAGAAGAGAAAAATCGTCCATGATCTGTCTCTCCGCAGGATCGGCAAAAATGGCAAGGGCGATGGCCAGCATCAGCCTACCCGATAGGCGGCCTCACCGAAAAAGGATGAAAACACAACGCCTTACCGAACCACCCTTGTGAGCAAGCACCGGGCCCTTTAGATTAAGCGGGTTGTCCTATGGGAGGGACCCATGCCGAAGATCCACTGGCCCACCATCGTTAAACTGCTTATCGCCAGCCTCGTGGTGGGCACCATCATGGGCATTATCGGCGCCGACCCGTTCGAGTTTTGGGAACAAGTGTGGGCGCAAGTGCGGATGGCCTTTACCACCATTTACGATGTGGGTTGGGAGGGGATCAAAAAGGCGCTCTACTTTACGTTCATAGGCGGCGTGGTCGTGCTCCCCATTTGGGTTGTTTTGGAGTTCCTCAAGCGGCGGAAGCCGCAGGCCAGCCCTCAGAAGACGAACAAAGAGGGGTAGACGGCGACAGGCCCCCTTAAGGAACCCTAATTAGGGGTGTACGTCTTTACGAATAATCTCCACGGCAATGTTGCAAGGCTTCGATATCGGATCGAAATCGCCAATAATGGTTTTGATTGGATGTATGCCAATGTGCATACTAACCCGGTCAATAATGCACAGCATCAACGCTATTTGGGGAGATTGCATGATGGAGATCTTGCACCGTTTCCGACGACTGTGCGGGCACCTGCTCGTCCGCGCCCTTAAATGGTGGCCCGTCACCGTGCCCACGCTCATTCTCAGCTGGGTATGGTTTGAAAACCGCAATCTGGGGACAATGGAGTTGACCCTGTACGACGACAGGATCGCAATTAATCGAACTGTCGTCGATCTATTATCAGAGTATGGCCGTGTTCGTCCGGGCACCTCTCGAAAGCATACAATTGTTCTACAAGATCCCAATGGCAAAGCTCCCCTTACTTTCGAGAACATTGCAGGACGCAAAAACCCCTACGCTATTGGGCTTGTATTGTCGGGTCGGTACTACAGCACCATTATAAAGTTCACAGAAGATAGACTTGTTCGGGTGTCTTTCAATCCGCAGTCCGATAATCTGACTGTCAAAGAAGCTCTCACCGTCGTTGATGACATTCGGACCTGGGCCCTGTCGGCGGGGTTTGACCATCAGCCCGTGATGGAATTTAACGCACCACCGATCCCCCTTCTTCAACTACGTGATGAGGTTTTTTTTGACGAACAAGGGGAAATCCACCCAGACCTTCTCCCCCGCCTCAAACGAGCCGCCACAGAGGACGATGGAAGGCTGAGGGGCTTCACCGCCCTCTCCATGGAGCGTGGGCCGCATGGCATCTTCGTCGAAGTGGTCTACTCCGCCCTCGAATATCAGCCGCCCGCGAGGCCGTTCGAAGACTACTCCACAAGGGTGAATATAGATGTTGTGGACTCATGTTCCAGAGAAGTGAGAGACATTGAGGCTTTTCGACAAGGGAAGTTGGACTACAGGCCCACTCTCACCCCCGCAGGGGAAGATCCATGGACAGACTATTGCCGATCGCTACCGGCCAACAGCCTAGAAAAGCTTATGCCGCCCGACGGGCACCCTTAGGCATACAGACATCACATCGTCCGCAGACGTCGCTGCGTTCTTCACCGAAATAGCCTAGAAGGAGGTTGCGGCGACACACACGGGCATCACAAAGGGCGGCCAGCTGATCGAGTTTTTCCCGCTCTAACCGTTTGAATTCATCGGGGGCGGAGGAATTGTCGATCATCTTTCGCCGGACGATGAGATCCCCGACGCCGTAGAGCAATATAGCCTCCGCCGGCTCGCCGTCGCGCCCCGCCCGTCCCATCTCTTGGTAATAGGCCTCGACACTGGCGGGCAGGTCGCGGTGAATGACATAGCGAATGTCCGGTTTATCGATGCCCATGCCGAACGCGACGGTGGCACAGACGACGACGTCGTCCCGCTCCATAAATCGCGCCAAGACATCAGAGCGAACCTGTTCAGGCAGGCCCGCATGATAGGCATAGGCATTGTGCCCCATCGCGCAGAGAGCCGTTGCCGTTTGCTCTGTCGTCTTGCGAGAGCGACAATAGACGATCCCCGGTTGCCCCCGCCGTTGGCGCAAAAGGCTCTCAAGCTGCCGGGTGCCTTTCATCTTTTCACGGATGGAAATGGCGATGTTCGGTCGATCAAACCCTTGCACAAAGGTTTGCGCCTCCCCACCGAAAAGCTGGCTGACAATATCACCGCGGGTCCGGCGGTCAGCGGTCGCCGTGAAGGCCGCCATCGGCACATTATCAAAATGCTGCTTTAGACCGCCTAAGGAGAGATATTCCTGCCGAAAATGGTGCCCCCATTGGGAGATACAGTGGGCCTCATCCACAACGAGCAGGCTTAAGGGCTGGTTCTTGAGCGCCCCCACCATGCGCGCCGTGGTGAGGCGTTCGGGCGACATGTAGAGAAGCTTTGACTGCCCCGCCACCGCCGCCTTCCAATCCTCGACATTGAGGGCACGATCTCGACCGGAATGGATCATGCCCGCGCCAATGCCCGCCGCGCGGAGGGCCGCCACCTGATTCTCCATAAGAGCGATCAGGGGGGAGACCACCACCGCAAAGCCAGGACGCATAAGCGCCGGTAGCTGGAAACAGACCGACTTGCCCGCGCCCGTGGGCATGACAGCCAAGGTATCGGTGCCGCCAAGGATAGACTCCACCACCGCCTGTTGACCGTCGCGAAAGCCGCCAAACCCAAACTGGTCTTGCAACACGGACAGGGCGTCGGTGTCCTTGGGCTCTACAGAAAGGGCGGTCATGAAATCCCACGAAGTTGCAGCACTATGCACACCCTGATTCTGCCGCACCAGGCTAGGCACTGAATGACCTTAGCCAGCGCAAGATGGCGGCAGGGGAAATTTTTTCCACCGCGGCCCTGAGAAAAGCCCTAAGAGAGGTCCATGACCAAACTGACGATTGATACCGCCCTCCTCCACCCCGACGCGATTGCGCCTGAAGCCCAGGCGGCAAACGAGATGATTGAGGGACTTCTCGCTACCGGCCCCACGATTATCGAGCTGGGGCCGCAGGAGACCCGTCGACGCCGGAAGGAGGGCGAGGGCCTCCTCAAAGAACAAGACCCCCATCCTGACGGCCGGTGGGAGACGGCGAAAGCGCTTGGATTAGAAGTACCTGTACGGATTATTGAACCCGATGGCCCGGCCAAGGGCGTCTACCTCCACATCCATGGGGGTGGCCACGTCATTGGGGCCGCGGGCGCGCAGGATCAAACGCTGAAACTGTTCGCTGATCGGCTAGGGTGCGCGATGGTGAGTGTTGAATATCGCTTGGCGCCGGAAAACCCCTGGCCCCTCCCCGCTGACGATTGCGAGGCGGCGGCCCTATGGTTGGTCGACAATGCCAAGCGCCTTTTCGGCACGGACACACTATTTGTGGGCGGCGAAAGCGCGGGCGGGCATCTGTCGGCGGTGACCATTTTGCGGTTGGCCAAGCGCCTGGGGCGCATGCCCTTTGCGGCAGCGAACCTTGTTTATGGCATCTTTGATATGGCGGGCACACCCAGCGTCCATGGCTGGGGCGAGCGGAACCTTGTCCTTAACACCGAGATTATTCGCTGGTTCTGTGCACAGCTCGTCCCCCCGGCGGTGGAAGCTGAGACCTCTCTGCGCTCCCCGGAGTTGTCCCCTCTTTACGCGGATCTTCAAGGCCTGTGCCCGGCACTCTTCACCATTGGGACACTGGACCCATTGCTTGATGACTCCCTTCTTATGGCGACGCGGTGGTCAGCGGCGGGGAACGAGACCGAACTGGCGATCTATCCCGGCGGCATCCACGCCTTTAACGCGATCCCCGGTCTTCCCCTTGCTGAGGAAGCCAATGGCAAGATGGTGTCCTTCCTAAAGAGCTATCTTTAGTCCGGGTTCGCCTTTGCCGTTTCTGTTTCAAGGGACTTGATCGCCTCAAGCAGCTGCGCCTTGGGGAGCGCCCCAGCAAAGGCCGCCTGTTCATTGACGATAAAGCTTGGCACCCCGCTAAACCCCGCACCGCGAAAGGCGGCGGCCTCCTCCCGAACGGAGGCTTCATCTTCACTGGTGGCAAGGCGCGCCGACATCTCATCAGCGTCAAGCCCGGCCTCCGCCGCAGCGGCAACGAGGACATCGCGCTCAGAGATATCCTCGCCATGCTGCCAATAGGCCTCGAACAGCGCCGTCATCACCTCCCGCTGCTGGTCCGTGCCGTGGGCCCACCGGATAAGACGGTGCGCCTGGGTGGTGTCAGGGATGCGGGTCGGTCGTTCGGGATCAAAGGAAAGGCCCACATCCGCCATCGCCTCATTAAGAGCGGTGCGAATCGCTTGGCGCTGATTCTCGTCAGGAAACTTGCGCGCTAGGGTTGCAAGCCGGTCTCGCCCCCCTTCCGGGGTCTCAGGATCCAAGCGGTAGGGGCGATACCGCACGGTGACGGTATTGCTGAAACTCAAGGCCATCACCGCCCAATCCAATGCACGAAAACCCACATAACACCAGGGACATATGACATCGGAGACCATATCGATGGATAAGGGCGTTCGCGCTGAATCGGTCATTTATGTCACTCTCCTTGGGCCACAGGGGCAAAAAACCCCCTCAAGGCTCTTGCACTCATTGCGCGTTCATCACACCCTTTCCGCACGGTATTGGAGGATAGGATGGCAGCTGATCCGGTACAGAGTGCGCCCCCACCAGAACCAATGACGCCCCGACGAAAGGGGCTAACGCGGAATGAGCGGCTGGTGCTCGATGCATTGGGGACCAAGACCAGCCCAATGAAAGCCTATGAGCTGCTTGAAGCGCTAAAAGGGTCGGGCGTAAAGGCCCCCATGACGGTGTACCGCGCCCTTGACCGCCTTGAGGAGCGGGGCCTCATCCATAAGCTGGATGCAATCAACGCTTTTGTTCTTTGCCGGCATCAGACGCCCCATGAGGTGCAAGCCTTTTTGGTTTGCATCGAATGCTGCGACGCTCAGGAGTTCGAAGACGCTCGCCTGTCCACTCTCCCCTGGGAAGAGATGGTCGGCCACGGCACCTTTGACGAGTTTGACGTCACCTCCACGCGGATCGAAATTCGCGGACGGTGCAACAACTGCACTTAACACGACGGCTAACCCACTTCCCGTCGAGCGTCAGCCGCCCATTCCGCCACGGCAGGGTTTGCCCACATGGTGTCCGTATACGCTTTTATTTTTTCATCCATCGGGACAGGCCCATAGGTCCGCAGACGACTGACCACCGGCGCAAAAAACGCATCCGCGATAGAAAAAGCGCCGAACAGGTACGCCCCATCGCCCTTCTCACCGAAGTCGGTGCGGGCCTCCCCCCATAAATGAAACAACCGGTCCAGATCTCGCCGAACCCCTATGGGGACGGTGACGCCAGCGCCCTCCGTTACAATATCCATGGGCCACACCGTCCGAAGCGTTGAGAAGCCTGAATGCATCTCAGCGGCCAAACACCGCGCCCGGGCGCGGGCCACCGGGTCCGCTGGCCACAAGCCTTTGGCGGGATAATTGTACGCTAACTACTACGCGATGGCGAGGGAATCCCATACCGTTACCCCCTCATCCAAAAGGCAAGGGACCAGTCCTGATGGAGAATATTGCTTGATGGTGGCGCGGGTCTCAGGCTCATCGAGCCTAATCAGCGTCTCCTCGAACGGAATATCAAAGTGGCGCATCAACACCCATGGCCGCATGGACCATGAAGAGAGATTCTTGTTCCCAATAATCAGTGTCGTCCTCACCTTAGTCCTCCATCAAAAAATTGCTAATCCACCGCGCCATCTCTCCCCTGTCGGAGGCACCGCGATAAGATGCACGCGCCAGGTCTGCCACCTCCTGGGGGATGCGATCAAGCCGAGCCTCCAGCAGCGCAAGGCCAAACTCCGCCACGAACTCAGGGTGCATCTGAAAAGACAGGCCGCGGCCACCCGCATAGGAAATTGTTCCATACGGACAAAATGCCGATCCGGCGAGACGCGTCGCGCCGTCCGGTAGTCGCACCACCTGATCTTGGTGGGAGACCGCGCAGGCAAAACGCTGGGGCCCCTCCCCCCAGGGCATGGCCCCGCCTGCAACATCATTGGTTTGCAGCCCAACACCCCACCCTTTGGGCGATTTTTCGACCTCGCCGCCAAGGGCCTGGGCCATCAGCTGATGACCAAAACAAATGCCCACCACCTTGTTACCCGTGGCGATGTGGGCGCGCACCGCATCCTCAAGCGGTGGGATCCAGTCATGATCCTCATAAACCCCCGCAGGAGATCCGGTGATAATGAGCGCTTCACCCCCCGAAGGCGGCGGCAGCGTCCCGCCATCATAGACCTTTACGATAGACGTATCAGCGCGAAACCCGGCGTCCGACACCATGCGATGGGTCATGTCACCATAGTGCCCAAACCGCTCAGGCAGGTCAGCTGGCGCATGGCCCGTTTCAGCAATGATCACTTTTCTCATATGAGGCCCTTGCGGTCAGTGCGTTCGCCCCCTCAATTGCATTCCAAAAGGAGCTTGTCGATGACCGATACCATCCTCACCCGAGTAGAAGACGGGGTGCTGCGGGTTCAGTTTAACCGGATTGAGAAGAAAAACGCGATCACAGCGGAGATGTATGAGGCCCTCGCCGAGGCCTTCGCCAGCGCCGATGAGCGGGACGACGTCAACGCTATTCTGCTAGAAGGCACCGAGGGGGTGTTCACCTCGGGCAATGATTTGAGCGCCTTTGCCAATGTGAGCGCTGCCCTGTCGGAGGGCGATGAGCCGGCTGTCCTCAAATGGATTAAAGCGACGGTTCTGACCAATACACCTCTGGTGGCGGCCGTCTATGGCCCCTGCATCGGGATTGGGGCGACGATCCTTCTGCATTTTGATCTAGTGTATGCAGACGAAACTGCCTTTTGGCATATGCCCTTTACGGAACTCGCCGCGGTGCCCGAGGCCTGCGCCAGTTGGGTCATCCGTCGCCGGTATGGCTCTGCCATCGCTGGAGAGCTTCTGGTCGCTTCTGAAAAAGTCAGTGCAAAGCGGGCCTATGATATGGGCCTTGTCAACAAAGTCGTCGATGTTGATGTGAAACAACATGCTTTTGAGGCGGCAAAGCGTCTGGCCACCCTGCCGCCTGTGGCTGTGACCGAGACCAAAAAGCTCATGCGGGAAGATATGGGCCCCTTCCTTGCTCACGCCGAAGTGGAGCTACGAGAATTTGCCGCACGCCTTCAATCCAAAGAGATGCAGGAAACCGTCATGAAAAAAATGATGGCCAGCAAGAAGGGGTGAGGCGGAACGGGCCCCACGGATAAGCGCGCGGCACGAAGGGACTTCAATCCGCGCGCCCTATTTCAGTTCGTACACCATATGAACGGTCACAGACAGCTGTCCTTCCCCCGCCTCGATGGGCGTAGCCGCCGGCGCGGCATCCATGGCCATGGCCTCCATCCGCATACGGGCCTGGGGGCGAGGCTGGTAGCTATTGACCGAAATCGATTGGACGGGACCAAGGGTCGCCCCCGCCTCCTCAACCAATAGATCGGCCAGGGCCCGGGCATCTTTTACCGCCGCCCGGCGCGCTTTTTCCAGCATATCGTCGGGGTTTTGAAAACCAAACTGCAAGCTGCCAAGATTATTGGCCCCTGCCCCCACAGCGCGGTCAATGGCGGTGCCCACCTTGTCCACATCCCGCAGCCGAACAGCTAGGGTATTGCCCGCCGTATAGCCGACAATTTTGTTCGTATCGGTCCGACCGCGCTCATCCCGGGCGTAACGGGGTTGCAGATAAAATCCGCTGGTCTGCAGATCCTTTGACTGGACACCAAGCCCCTTAAGCGCATCGCGAACCTTGGTCATCCGCGCCGCATTTTGTTGCATCGCCGCGCTCGCGGTATCGGCTTGGGCAATGACGGCAAAGTCCATCATCGCCATATCGGGCGTGCCCGTCGCTTTGCCGGTCCCGGACACCGACAAGGTCCGCTGCGCCGCTATTGGCTCTGACGCCTGGGCTGGCGTGCCCTCAATCCCGCAAGCCCCTACCGTAACGGCCAACGCAGCAAATAATGCATACTGAGTTTTCATTTTCGTCTCTCCAATGTGGATTATCAGGCAGACAGCCCGCTCAAATCTTCTGATCCATTTGCTCGCCCGCATTGCCGGCGCATTTCCCCACAGGCTTGGCCGGCACGCCGGCGACGGTGCAATGGGCGGGCACATCGTCAAGTACCACTGATCCGGCCGCGACCTTTGCCCCCTCACCGATCGTGATGTTGCCGAGGATCTTGGCCCCCGCTCCGACCAGAACGCCATTCCCCACCTTGGGGTGGCGATCCTCGTTCTCTTTACCCGTGCCCCCAAGGGTCACCCCATGGAGAAGAGAGACATTGTCTCCCACCGTTGCGGTCTCCCCAATCACAATGCCGTGACCATGGTCGATAAAGACACCCTTCCCGATAGGCGCCGCCGGGTTAATGTCGATACTGAAAAGCTCAGAGACTCGCGATTGCAAGTACAAAGATAATTGTGTCCGCTTTTTCTTGCGTAACCAATGGGCGATCCGGTGGATTTGCAGAGCGTGGAAACCCTTAAAATAGAGAAAGGCCTGGGTCAGATAATGGCATGCCGGGTCGCGGTCGTAATAGGCCAAGATGTCAGCCACCGCCGCATGCACCATGGCCGGATCATCTTCATACGCGGCGGTCGCGACCTCCCGCCATTGCATGGCATTCATTTCGCCATCGGATAGTTTCTCCGCCAACCGATAAGACAATGCCGCGCAAATCGTCTTATGGTGCAAAATGGTGGCGTTGAGAAACGAGCCTAAAATTGGCTCATCGTCGGCGGCCTGCGCCGCTTCAGCCCGCATGCGGGGCCATGCACTATCCACCGTTAGGGGATGCACAACCGACGGCGACGTCGTCGCCGCTTTCACAGGCTCGGATGGTTTTGGCTCTGACATTGGGTCAGCTCCTAAAGGCTACGCTCATACTCGTCTAAGATGAGGGCCGTTGGGCGCGGAGGCAAGTCTTTCGCCTGCGCTTTCAGAATTGCTGTTTGGACCATCAGAATGGTTAAACTGTCCGTAATCTTCCCTTCAAGACATTCGGCGATAAGCGCCGACAGTGGCACGCGGCGATGCCCAAGGACTTCGTCCCCGTCCGGCGTCGCCTCCCCTTCGGTGAGGCCCCAGGCGAGGAAGTAATAGGCCACCTCATCCGTCACCGAATTAGAAAGATGACAGCCGCCAAAATGGTGCCAATGGGCGGCGGTCAGCCCCGTTTCCTCGACCAACTCACGGCGCGCCGACTGTTCAGGGGGGACGTCTTTCGCGCCGCCGCCCTCGGGAAGCTCCCAAGAATAGGCGTTAAATGGAAACCGGTGCTGTCCGACGAGGGGCACGGTGCCATCGTCAAATAAAGGCAGTACCCCGATGGCAAGATTGGCAAAGCGGACCACCCCGTAAATCCCGTCGGCCCCATCCGGCCGCGTCACCTCATGATGGTCGACGGCCAGCCATGGGTTGTCATACGCAATCCGCCGCTCACGGATGACCCAAGGCCCGTTCCGCGCGGTCATTAGCCCCGACCACGATAGGGCTGAACGCCCGTTTCTGGCACAAACACGCCCTTTGGCGGTTCGCCGGTTTGGTAGAAAACATCAATGGGTATGCCGCCGCGCGGGTACCAATAACCCGAAATGCGCAGCCATTTTGGGCTCACCGCGGCAATGATCCGCTTAGCGATGTCGATGGTGCAATCCTCGTGGAAGGCCCCATGGTTGCGATAGGCGCCGAGCAATAGTTTGAACGACTTTGACTCCACCAGGTGCGCGGCGGGGCAATAATCGATGACAAGGTGGGCAAAGTCCGGCTGCCCGGTGACCGGACAAATGGAGGTGAATTCGGGAGCCACAAACCGCGCCACATAATCCACATCAGTGTGTGGGTTCGGTACGGGATCAATGCGGGCCTCGTCGGGCGTGGCCGGCAACGCTGAAGCGTGGCCCAGCTCGGCCCGGTTATCGTAAATCGAAGGATCAGTCATAGGCTGATCTTGCGGATCCCTTGCCGCAACACAAGAGAGGCTTGGTTAACGGCGGTGGGATACCCAGCGGAAAAGATGCGCTATCGACAGCGTCAGCGCCCCCGCCACCGTCAGTTGGACCTCATAATCGTGCAACGCTTCGACGAAGGCCCCCGTCACCAACAGCCCAAGCCCCAAAGCCATCAAAACGCCAAAGCCTATGCGCCCGCCCCCCGGTTCCGTGCGCGTGAGCGCGAACAGCGAAATCGGAGCCGCGGCGATCACGAGCCCTTTGTGCACCCATTCCATCTCCGCATAGACGCCCAACACAGGCACGAATGCGGCGAGGAGCGGCAATACAAGGCAATGGATTAAACAAAGGCCAGAGAGGCTGATCGCAGCCGCATCGGCCCGACCGACATTTTGTTGGACTGGGCGCATGGAAAACCTGAAGTGATGATATAATAGCGGCTTAGGCAGCACCCAGCCGAATGACAAGGGTCATTGCTATAGCGCTTCGCGACCGAATATGGTCAGAGATCGGCGGAGTCAGCGCTAAAAAACAAAGACTTACAGCAGGTTCGCGATTCCAAAGGAACGCGAAATGCTGTAGTGCATCGACCCACTCAAATTGACTTCCAATTTGGGTGGAAAGTTGATGCATAATCAAAGGCCTAGTCCTTTGCCGTTCCTATCAAAATAAGTGATGCAAAGGACTAGTCACGATCAAGGTCGAGCGGGATCGGAAATGCCCCATCATCGTCATTTGGCGGCCCCTTCGGCAGGGCGCGGGAGGCGATAGCCACAAAGACCAGAAGCGCCACCACAAACCCGCCGACCCAAATAAGGATGCGCGGATCTTTCTCAACCACCTCCGGCACCGTCGCCGCGAAGGCACCGTGGAAAAATGACACTCCAAGGGCGATAAGCGCAGAGACGCGCCCCACAAGACCGAGAAACCAAGGTCGCTTTTGATGCATCCGATCAACCTCCCCTAACGGCCTCAACGGGCCGAGGCACTTTTCAATGAGACACCCCTAGAACCATATAGACAAGGCCCAGCCCCAACTCTATACACCGCGCTCCGGCCTGTGGTCAGGCCTGACGCCCAGGTAGCTCAGTTGGTAGAGCAGCGGATTGAAAATCCGCGTGTCGGTGGTTCGATTCCGCCCCTGGGCACCACCCAACACCTTCCATAAAACCCTTATTTTCCTTATGTTTCAGGTGATTTCGCTCGAACGAGATATTCACTTTTCAGCGTAAAATCACGAAAAATGGCCTGCCACACTCGCACCACACTTTTTGTTTGTTCGCGGGATGTTTCAAATAGGGACAAGAGTTATGGCAACACATGTCATCTTTGACGGTCGCCTGAAGGTCTACAAAAGGGCACGCAGTCGTTACTGGCAGGCCATCACTGTTCTGGAAGGCAAACGCTTTCGCATCAGCACCAAGGAAGAGAGCCTACAAAAGGCAAAGGACTGCGCCGAAGATTGGTACCTCGGACTACGCGGCAAATTAAAGATGGGTGAACCAATCGGCGAGAAGACATTTGCCGAGACAGCCGAAAAATTCCTCGGGGAATATTCCGTCATCACCGGCAATGATCGTTCTGAAAAGTATGTCCAAAATATCCACCAGCGACTACGGGACTATCTACTGCCCTTTTTCGGTGAAAAAGGGCTATCTCAAGTAACAGCTGGACTGGTGCAGGAATACCGAGTCCATCGACAAACCTATCAAGTCCAACATCCAGTACACAAAGAGATGGGTGGCTCCAAGCCACCCGCCCGCAGCACCTTGCATCAAGAGGTCGTTATCATTCGGCAGGTTTTGAAAACGGCCATCCGCCACGGATGGCTCAAACACCTGCCTGATTTATCCATGCCGTATAAAAAGGCGAGCAAGCTTGTTCGCCGGTCATGGTTCACCCCAGAAGAATATAAGCAGCTTTACGAAGCAACACGCCACAACGCACGACGGCCAAAATACGAACGATTGCGCCACAATGCTGAGCAGCTTCATGACTATGTGCTGTTCATGGCGAACACCGGACTACGACCTGATGAAGCCAATCGCCTAGAATATCGTGACGTCGCAATTGTCGATGATGACGTTACCGGCGAGCGTATCCTTGAAATTGATGTAAGAGGAAAACGAGGAACCGGTTATTGTAAAAGCACGAGTGGGGCCGTGAGACCATTTGAGCGATTGTTTGATCGGAATAACCCACAGTCTACGGATTTAATCTTTCCAGCTAATCTAAAAAAGAGCTTTAATCGTATTCTTGACGAGGAGAGCTTAAAGACAGACCGTGACGGGCAAAATCGAACAGCGTACAGCCTACGGCATACATATATCTGCTTACGTCTCATGGAAGGCGCGGATATTTATCAGATCGCCAAAAACTGCCGGACCAGCGTTGATATGATCGAAAAATACTACGCAGCACACATCATAAATCGTCTTGATGCGTCAGCAATTAATGTGAGAAGGCCGCGCAAACCCAAAGAAGATGCGGCTTAGAAGTTTGTGTGATAATTTAAATTATGAAAAATGCTGGGCAGAGGAAGTACATTGAAGCCGCTGGCGTTGAAGAAGGCACACGTCTTTTTGCGACACTCAGGAGTAGCGTGGGTCCACTGAACGAGAAACGGCTTCGACGGTCCGGGTGCCTACGAATGATCAAGCACTACTGTCGGGATGCAGGCCTAGAGAGTGCAGCGATGCTGGGGAACCACTTTCCGAAGCACCGGGATCACCGCCTATCTTTCTAACCCGAGGCCTGCCTTGAGTTGGCCCAGCAGATGGCAGGACATTTCGACCCCAAAACCACGCGCATGTATGATTGGCGGTCTTATCAAGTGAGTTTGGATGAGATGGACAAGACTGGTATTTGATGACTGAGTTTCTTAAGGCGTGTTCAACTTATGACATGTCCAATTTGCATTCCCAACAAGAATCCTCCCAGACAATTATAGCCTGGAGTGATAGAGAATGGCGACCATGCGTTTACGTTATTTCTTTACACTGAAAAAATTCACTTAACTTAGACAGTTGGTATGCAGTTTATAAAGTTCAATGCACATCACTTCTGCTAAGCGTTTAAAATCTGTGCTACGATATACAAAACAAGCCCCCAAATCAGCAGGCACACTGACACACTGATAGCGATTGGCTGAGCGTCAGCGTACAACCAAAAACGTATTTCGTGCCCTAATATCTCTGCACGAACAAAGTTGACCAACCCCGCTCCACTAATAAGTAATGCACAAAGTGCTATATAAACAGGAATCTCAGCATCAAAAAACTCTTTTGACACGAGGTAAACAGCAATAGCGCAGCTTACAGACCAAAACAGGAGAAGCGTAAAGTAAGTTAGCAAAACAAAAGCTCTAGCCAGTTTTAACACTCCGGAGCACACGCAATCTCATGCGTCCTAAATATCCCCACAGATCCTCCATACCCGGGACCTCGATCAAAAACAACTCCAAATTCACTGCGGTCAATTGCAACCGAGACGTCCGGCATTACACCGTTTGGCCTATTGCGGACCGTTGCCGGATAAAAGGCTGATAAACCACCTCCAATCAGGTCTCCAGCAACAACCACACTCCAACCAAGTAGTTTGTCCATCCCCCCTGTAAAGAATCCAACGCTTCGCGCTGCACCAAGGTTTATACCCATAGTGAAGCCGCGACTCCCTATTAGGGCGACCGTCCCAGCGCGCCGATCCCAAGCCACTCCTTCGGAAAACCCTCCACCCATAAGTGGTGTAGCATTCACACCACCAGTGACAAAAACTGTTCTTGCCAAATTATTCAGGCGTGTTCCTAGGGCCACCAATGCCTCATCAATGGCCTCTCTCGTAGATGGATCCTTCAGATCAGCATCAATAAACAACCTTAAAGTGTCGGCTATAGGCTCAACTTTCTTCAGAAACTCCTGGTGCGAATAGTCATTCGCGAGATATACGAAAGCCCCGGACACCGCTCCATCAGCAAACTTACCTCCCCCGATCTCGGACGCGACGCCGCCAACAACGGCTCGATAAACCACATTCTGCCAAGTATCAGAAAAAGTGTGAAACCCTGCCGCGGAAGAGAAACCGGACACCAGGAAACCGGTAGAGAACTTCCCACCATTTATCTCAGCAAACGTGCCCCCAACGACACCGTGAGCAAGTACTTTTGAAGGACCGGCAAAGGCGCTCCCGACACCGAAAGTAAGCACACCTTGACCAAAACCACTTATGAATGCCTCGGGTCGGCCAGTTGCAATAACGCTAGACGTGCCGCCCGCGACCCCCGCTACTATAGCGCCCTTAGCTCCCAGAGCAGACAAAGGTGTTCCAGCAGGCAGTCCGAACGCGAGAGGCGCAAAATGTATAATCGCAACAGCTGCAGCAATCGCAAGAATTGCTTGCGTCAACTCCGGCGCAATAGCCACGGCCGCTGCTGTAGCAATGAATAACCCAGCGAGAAACGGTATATGCCCGCTGGGATCGGTATAACTCAGAGGGTTATTATAGACATAGGCAAACCTATTCAGCGCCTGGCTGAGCGTCATGTCCGGGATAATCGGGTCCGCCGAGAGGAACCGCCCGAGGGAAGGGTCGTACACCCGGCCGTTCATGTTGACGAGGTCGGTATCGTCCAGCATTTCATGGCCGGTGAACCCGCGGCTCATGATGGAGCTGGTCAGCAGCCCGAAATTATCGTCCGTCCCGTCCGGGTAGCGACGTTTGCCCCAGGCGTCATAGGCCAGACGCTCGACGACGCTGCCCGTATCATCGGTGATGACCGCGACGGAGCCTAAATGGTCAAGGACGAACCAGTTCGTGGTCTCGGTAATGGTCTGGCCATTATCGTCGCTAATGTGGACGCCCACCATGGCGCCACCCGCAACCAAATAGTCCGTCCACTTGGTATTACCGTTCTTGAGGAGCTTTTCGGCCATCACCCCGGCAGCGCCGTAATAATAGGTACTGCCGACGGAGGAGACCATTTTCACCCGTTGCCGCTCGGCCCCATAGGTGAAACTGGTGGTCTTGCCGCCATCATAAATCTGGCTGATCTTGTTAAAGCTGGTCCAGCGGACGATGCGCTCGGCCCCATAGATCATATTGCCATTGGCGTCGTAGCCATAGTCGGTGTTGAGCACCCCTGAGGTGCTCGTCACCGCATGGGGTCGCGTCGCCTGGTGCCCCTGATAGCTGTAAGTCCCCACATCGGTTTTGTAAGTGATGTTCCCCGTGGCGTCGTAGGAGACATCTTTGCGGTTCAGCGTACCCGGTGCAGAGCAGTTCCCGGCCCCAAACCCGTAACAGGTGAGGCGATTGAGATTATCGTAATTGAAGATCTCACTGACCGTTTGGGTGTAATCGTGCCGTTCGGTCAAATTGCCTATCGTGTCAAAGCCATAGGCGAAGTCCGCGACACTAGCGCTCGTGCCCGCTTGGATGGTGTCAATCGTGCCCTGCGCCTGGTCAAAGGTCCGGTTCGTGACAATGCCATTACCGGCGGTATCCTGGAGAAGGCGAAGCTCCGCATCGCGGGTATTGGCCGTCCACAGATGGGTGGTGGCCCCCTGCTCCCGCAGGGCATATTCATAGCCGTAGGTGTTGTAGAGATATTCCGCGGTGAACCCGGAGGGATACTCGATAGTCTCCACCCGGCTGCTCAAATCATAGGTGGTGGTGAACGTCTCGGTCACCCCGTCGAGGGTGGAATTGGCCCTGAACGGCCGGCCGAGGCTGTCATATTCCACCGATTGAACATGCTGGCCGCGGGTCGCGGAGGTGAGCTTGCCCACCGCCTTGGTGCCCGTGTCATAGACCCATGAGGAGGTCTCGTCGCCATCATCCCGGGACGTTGGTCGCCCGAGAAGATCATAGGCCATGGTGGTGGTCTGACCTTTAGCGTCAGTCTGGCTGATGAGCTCACCAAGGCGGTTATAGACGTACGTCCAGTGGCCCATGTCCGGGTCATAGCTGGCGATCTTCCGCCCCGCCTTGTCATAGGTGGTGGTGGAGACGTTGCCCTCTGAGTCCGTGATCGACGTATTGTTGCCGAAGGCGTCATAGGTGTAGGACGTCACGCTGCCAATATTGTCGGTAACGCTGATAATCTCGCCGCGGGCATTTTTGACCGTTGTCGTGGTCTGACTGAGATCATTGGTCACCGTAGTGGTAAGGCCACTATACGAATTGGTCGCCGTGCTGCTATCGGGCAGCGTGACAAGGGTGACGCGCCCTAGGGCGTCGAATGTATAGGTCGTCCAATATTGCGTGCCGCCGGACGTGAAGTAGGGTTTGCTCTCCCGCTCGGTCCGGCCGAGAGCATCATACTCCGTCGTCTGGCGAATAGTACTGCCGTCAAAGCCTTGGGTGTCCGCTGCAACCTGGCGGCCATGGGTGTCGCTATAGGTTTTCACCGCCGGCGCATTGGGGGTGCCATCAGAGGCTTTGGAAGACGCGCTTACCACATAGGCCGCTTGGGAGGGACAAGACGCTGAGCCTCCGGCGGCGAGCGTACAATAATCGTAGGTGTACTC
>CALFRH010000412.1 GCA_937919225.1 uncultured Parvularcula sp.
GTATCAGCCAGTGCATGGCCGCGCTTAATGAAGGGCGTCAGGTGCATCGGACAATGCGCTTTTCAGCCCATGATCTATTGAAAGCCACCAACCGCGACACCAGCCGTCGCGGCTACAAGCTCTTTCGGGACGCTCTCGACAGGCTGCGCAACACAGGCATTGAAACCAACGTCACCACAGGCGGCACGGAAGTGCTCGATGGCTTCGGGTTTATAGACAAGTACCGCGTGGTGCGTGAAACCCGTGATGGCCGCATGCAGGCGATTGAAATCACCCTCTCCGATTGGATTTTCAACGCGATCGACGCCAAAGACGGTGAAATCCTGACGATCTCGCCCCTGTACTTTCAGCTCCGCAAACCGCTTGAGCGCCGCCTCTATGAGATTGCCCGAAAGAGCTGCGGCACGCGCAACCGTATGCTGCGCTACGGGCTGGAAAAGCTTCGTCTCAAGACAGGCTCACAATCCACGCCGAAAGAATTCCGCCGCATGGTCAAGGCCATCGTGGACATGAACAACGAAAAAAACCACATCCCAGATTACACGTTCGAGCTGGACGGCGATCTCTTCATCATTCGCCCGCGCTCTGAGTTCACCGACATCTACGCCGAACCAGAAACGATTGACGCGCTCGATCAGATCGCCCTGCCCAACTCAGCCTATGACAACGCCCGCAAGTATGCGGGCGGCTACGATCTTTATTTCCTCGAACGGGAATGGCGCGACATGCTGAGCGGCAAGCAGTCGATCCCGCAGAACGCAAGCGGATCGTTCGTGAACTTCGTGAAGAGCTATGTGAGGCGGAACGGCGAAGCTAGACTACTCATCTGAGTATTTAATCATTTACTCAAGTACTCAGACCACAAGTCACGCGTAATATCCGATATCGAGCGCCCTTCCTCAACAGCCTTCATCTTAATCTGCCTATATAGGCTTTCCTCAATGTCGGCGTTCAGGCGCTTCTTCTTCTCGGTAGTTTCCGTCACCTCTTTCAGAATGCGCTGACGGGCCTCATCTCCACGGCTGGGGCGTTTTGCGGATAGTGCCATCTTACGCCACCTTCCTGCTTGCAGGAGCAAGCATGCCGATCAGCTCGTCAATCAAGGCCAATGTCTCGGCCTTGGCCTTGGCGTTGTCGGCATCGAAGACGGTCAGTCCTTCGGACGCGGTTTGTGGGTACACCTGACGCTGTGTGATCGTCGTGTCGCAGACGGGCAGGGCATATTCGTCCAGAGCCGCTCGTACATCGCCCCCGAGGCGCGTTCCCTCTACAATGCGGGACACAACGAAGCCCGCCACGGGAAGGCCGTCTGTGACCTCCTGACGGGCTTTTATGAAGTCCACCAGATCAGACGCTGCCCAGATGTCATAGGGTGAGGGCTGAACAGGGATCAGTACGAGATCGCTGACCTTGATCGCAGCGGCGATCATGTCTTCCAGCTTGGCTGCGCCGTCGATCACCACGTAATCGTAGTTCGCGGCCAAGCTGGCGAGCGTCTTAACGTTGTTGGGACGGTCGAGCGCCACCAGCTCAATCGGATTGTCTTCGTTGGCTGCATGCCAGTCACGGGCGCTACCCTGTGGGTCGCTGTCCACGATCAGGACGGAATGGCCGCGATCATGTAGCGCTCGGGCAAGGTTGGTGCTTATGGTGGTCTTGCCGCAACCACCCTTAGGATTCAAAATAGAGATAATGCTCATGTGTCTGCCTCACTTGTGTTTTTACTCAAAAGTGTAACTGAGTAAACGCGATCAGACAAGCCAACCACTGATGAACACCCACTCATTTACTCAAACACTCAAGCCCGTCTAACTGTTTGGGTGCTAACACGGAATAGGCTCGCAATCTCGCGCAACGGGCGCTGTTCCTGATCACGCATACGGATCACTTCAGCTTTCTGATCGGGCGAAAGGGCAGGGGGCCGTCCCCCGACACGACCGCGCTTCCGAGCTGCTGCCAGTCCCTCAAGGGTACGTTCCGCGATCCTACGGCGCTCAAAATGAGCGATAGAAGCAAAGACGTGAAAGATCAGCTCTCCGGCTGGCGTCGTTGTATCGATGTCCTCGGCCAAGGATCGGAAGCCCGCGCCGCGTTCCTTAATGGCTTCCACAATATCCAGCAGGTCGCGTAAGGAACGGGCAAGGCGGTCATATTTCGTCACCACCACCACGTCACCGTCGCGAAGCTGATCCAGCATCTTATCCAGCTCTGGACGTTCCCTATTTGCTCCGCTTATTCTCTCGGAGAACAGGCGCGCTGCTCCTGCCGCCGCTAGTGCGTCAATCTGCACGTCAAGGTTCTGGTCTGTGGTTGAAACGCGAGCATATCCGATGATCATACCCCATGATGCCAAAAACCTTCCAAAACCCCAAATGTTTTGTCATGGGTTTTTGGAACGGTTAACAGCTTGATTGTTCGTGCGGAGATCGAGCGTGACAAAAACGACCGATATTGTAAGTATGAGATGATGAACCGCTATAAAAACACATTATTTTTCATAGTTTTAATCCCTGTCTCGCTAGCACTATTTCTTTCATTCGACTACACTGGCGATTACGCAATCAATGACGACTGGGGATACTCTACGCCAATCCACTGGTGGAGTTCAGAAAGGCAATTTAACCTCACACACTGGCAGTCTATGCCTCTAATCACACAACTAGCGCTAGGCACAGTCTGGAGCGAGTTGTTTGGATATAGCCAGGGCAATCTTCGCCAACTTACATTGTCCCTAGCCCTTATTTCCTGCACGACCTTGTTCGTATGCGCACGATACTTAGATATAAAACCTGTTCTTTGCGCAGTTTGTGCAGTTCTACCGCTATCGTCACCGATATTTGTCGGCCTCTCATACAGTTTCATGACGGATATACCGGCTATTGCAATCGTTATGCTGGCTTCCTTGTTTTTTGTTCGCAGCCTTAAAGAACCAGACGATGTTTGGTTCTATTCTTTAGGCGTTGTTTTTCTTCTTTTAGCAGTCCTGCTGCGTCAAACTTCAGTAGCTTTGGCGCTGGCTCTGGTTGTTGCCGAGCCGGTGGCTAAGGGATTCCATACTCGTCGAATCTTTAGAAGCTTGGCCGTTCTAGCATCAGCGATCGCAGTTTACCTAGTTGCAACTAAATTTCTGGAATCTTCCGTAGGTCTACCGAGAGCCTATGGTGCGAAGACAGACGCGCTTCTCAGTTTCGTAAGCGACGTTTGGTCTTTGAATTTAGGCGCGTTTCGAAAAACTATCGAAGCACTCATTTTTGCGTTTTCGCAATTTGGCTTATTTGTCTTGCCGCTACTCCCCATCTTTCTCGGTGTCATTTTGATGAGCCGACGCCGCTACTTAGTAGTTTCTATTATTGGAGCGATTTTACTTCTTCTTGCCTCCATAAGCATGGGAGTTGGTGTCACTTTCCAAGAGGGTGGAAACATACTGACAGCAGACGGTCTTGGCCCAAGAACCATAAAGGGAGAAGCTCCGATCAACATTCCTTTTTCGTGGGTCATAACCGCACTCAGCCATTTTGGGTTTTTATCGGCGGTAATGGCTGGATCGTTAGCAATACGTGAACATTCTCAGTCTTCTGGATATGAACGACCCGCTGTTGGCAGCTTACTGTTTTTGGTGCTAACCGCGATCATCACATTTGCTCCACACACAATAGCCTATGCTGCTGTATTTGATCGCTATGTACTTCTTCCCTCTGTTTTGCTGGTTTTATGCATTATGTGGGCGGTTAAGGACCTCGCTATTTCGAGAGCGAGCATCTCAATATCTGCGATTTTTATTTTGGTAGGATTTTGTATATCGCTTGGACTAACCGCTGACTTCTTTCGTTGGCAGGACGCACGTTATAGTTTGATTAGTCGTTTAGTTTCAGTAGGTTATTCAGAAACAGATATCGACGGTGGTTTTGAGTTTAACAATCTAACAGCCGTTCTTTCTGATCAACAAAACGCAGTCTCAATGCTTCTGGTGGAGCCCGAAGGCCGTTCGGTTCGCATCACACGAAGCGTTAGACCAGACGATGAAGTTATAGCGTCTGAGAGCTACACACGCTTCTTTGGATCGCAAACCGGTACAATTTACGCGATAAGGTAGTTCATTAGATTACCCCCGCGACGACGAACCCTAGTATGACCGCGAAGGTCATCTGACTTTGGCGATCCTTGGCAGCGTATACTACTGGATCATCGTGCATCCACCCTCGGTGTGCGAGCATTACCGTTCTGGTGATCCAGTATAGCAAAATCGCGCAGACTCCCCAAAGAGCATTAGGGCGGGCGTACATTTCTACTACAGAAGGAGAGTTCACATACAGTGCCATCACAAGAACCGCAACATACCCGGCGCTGATAGAAACCATCGAGATGATAGGTAGGTCATCTACATGGTAACCTCGGCCGGTGGCCGTAAGTTTGCCTTGCTTCACGTTGTCGACAAGCTCTGCCTGACGCTTTACCGCGGCAAGGGACAGGAAGAAGAAAATCGAGAACGCTAATAGCCAAACCGACAGATTAATGTCGGTGGCAGCTCCACCCGCCACGATACGCATCGTGTACAGTCCGGCCAGTACGCAAATATCAACCACAATTCTGCGTTTTAGATAAAGAGAGTATGCAGTCGTTAATACGTAGTAACCTACCATGACGCTGAAAAAGGTCGGGCCCAAAAACAGGGCAATCGCCACCCCTACAACAAAGAGCCCTATTGCCATCCATGTACCGGAAGCAATCGGAATGCTGCCAGATGCAAACGGCCTTGAGCACTTACGTGGATGGGCACGATCTGCATCAAGATCGAGGAGATCGTTCAGAACATAAACACTCGACGCAACCAGACTGAAAGAAATGAAAGCTAGGAACGATGAGAAAAAGCTTGATCCGTCGATCTGATGTGCTGCCAACATTGGAAGAAAAACGAGAATATTCTTCATCCATTGATGAGGCCGGACTGCTCGAAGATAGGAACCGACCTTCACCGTATGTGTGTGAAGATTCTCGAACTCTACAGCTACACTGGCCGCTCGCTTCTTCAATGCCTCGGAGCCATTGACAATTATTGCTCGGCTCGCATGTTTCCAAACGGCCAGATCGGCTTCTGAATCACCCATGTATGAGAAATTCTTCTCTCCGTACTTATCGATCAAGAACCTTGCCTTGCGGGCGCCCTTAAGATTCTCGATGCCATTTGAGCCATAAGCTTCGTCAAACAGATTTAGGTGTGCACAAATATCTTGGGCAATTCCGTTGTCAGATGCAGTTACAAGAGCTGTCCGCCCGCCTGCATCCCGCCACGCTTCAATATAAGCTATCACTCCTTCATCATATGGTAGTGTCTTAACGTCAACTTGCGATGATACAGAAAGGTACTGCTTTAGAGCTGCCTTTCCTTGAAACAAAGCCAGAGCGGATTGAAGTGGGCTACGCCAATCGCGACTGAACGCAGACCAGAAACTCTCATAAAGCATGTCGCTTCTTAGAAGCGTATGATCCAAATCAACCACTAAGACTTCAGTCACAAAACACCTCGACTTCGAAGGAACGCACGTCGCTTTTCATCAAGTATCTCAGGTTATTCCCAACATTAATCAGTTCACACTTACATGATCTGCTTTCTAATATGTTGAAAGTAAAGCACAACACTGACGAAGCTCTGGCTCTCCCAAAGCAATCCTTTGCTTAGTCGATCTCACCGTCGCCTGATTTGACCCCTGAGCCACAGCAGAACCTCGTTCAAGGCAACCTGCAGGGCAGGGGCTTCGCCACCTTGAGCGAGAACCTATCCGCGTCTCTCTTCGGGGTCAGGCGACGGCGACACCGAAAGCAAAACATCACCTTTCAGGGTCTCTTGATTTCCCGCCACGCGTCTTGTCCAAGAAGGAACGCTTGCGATCCCGTTTCCAAGGCGGTTCTTTACCCTTCGACGCGGTGTTGCGCTCCCATGGCATTTTGAGCTGATCGCGCTCGTTGAGCTGGCTGTCATTGGTGCGCTTCTTGTCGTCCAACCCCAATCGCTCGCTTGGCTCTGCTGGCGGTTTAGGGGTGTTCTGAGAAGGACGGCGTAAGAATTCAGGGATGAATGCTTGCTCTGATGGCTTCGCTGCCTGTGCGGGCTTCTGTGGCGGTTTCTTAGCTTGCGTTTGTGGCTTTGGAACTGGCCGCTCTTGCTTGAGGGCAGGTTTCTTCTCGGGTGGCGAGCGTTTCACGACGTTGCGTGCCCACCCATCGTTTTCCCGTCGATCACGCGCTTTCTCAACGCCGCGGGCAAGCTGCTCATGACGTGCCTGCATCCGTTTCTTGAGCTGAGTGACCCCCTGCCCCTGACGCGCGGTCAAAGCTTGCCTTTGCTCGTCCTCACGCTGCTGAATATCTTTCAGACTGGCCGCGAACTCCTGCCGCGCTGTCTGATCGGTGCGGGTGCGTCCCAACACATCCCGCAACACCTTCCGAACGCCCTTCGCCTCAAGCCTGCGATCAATGCTTTGAAGCTCGGCCTTGATCGTTGCCTTGGCCTGCCCGAACTGATCGCGCATGCGGGCTTCTAGACGTTGGCGTTGCTGGTAGTGGCGACGGTCGAGA
>CALFRH010000413.1 GCA_937919225.1 uncultured Parvularcula sp.
GAACAGGCCCAGTCTTGGGTTTCTTACACGCATTGGTTACTAAATCCGTAGAAATTGAGCTGAACGATCGTTTTTGTGCCGCTGGTCATCGGACTGCTGCGAGCTCTGATGGATAAGGAACAGCACAATGGAATTTCGCAAAGATGTACAAGAAGCCATCTGGACTCAGCTTTTGGGTTTGATGCCCGAGCGCGAGAGTGAGCTGAAAGACCTATGGGAAAAGTACCAACCCAAGTTCAATCTTGTTGAAGATGTTACGCGGGACGGCAAGGTCATTCTCGATGCTGGGTTATATCGCGAAGTACGATTCAATCATCGCTCAATGAAGTTGATCTGGCTTGCATCTTTTGTCGCATGGGAGGGCTACTGTGCTGTCGATGCTGGGTGGGATACACAGCAGTTTGAACTTGTGCGCTTCAAATCATTGGTCGCTGTTTTCAAGAAGATCATGGATGCAGATGATCCAGACACTGTTCCTTGGCCAGATAGTTTGCCTAGACCAGGAACGCTTCCAGACGCAACGAATGACGTACAACTTCGTGCAGCGGCAGAGTTGGCCATTTTTGCTTCGGGCTGGGCGCTGCTTCACGAAATAAGACATATCAAGCATCAGCAAGATGGTACGAGCAGCGGTCCCTATGGGAGCAAGCAAGAACTGCATGACGAAGAGTTTTCATGCGATGCCTTCGCCGCAGAATTCATCCTAGAGCAAGTTGAACAGTTTGCCGGTTCAGAGGGTGTCGATGCTTCTCGAGTCCGCCAAAAAAGGGAAATGGGTCTACTTCACGCGATGTTCGCTCTATCAATGCTCACAATCGAACGATGGGGAGATAGTGTGTCACACCCCGACACCCTCTCACGCATCCACCGCGGCTTGAATATCATTGGAACGACCGTAGAAAAGGATTCACTCAAGTGTAGTTGCATGTCATTTATCGCTTTGTCCGCCATTTACCCAAACTCTCCTCAACCGTTTACAGTAGATGAGTAGTTTTCGATTGAGACAAAGGCAAAGTTGCAACCGTGAATCTTCCTTCTTATCTTAAGCCATGTGGCCCGAAATTTTGCGATCAAACTCATTGGTCCACACGGACGGCCCTGACCGGCCATACAACTTCACAACGCATTTCTGCGCTGCGGCAACAGATAGCGGACGTCTGAAATCCGCATCAGAAAAATTGCTTTCAGGTCGGACTCAGAGTTAGCTAGCACGATGGGACAGAGTAACCGTTGGGTAGCTTTGGTGGTGTCGAGTTATAGCAAGCGCCGACCAAAGAGGCCCCCTCAAGAGACGCATTTGTCAGGTCAGTGCCAGTCAATTCGGCACCATCAAGGAAAGCACCGTTAAGGTTCGCGCCAACCAGGCGCGCATTGGTCAGGTTTGAGCTCCTAAGGTTGGCACTCTCCAAATGTGCACCGTTAAGGTTTGTTCCTGTAAAATTGACTGCGCTTATGCCCGCGCGAAGTAAGAATGCCCCGCTTAAATCTGAACGGGAAAAGTCTGCACCACTCAAATCGGCTTGATTCAAATTGGCGCCACTAAAATCACCCATCTGCGCATTGGCGTCATTTAACGACGTACCTGCCAAATTGGACAACTCAAAATCCGCACCAGATAAATCTAAGCTTCGCAGATCCGCTCCCATTAGATTGATACCGGCCATCGAGACATTTTCTCCAGCAAGTGCAATGACTGAGGCTCGAGCGGCCGACCTCCCTCGGTCGGTATCTAATGTTTGAGCAATTTGGGCATGCAGCGTCGCAATCCGAACAGCTCTGTCTGTTGAACGGTTTTGAAGTTCCCAAAAGAAGCCAACAAGTGCGGCAAAGATAGCTAGCACCTCAAGGATTCGAACCAACCTAAAGGTTGCTGAAGTCTCAATAAAATCGGCCACTCGAGCAAGTCTTGATTTTGTCTTCGCCATCTAGCTACCTAAGTTTTTGAATGCAGCTTGCAATCAATCGAATACGTACAGAGACTCCGCTTCAAAGAAGCCCTTCGCCTGCAAAGCCTTAGACATCTCCGCGGTGTTTTCTGCAAAGATAACGACGGCCAGGTCGGACAGCGCCCGCGAGCAGCAAACATAGAACAAGCGCCGTGTTCGATCGATAACGGAATCTCTCCTAGCGTCAATGTGCCCCTGATCAGTTGCCGATGGTGGTGTTACACCGAAGTACTTGCCGTAGGAGAAGGTGTTGGTTCGCCCCTCCTGATCGTCAACAACAACAATCACCTTGTCGAACTCCGCTCCCTTGATGCCTTGCTGCGTGGCAAATGGAGACATCTTTTCGATGTATTTTCGATATCCCCATAGCTCTGATGCGTCGCATTGCATGAAACGAAGGGCCGCGTTGTCGGTTGCGGGCTCGGCAACAGGATCAGCCATGCACGCGTGAAGGTCGATAAGCTCAACGTAGCGGTCATCGAACGCTATCAAGTTGCTGTGCCTAACGAAGCGGACAACATCGCCGATGCGCGAGCCGCTCCCGACTTCCAACATCGCTACCAGTTGGCCGGTCTGTCCTTGCAGGTCATTCAGAAGCCCCGCGGTGTCAACAGCAGCCAGAGCATCTGGCTGCAATCGAGGGCAGTTCTTTCGAAGTAGACGCATTAACTCGAATTCCCGCCCTCCGAGACGCGCGAGAGCTACTGGCAGGAGGTAAGACAGGAAGGGGCGTACCACCCAGGCGGTGCCATCAATTAGTCCTGACTTCAATTTTTCGGGGGCTTTGTCATTGAGCGCTCCATAGAGATTTGGAAATCCCAGCCGGGCAGCTGCCATCCGGTGGACCAACACTAGGAGCCGCAATGCCTGCTCGTCCTCTTCCTCCAACCAGCCTTCATCAGCGTCCTGATCGGCTAGCCAGCGCCGCGCTTCTTCAAGACGTTCCTGTCGCCGATCATCGGCGGGCAGGATTAATACTCTGGCTGACCCTTCGACAGGAACGTCCTCCCCGTTTAAGACGATGTGGCGGCCGCGCGTTTGCTCAAGCTGGTCGTCTTCCGTCCTAATACGGTTGATCACGCGTAGGACGGCCTGCGGACACCGGAAATTTTCAGGCTTTTCCAGTGTCTCCCAACCTTCTTCAGGAAGTATGTGTCCGGC
>CALFRH010000414.1 GCA_937919225.1 uncultured Parvularcula sp.
TCCGACATGCCGATGGTTTCTTTTAAGCTCGCCTTGGTTTCAAACCTGAAATATCGCCAAGTTAGCTCCATCAAATACTCAATATCAGCGAGAGAAAACGCCAGAAGACAGGCGTGTCAAACTACTGTGTTTCTTCGTCTACTTGCAATAAGCCCTCTAACGTTCTTCCGCTCGTTCCTTACACGAGTGCGCCTCTGTACCGTCCACATTCGTCCACCCATAAAACGCAAGTGGCCCCCGCGTAGGCAGACGTCGGCGCGCATCAAAAGCACGAAAGGACACGAATCTGCGCTGGCCGATACCAGACAGGATCACGTGGACAGGCGCCAGTATGATTGTCAGTGCCAGAAGAATTGTGCGGCGCTTGATGTAGTAGCTGTCATAGTGCGCCTTGCGTCGGATCGAAGCTAAGTCGTCGGCATAGCCACTCCGAACTTGGGCTAAGCCAGTTATTCCAGGGCGCACGGAAAACCTGTTGCGATAGCGTGGCACGCTCAGCGCGTGCTCGATAGCATGCTCAAAAGCATCGGGTCGCGGTCCGACTAGGCTCATGTCCCCTGTTAAGACATTCAGGATATTAGGTAGCTCATCGAGCTTCGTCCTGCGCAAAAGGTGGCCTAACGGGGTGATTCGATGCTCTTCTAGAGGTGCGTTGGCATCCCTAACGTCCGAACCATCACACACCATCGATCGAAACTTCCACATTTTGAATATCTTGCCGTTTCGGCCCATGCGACGCTGCTTGTAAAAGACTGGGCCGGGATTCCAGATTGGATTAATCAGAAAGATGGCGCAGGTTAGCGACAGCAGAATGGGAAGACAAAAAATTGCAAAAACCAAATCAATAACACGCTTGGTTAAGCAAAAATAAAGCCTTTCATACTTAAAAGAATCTGTATCGGACCAAATGTCAAAACGATTCATAGCCGTCCGACCGGACGCCATGACTATCTCATGCTTCACAATAAAATCCCCCAAAAAACACCATTACAAATCCGTACCTGCCCGGATTGAACCTCTTACACGAAATGGGCGATGATTTCCGCCGTTCACAGCATCATGATCGTGCCGTATTGATGCCACATTATGACTGGCAAACCCATCGTTTTCAAGTTGAATCAAATAAATCCGACTTTTGGCTTCCCAAAATGAGGCGGAATGCAATGATTGTCTCTGCTACGAAAACCACGCGGCGAAGATTTGCCAAGATTCCGTGAAATCACATCCCGCCATACGGGATTCTATCTGCTCTTGTTCTAGCAAAGGCAGAATTACGGAGAAGATTCGCAAGCCTAAAGCGCCACAGGCTAGGCGGTCTGGACCGTCTTCTTGTTATGGCGATAAGCGTTCAGAACTACGCCAAGCAAGCTGGTCTGTTCCGAGACCTCGCGCTTGCAGATCTCAAACTGATTGTGTTGTGTTGAGTCTGCCCGCACCACTATCAATGCGCAATCGGCATTCTTCAGGAATGCACGGGTATCATCATTCACCAACACGGAAGGGAGGTCGAAGATCATCACATCAGGTTCGTATTCGGCCTGAATCGCGCTCAGCCTCGCGCCCGTTTCGTCCGCGAGCAAGATGCGCGTCGGATCAGCCTCTTCCCGCTGGGCCATAGAAATGATCAAATTGCTCTGATAACGCACCGCCTGCGATTCAAAAGGCACGGTGCCCATCATTGCTTCGCCGATGCCATACTTGGGGTCCATATCAAAGAAGGAAGCAATCGTCGGGTCGCGCAAATCGAAGTCGAAAAGCATCGAGCGCAGTTCATGCTGCCGACTGAGCGCAAGAGCCAGATTGCAAGACATCGTGCTTTTCCCCGACTGGGGCATCGGCGATGTTATTGCTAACCGCTTCCATCCGTTCTTTCGCATTTGCAATAAAGCTTTCGTACGCAAAATATCGAAGGGGGTCGCCTCCTGTCGCGCTGTACGGGTTACAACCCTATGCTTTAACAATCCCGCTTCGCGCAGTTCGATCGCAGGCAGGGCGGCCCAAAGGCCCGCGACATCGCCGTTAGCATCCGTGCCGTCTGCAGCGCGGATAGAGTCTGCGACGTTTGAATTTGCGTTTCCGATCCGGGATTTTCGAGCCTTGTCGAGGGCCGCTTGCAATTTTTCCATAAGGGCTCACCTTTTCCGCGAAGACTAACCAAGCCCCAACCGAGCAAGACTTCTCTGGACGACAAGTTCGAGCGGTACATAATTTGTATCGACATACCAAAGCGCCAGCGGCACGCCAACCAGCACAGCCAGCGTTGCTGCTACTAAAGAGCCACGGCGAACGCGGCGCATAGTTTTGCTTTCCATGTATGGGATTGTGGCTATCGGTATCGTACTATCGAGGTCCGTAAGCTCGGACGGCCGCCTTATGGTCCTGTTCAGCGTTTCAAGCAGCAAGAAATAGCCAACCGCTAGGGCCAGGCCCAGGATTATCCCAGCAGCCGAAATTGCAAGACGATTGGGGTCGCTAGGTATCTGCGGAACACTGGCGTTCTCAACGACATTCATCCTCTGTCCCTGCGCCGTGGCCTCTACCCGTTCGCTGACTTGCGCCGCGTTTAGATTTGTTACCGCTTCGTCATATCGCGTCTGAATGCGGGCAAGTTCACGCTCCAACTCTTCAAGAACGAATGAATTTGTCGTGGTATGCGAGATACTCCGACGCGTCTCGGCCAAATTGACATTCGTTTTTTCGATCTGCTCCTCGAGCGAGGCGATCCGTGTAGTCGCCTCCTGAAGAGCGATTTCGCGAAGTGCCTGATCCTCCGAGAGGTTACCAGTGGCATCGGTCGTTTCCGGCAGAGAGCTCTCAGCCGCAACTACAACCTCCAACTGATCGATCCGGTTCTGTAGGCGGATTATTCTTGGGTTGTTGTCTGTATAGGTCTCTCTCAGCCGCTCTATTTCAGCATTGAGGATCAGTAGCTGTCGCGCGAGTTCGTCCTCTTTTTGAGTCTCCTCGGATTCCGCAGAGAAACGCAGCTGGAGATTGTTAAGGTGCCGACGCGCAAGATCAAGGTCGTTTCGCAGGTCTTCAATCCTATCTTGCAAGCGGCTCTCCAACGCAACACGGAACGCGCGATCCTGCGGCAGGGCTTCCGCGTTCTCCGTCTTGAATTCGGCGATCTCGATCGACTTGCGAGAGAGATCAACGCTAAGTCGTTCCACCTCCTGCTGGAAGAACTCCAGCGTATTTTCAGCGCGTGACACGCGAAATCGTGAATTCTCTTGCAGCACAAGCGTAACGTACTCATTTACGACGTCGGCGACCACCTGCGGGGATCTCCCCTTAAAGGAGATCGCCATCATAGTTGCACCATTCAGTCCACCACTTCTACGTATGATCCTCGTAGCTTCACGCATGTTCGCCACGATCGTGTCCGGCTCAAGACTGCCGCTGTCGGGAAACACATCAAATCGGTTGGCGATGTCGATAAGATTGCTCCGCGTCATCAGCCGTTGCTCAATGATCTCAAGCTGTTCAGCAGCGCCCGTCTGCACCGTCGTAGGAATCCTGCTGACTGGGATCTGCGGTGCTTCACGCAACAATCGCGCAGAGGTCGAATAGACATCAGGTAGTTTGAAAGCCGCGGGCAGCCCCAAACCTGAGAAGAGCAAGACAAAGAGGGTCATCACTGGCAGTCGGCGCAGCACCAGTGCACGATAAAAACCCACGTCCAGTTTCATTCTGCGGCTCGATCCATACCATCAATTTTCCGTGTTAAAAAAAAAGGCTCGGCATACGGTTTGAGGATCAAACCATCATCAATCAACTCTTGAACTGTCGACGCGCCGACAGCATCGTCCCCCGAAC
>CALFRH010000415.1 GCA_937919225.1 uncultured Parvularcula sp.
TGGCAACAAAACTCAAGGACGGTCCGTCAATGGCCCACGACGGCTCACAAGGCGACTCATTTTCTTCCCGCAGCGCGATCGCTGCTTCGACTTTCCTCTCCGGCGGGAACGCCAAATATCTCCTCAGCGAGTACAAAAAATTCGTGGAGAACCCCGGCGCAGTTGATGCTGAGCTGCGCGACTTTTTCTCTGAATTAGGGGATGATGACCTGGCGGAGTTGAACGCCTCTGGCCCCAGCTGGCAGCGGGCTGATTGGCCCCCCACGCCGAGCGATGAGACGATCTCGGCGCTCAATGGGGATTGGGGCGCCCTTGATGATGTGTTCACGGAGAAAGTGGCGGCGCGGTCGCCTGAACTCTCCGCGACGGACGTCACAAGCGCGGTGCGCGACTCAATAAAGGCGCTAATGCTGATCCGGGCCTATCGCATCCGAGGCCACATGATTGCGGATCTCGACCCCCTCGAAATGCGGGCGGACGAACCTCATCCTGAACTTGAACCCGCCTTTTACGGGTTTGAGGAGGGAGATTGGGAACGCGAGATTTTCATCGATTACGTGCTGGGGCTTGAGACGGCAAACCTGCACACGATCATGGATATCCTGAAGCGGACCTATTGCGGCACCTTTGGGGTAGAGTTCCTTCATATCACCGATCCCATGCAAAAGGACTGGATCCAGCGCCGGATCGAAGGCATGGATATGGAGATCAAGTTTACTGACGAGGGTCGGAAGGCAATCCTCCTTAAGCTGATTGAGGCGGAAGGGTTCGAGAACTTTCTCCACGTTAAATATACCGGTACGAAGCGTTTCGGCCTTGATGGGGGGGAGGCGATGGTTCCCGCCCTTGAGCAGATCATTAAACGGGGCGGTGCCCTCGGTGTTGATGAGATTAATGTCGGCATGCCCCACCGCGGGCGGCTGAATGTGCTGGCCGCGGTGATGGGCAAGCCCTATCACCAAATCTTCCATGAGTTCCAAGGCGGCGCGGCCATTCCCTCCGATGTCGGCGGATCGGGCGATGTGAAATATCACCTTGGCGCCTCCTCTGATCGTGTTTTCGACGACAACAAAGTGCACCTGTCCTTGGCGGCGAACCCATCGCACCTTGAGGCGGTGGACCCTGTGGTCCTTGGGAAGTGTCGCGCAAAACAGGACATGAACCCTTCCGAACGCGTCTCAGTCGCACGCACCCAGGTGTTGCCGCTTCTCCTCCATGGCGATGCTGCCTTTGCGGGGCAGGGGATCGTGGCGGAATGTTTTGGCTTTACGGGCCTGCGCGGATATCGCACCGGCGGGACGATCCACTTTATCGTCAATAACCAGATTGGCTTTACGACGAGCCCCCACTTCTCCCGTAGTTCTCCGTACCCGTCTGATGTGGCTAAGATGGTGGAGGCGCCGATCTTCCACGTGAACGGTGATGATCCTGAGGCGGTGGTTTTTGCGGCGAAGGTGGCCACTGAGTTCCGGATGGAATTCGGCCATGATGTGGTGATCGACATGTGGTGCTATCGCCGTTATGGCCACAATGAAGGGGACGAACCCGCCTTCACCCAGCCCATCATGTATAAGAAGATCGCGAACCACGCGACGGCTTGCGATGTGTACTCGGAGCGTCTCATCAAGGACGGCCTTGTCACGCGGGAATGGGTTGAGGCGGAAAAAGCAAAGTTCCGCCAGTTCCTCGACGAGGAATTTGAAAAGGGCAAGCCGTATGAGCCGGAGAAGGCCGATTGGCTTGACGGAAAATGGTCGGGCTTTACTCCGCCCTTGGACGATGATCGTCGCGGGGATACCGCGGTGGATGTTGCTCGGCTGAAGGATGTGGGCGGTAAACTCACCCACGTCCCCGAAGATGTGACGGTGCATCGTACCCTTGGACGAATCTTGAAGTCCAAGAAGGCAATGATCGATACGGGCGAGGGGATCGATTGGGCCACCGGTGAGGCGCTGGCATTCGGCACGCTGCTGCGTGAGGGCTATCGCGTCCGTCTCTCTGGCCAAGACTCCGTCCGCGGAACGTTTAGTCAGCGGCATGCGCAGTTCGTCGATCAAAATAGTGAAAAGCGGTACACGCCCCTTCGGCACCTATCAGATGACCAGGCGCAGTTCGAGGTGATCGATTCAAACTTATCAGAATTTGCGGTGATGGGTTTTGAGTATGGTTACTCCCTAGCCGATCCGACGACCCTCACCCTGTGGGAGGCGCAGTTTGGCGACTTCGCGAATGGCGCCCAGGTGATCTTTGACCAGTTCATTTCCTCAGGCGAGCGTAAATGGCTGCGCATGTCTGGTCTCACGCTCCTTCTGCCTCACGGGTATGAAGGGCAGGGGCCGGAACACTCATCTGCCCGCTTAGAGCGGTATTTGCAGGGGTGTGCGCAGGACAACATTCAGGTCGCCTATTGTACGACGCCTGCGAATTATTTCCATATTCTTCGCCGGCAGATGAAGCGGGACTTCCGTAAACCGCTTATTTTGATGACGCCAAAGTCACTCCTGCGGCATAAGCGGGCCGTGTCAACGCTTGAGGAAATGGGCCCCGGGTCAAGCTTCCACCGTGTCCTTTGGGACGACGCTGAGTACAAACCTGGCAGCACAATCGACTTGGTCCCCGACAATATGATGAAGCGGGTCGTGATGTGCTCAGGCAAGGTTTATTATGACCTTCTAGAAGAGCGTGAACGTCGCGGTATTTCTGATGTCTATCTGATGCGGATTGAGCAATTCTATCCGTTCCCTCACAAATCACTCATGAAAGAGCTGAAGCGGTTCGACCAGGCGGAAATGATTTGGTGCCAGGAAGAGCCGCGCAATATGGGCGGGTGGAGTTTCATCGAACCCTATCTTGAATGGACCCTCAACCAGATTGACGCCAAGTACCGGCGGGCTCGCTATGTCGGCCGCCACGCGGCCGCGGCCTCGGCGACGGGCCATGCCGAACAACATAAAATCGAATTACAAGCCTTCCTCGATGAAGCGCTGACCACGGAGAATGAATAGCGCCATGACCGATATTCGCGTACCGACTTTAGGCGAGAGTGTGACCGAGGCCACCGTTGGCCAATGGATGAAGAAAGAGGGGGACGCCGTCGCCCTTGATGAAACCATTGTTGAACTTGAAACCGATAAGGTGGCGGTGACCGTTTCGGCCCCCGCTGCGGGGGTTTTGAAATCAATCGCCGCGCAAGAGGGCGATACGGTGGAACTCGACGCCCTGCTTGGTCAGATTGAAGAAAGCGGCGCAGTCGCTGCCCCCAAATCAAATGGCAACGGCGCAGGCGCAACCGCTGCGGCGGCGCCGGATACAGCCGGACAGCGGGTAGAAATTGTGGTCCCCGCCTCGGGTGAGAGTGTGTCCGAGGCCGACATTGGCGAATGGATGGTCAAGGTGGGGGATATCGTCACCGTTGATGACCCGGTGGTTTCTCTTGAGACGGACAAAGCGGCAGTGGATGTCTCTGCCCCTGCCTCGGGCACCATTACGGAGATTTTGGCGCAAGAGGGGGATACCGTCTCTGTCGGGTCTATGCTCGCCGTCATGGTGACGGGTGCCGCAACGGCGGGTGCCGCCGCCGCGCCGAAACCTGCTGCTGCGCCGACGCCAACGGCGTCTGCCCCTAGTGCCGCACCTATTTCCCCGGCGCCGCGCAGGGTGATCGAACAAAATAATCTCGACGCTTCCCAAATCTCGGGGACCGGCAAAGGCGGCCGGATCACCAAGGGCGATGCGCTTGCTTATGTTGCCGGTGGTGGCGCTGCTGCGAAGGCACCTGCGGCGGCGAAGCCAAGCGCCCCGCGTGACCTTGGCCCCCGC
>CALFRH010000416.1 GCA_937919225.1 uncultured Parvularcula sp.
TTAAGCGATCTTGTCGACTTGGGTGAAGTCGAGATCCACAGGCGTGGCGCGACCGAAGATGGACACGTTCACTTTCATGCGGCCGGTCTCTGGATCGAACTCTTCGACGGTCCCTTCGAAGCCTTGGAAAGCGCCTTCGTTGACGCGAACTTCCTGGCCAATCTCGTATACAATCGTTGGCTTCGGACGTTCCTCGATGGGCTCATCAGAGGTGCCGAGAATGCGATCAACTTCGCGCTGTGGGACCGGCAATGGCTTTTTCCCGCCATCCGCCCCCAAAAAGCCGGTGACTTTCGGGGTGTCCTTGACCAAGTGGTAGACGTCATCGGTCAGTTTCGCTTTCATCAGGACATAGCCTGGGAAGTAGCGACGCTCGATGGTCTTCTTTTTCCCGCGAACAACCTCGACCACCTCTTCAGTTGGTACCTCGAGGTCTTCAATCATCTCATCCAGGCCTTTCATCGCAGCCTGATCACGGATCGCCTGGGCCACCTTCTTTTCGAAGTTGGAGTAAGCGTGGACGATATACCATTTAGCCTCAGCCATGGGCGAAGCGCTCCTTAAATAAGTGGTCTAGCTGCCGAGACCGGTAATCCAACGGATCACCATTGATATGAACTGATCAGACAGGAACAGGAACAGTGCAACGATGATCGACATGACGACGACCATGATCGTGGCTTGAATGGTTTCAGGCGTAGAGGTCCAAGTGACTTTGCGTCCCTCGGCTTCCACCTGACGGGCGAAGGTAATTGGCCCAACGCTCTTCTTTTTGTCCGTGTCGGCCATTGTCTTAAGGTCCTGACTTTTAGGGTAAACCGCGTCCATAATGCGCATTCGCGCGCTTGTGAAGTCACTTGGGTGCAATGACTGGATTTGGCAAGCTTTGCAGCGCTATGATTTGCCAAATTCCGGCACGGGAACGCCGGGTACTGGAACATCCAATGCAAACAGACTACCTGCCATGGGCTGGCGGTCGAGCGCCGCATCGCTGAGCCCGACGCGCGCGCTTGTGATGTAAAGCGTGGTCAGATCTGGCCCGCCAAAGGCGCAGCTGCTCGGTCGGGAGACGGGCAAAGAGACGATACGGTCGATACTGCCATCTGGCGCATAGCGCACGATCCGCGAGCCCGCCCATTGCGCGTTCCAGAGATAGCCCTCTTGATCAATCGCAGAGCCGTCCGGATAGCATCCCGCCTCCAAAGTTGAGGCAAACACCCGCCGATTGGAGAGCGCACCGCTATCGGGCGCATAGTCAAAGGCTAAGATCATCTGCTCGGCGCTATCGCACGTGTAGAACGTTGCCCCGTCGGGCGAGAATTTCATCGTATTTGTGACCAGCACTTCCGGCAGCCCGATGCGGTCGACCATCATATCGGCGTCTAAGCGGTAATACTGGCCTTCTGGCAACGTCTCGTCGTCATCCATCGTGCCGAACCAAAGGCTTCCGTCAGGCGCAATCCCCGCATCATTGGTTCGAAATCCCTCTGGTTCATTGATGTCCGTGACTTTTTCATAGTGCTCCGTCGCGGTGTCATATCGGCCAACCTCTCGGTCACCGACCATGATCAAACCGCCATCTGACAGCGCGAGCGCACTGGCATGGATCGGCAGATCATAACGGCGCGTATTACCGGTCTTTGGATTATGACGGTGGAGTTTCGCGCGCTTGATATCGACCCACCAAAGAAAGCCTTCACTTGGGCTCCAGAGCGGGCCTTCGCCAAGCATACAGCCAGTGGGCGCAACGCAAATGACTTCGCTCAATCTGATTCTCCAGTCAATCCTGAGATCGGGGGCTCGTCGGTCCGTTGGTTATTGTCAATCTTGATCGCGCTTTAGGCTTTCAAGCCGTTCAGAATGAGATCGATATGAGTTTCGAAATAGGCGTCGAGATCCAGCGGTTGAAATTGGTCGAACACCAGTTTCCACGTGCCAGCGACGATAGCTCCGGCGACAACGTTTTGCATGAGCCCATGCTTCGGCATCGCGCGAAACTCGCCGCGAGCCACACCGTCTTCGATAATGGCCTGGATAAGCGCCTGTCCGCGGGAGAGCACGTTCGCATGATAAAACTCAGCGAGGTGGGGAAAATTTGGCCCTTCCGCCATGATCAGCCGCATGATATTGCGCCGGTCGCTGTCCAAAATCTTGCTATAAAAGAACTTCAGGTGCTGCTTGAGGCGGTCGGTGGCGGATTTATCCGGCTCCACCAAACTCGCGACGCCTTCATCCAAAAGCGGAACCATTGTCACTTTGACCACTTCCTCGAAGAGCTGCTCTTTGGACTCGAAATAGAGATAAACCGTCCCTTTCGAGACGCCCGCCTCATCGGCCACATCATCCATTTTGGCCGCTGCGAAGCCAACCCGCGAGAACACACGCAATGCAGCTTCAATAAGGGCGGTGCGTTTGGCTTCTTTTTGTTGTTCGCGTTTGCTTTTTGGCTCTGCGGTCTGTTCGACCTCGATCACTTCATTCATTCGGCCGGTCCTCCCAGTTCCTCACCAGGACTAAGGCGATTGCTCAAGCGCTCCGGCAAGGTTCGCAAGTCCTCAATGATCAGCGTAACGGCAGGCGTCACGAACAGAACCATAAATCCCGATATCACAATTCCGAATCCCAAGCTGCCGCCCATCGGAATCAAGAACTGGGCTTGCGGGCTAGTCTCCAACAGCAACGGCCCAAGCCCGAGCGCCGTCGTTAAAGTCGTGAGTAGGATCGGGCGGAATCGGCGCGCCGATGCATTAGCGGCTGCAGTAACCTCGTCCAGGCCTTCCAAACGATATTTATTGTACAAGTCGACCAAAACGACAGAAGCGTTCACAGCCACACCGGCCAACGCCACAATCCCAAAGATGGATACGAAGGAAAGTGCATAGCCCAGCACAAAATGTCCGAGGATCGCACCCGCGACCCCGAGGGGGATGGCGACAATAATTGCCAAGGGTTGAAGGTAGGACCGCAGCTGTGTCGCCACCAAGGCGAAAATGACCAACATAACGATCAAAAAGGCCTGGCCTAGCGCGCCCAATTCCTCGTTTTGATCGCGGCTTGCGCCAGCCTGTGTCCATTTGAGGCCAGGATACGTCTGCACTAGGCGAGTTAGAATTTCCGCCGTGATCTGCTCATTCGCGACGGTTGGGGTACTTATATCTTCATCGACATCTGCGTGGACGGTAACGACGCGGCGCCCATCAATCCGGTTGATTGAGGAATAGGCACGACTCTCCGTTGTTTGCGCCACTGTGTAGAGCGGTACGCTGCTGCCATCATTGAGGCGAATCCGCATTTGATTGAGCGTGTCCAGCGTTTGCCGGGCCGCGTCGGGGTAGCGCACGAAGACGCGGACTTCTTCTCGTCCCCGTTGGATTCGCTGGACCTCTTCGCCGAAAAAGGTCTGGCGAACTTGTCTCGCAATATCGCTGGGTGTGAGACCCGCGGCCCTGCCAGCATCGGTTAATTCAAAAATCAGC
>CALFRH010000417.1 GCA_937919225.1 uncultured Parvularcula sp.
GAGCCGTCAGGTAGGCGGTATCTTCCATTGCATCCGGCAGGGCAAGGTCAAGATGCGACGGCACCTTTCGAACCGGATAGTTTTTAGCCGAATGCATTGAAAACGTGAAGATATCCGGATCACCTGAAAAGATATCCGCGGTTCCGTCACCCTGATGCACGTCGAGATCTATCACCAATGCCTTTCGGATTGCACCATCAGCCTGCAGGACTTTCAAGGCGACTGCGACGTCATTGAAGACACAAAAGCCGGCACCGTTCGCCCGCCGGGCGTGGTGGCTGCCGCCCGCCGTGTTACAGGCAAGGCCGTGCTCCAAAGCCAGATAGCCGGTCAAAACCGAGCCCCCAGTCGCACACCGGGCCCGCAACGCAATGTCAGCCCGCAAGGGAAAGCCTATTTCCCGGGCGATTTTTGCCGGTACATCCGCATTAAAAACCTGATCGACATAGACCGGATCATGCGCGAGTGCGACCCACTCGAATGGCGCGGGACGAGGACGATAAAAGCCGCCATCACCGAGAAGTCCTTCCACCCGGATAAGTTCGGCGACAGCGCGGAACTTGTCCATCGGAAACCGGTGGTTTGCAGGAAGGTCGGCACAATAGGCGGGGTGATGCACGATCGGAAATGTCATTGGTTCGAATATAGACAAAACCGGTTGTCCGAAAAGCCGCATGACCACCATGCACTCGCGCGCCCTTGACGCGCCCCCCACTCCAAGGCGATGACTGCGGCTTGAATTGAAAGTGTTTGCATGCCCTCCCCAACTGCCACCGAAACCCCGACCACGACAGCCGACCTGACCGTAACCCATCGTGGTGTTCTTGCCATCGCGGTGCCGATGACGCTTGCCTATCTGTCGACGCCTCTTCTTGGTGTTGTCGATATGGCTGTTATCGGCCGGCTCGGAGACGCTGCCCTGATTGGCGGCATCGCGCTCGGCGGCATCATATTCGACCTCGTCTTCACCACCTTCAACTTTCTGCGCTCTGGTACCACCGGCCTGACGGCCCAAGCGCTTGGTGCACGCGACGAGGCCGAAATCCGGGCTACTCTCCTGCGGGCTTTGGTGATTGCCGGGATCGGTGGTGCGCTGGTGATCATATGCCAGACCCCGCTTTTGATGGTCGGGCAATGGTTTCTTGGAGGAAGTGAGGACGTTCAGGCGGCAACGACACGCTACTTCGATATTCGCATCTACAGCGCGCCGTTCCTTCTTGCCAACTATGCGATCCTTGGCTGGTTTATCGGCCTTGGACGCGCCGGCACCGGGCTGATGCTGCAGCTATTTTTGAACTGCCTCAACATTGCACTCAGCATCTGGTTCGTCATGGGGCTGGGTTGGAGTGTCGAAGGTGCCGCGCTCGCAACGGTTCTCAGTGAAGTCGCGACCACTGTTTTCGGCCTGACCATAATCCTGGCGCGCCCGCGACCAGGCGCTTGGCCGAGCCCGCAGGTGGTGTTCGACAAACGTCTCTAGTTGCGGATGATGGCGCTGAATCGAGACATCATGATCCGGTCCTTTGCACTGCTTTATGCATTCGCCTTCTTCATGGCCCTCTCTGTCGACCAAGGAGACGCGGTGCTTGCCGCCAACGCCGTCCTGCAAAAATTCATCATGATCGCGGCTTATTTTCTCGACGGTTTGGCAACAGCTGCAGAACAGTTGGCTGGATGGGCCGTTGGCGCTCGGAAACGCAAAGCCTTTGACCGGGCGCTGAAACTGACGGCGCTGTGGAGCTTTGCCATGGCAGCGCTGCTAACCGTGGTTTTTGCCCTGTTCGGCCACATGATCGTTGACCTTCTCACCACCAATGAAGGCGTCCGGGCACTGTCTCGGCTTTACTTGGCCTGGGTGATCGTCACGCCGCTTCTCGGGGTTCTCGCTTATCAGATGGATGGCGTTTATATCGGCGCAACCTGGTCCGGAACCATGCGCAACATGATGCTGGTATCGCTTGCTGTCTATATCGCCGCCTACTATGCTCTTTTTCCGCTCATGGGAAATCACGGTCTCTGGCTGGCGATTTCGCTGTTTCTCGGACTGCGCGGACTGACACTCCTGGCGATTTGCCGGCGCCGCGCTGCTGAAACCTTCGGCTAGTCACCCGAATCTGAAGTTCGTCTCACTGTGCACCTTTCTCTGTTCGAACGTCAGATTCAAAAGGATGACTAGCAAGCTTATGTAACTAGTGTGGTTTTCGAGTTTGAAATTCTCTAGGGAACGCACCGCTTTGATGAGGCGAATTTCAAATTCACCACACTAGCGGTTGCAGCGTTCACAGCTCTTTGGATGCCCAGTCATCAACGCTGGTATCGCGGGCTGCCCGCAATGAGGGCAATCCCTTTTCGTCAAGTTTGGAAGCAAGGCCTCTAAGGATTTCGTCGATCAGTGACGGCCCTTTGAATACAAGAGCCGAATAGAGCTGGAGCAGATCGGCACCGGCCTCAACTTTCTCCCAGGCAGTTTCTGCGCTGTCGATACCGCCAACGCCGACAATGGGCAGATCCGGTCCCGCAATCTTGCGTGCCTTTGCCAGCATGATGGTCGATCTTCGAAACAATGGACGACCGGAAAGACCACCCGTCTCTTGAAAAGGCCCCTCGCCACTCAAGCCTTCCCGCGAAATCGTGGTGTTGGAAACAATCAGGCCATCTACCCTTTTGTCCAAAACTTCTTCGACGATGTCCTTAAGATCGCCCTCGACAACGTCCGGCGCAATCTTCAAAAGAACCGGCACCTGACGGCCGATTTTCGCTGTAGCCTCATCGCGCGCAGCCATCACGCGGGTTAACAAGTCTGCCAGCGCGGATCGTGCCTGCAAATCCCGCAAACCCGGCGTATTCGGCGAAGAAATGTTTACCGCGAAGTATGAGGCAAATTCCGCGAATTCGCGGATACCGGCGACGTAATCCGCGGTCCGGTCTTCAGAATCCTTGTTTGCACCGACATTGATGCCGACCACGCCTTGAGAGCCGTTCCGAGCTTCTAGGCGTTCACGCAGAGCACCGTGCCCTTCGTTGTTGAAGCCATACCGGTTGATGACCCCGAGATCGTTCGGCAAACGGAACACGCGCGGTTTTGGGTTGCCCGGTTGAGCGCGCGGCGTAACCGAACCTGCTTCCGTGTACCCGAACCCGAGTTTCAGGAGTGCATCCGGCACTTCACCGTTCTTGTCAAACCCGGCAGCCATACCAAGAGGGTTCTGGAAAGCCAGATCCCACAGGTTGACGGCGAGCCGGGCATCCACCGGACTTTTTCGCGAGGGAAACAAGCCAGATTTCAGGCCCAAAATTGTCACGCGGTGGGCTACTTCCGCGTCCAGCAACTGAAGGCCTTTTTGGACCACAGTCTCAAAGACAGTCCCGTTCATACCGCCAGCTCCGGAAACACGTGCGCCCCATCATCGCCGAGGGGAAGATCCCTGACCCAAACTGCAGACGCTGGATCGAGGTCGGAATAAAGGTGCGGAAACAAGGCCCCGCCTCGCGATGGCTCCCATTTCAGGGCGCCGCCAAAGCTTGTGTCGTCGAACGCGACGATAACCTAATCATTCTGGCCGG
>CALFRH010000418.1 GCA_937919225.1 uncultured Parvularcula sp.
ATCCGCGCTGCGAGCGCACGCAGCGAAGAATCTGTTGGTCTCCTGTGGGCTCTCCGCCCGCTTTCGCCGCATAGTACCCTAACGACAGCTTTAGACGCTTAGCAGTTTTCCAATCGAAACGCGGCTAACACCACGTTACAGCGTTTCTCAGTCTTAGGGGATTTGGACAAGCCAAACGCTCTTCGCCGTCAGGGTGGAGGCGCAGCCTCCCCCCTCGGACAAGACAAATAGACAAGGCCGTGTCCTCGCTTCGCTGCGGGCCGCACCACCCTTGTCGATTTGTCCTGTCTCGCCCCCCTCCGCGTTCGCCACGTGGCAGATTTGCAGGAGCAGGCGGCTTCGCCGTCTGACCTCCAAATCGCCCCCGATTTTCCAGTTGGGAAACGGGATCAAACGAAACAACCCACGAGGGACTGGGAAGGGATCAGGTCAGTTTATGACGCAAAGGTCAAAGTCATCTGACGTTCAACACCCATGTCAGGCCCGTGGGTCGGGCTTCGCCCTCTCCCACTCTGTTCCGCCGGAAACATGCGTTTCCGGGCAGATCAGATTGGCCGAGGCGCAGCCCATCGGCGGAAGGAAGGCACCAAGCCCCCACCGCATCACCACAAAGGAGCTAAGACAGAATGAACAGCTACGAAGAAAAACAGGCCGCCCGAAAGCAACGTCTTTTGAACGCCGCCGACCGGCAGGACGCAAAGGCGAGTGCCGCGTTTGATGACTCAGACTTGCGGGAAGAACGCAGCGGGATACCACTTGGTCAACCGATCCTTGTTGGCCATCATAGCGAGGGGCGGCACCGTCGCGCGCTTGAGCGGTCCCATGCTGCAATGGAACGAGGCGTTGAGGCGTCGAAGCGTGCGGACGAATTGCGGACCCGGGCCGCTGGTGTCGGAACCGGCGGTATCAGCAGCGATGACCCGGATGCGCTCGAAAAGCTGCGCGACAAGCTGGCGTGTCAGAAGCTATCACAGACAAATATGAAGGGGGCCAACAGAGTTGTGCGGAAGTGGCACAGAAAGGGCGTCACACACGAGACTGAGGGCGATCAGTTTGCCGCCTATGCCGCCGAGTTGGAGACCGTCGCACCCCACTACAATGCAGCCCTTGCCCGCGAAATGCTCAAGCCAAAATATGGCCGCGTCGTCGCGTTTGAGAGCTTCGAACTGACCAACCTTAACGCCCGGATCAAGGCCACAGAGAAGCGGATCGCGCAGCTTGAACGCGCGGCAGAGGTCGAGACGACCGAACGGGAGATTTTCGACGGCTGCAAGCTGGTTGAGAACACCAAGGAAAACCGCCTGCAATTTATCTTCGACGGGAAGCCCGACCCAGAGGTCCGCGCGATCCTAAAAAGCTATGCTTTCAAGTGGGCACCGACCCACGGAGCATGGCAACGCCAGTTGACCAATGCGGCGCGCTTCGCTGGCCAGCAGGTTGAGCGGAAACTAAAGGAACTGAACACATAACAAGCCATCGTGTCGGAACCGGTGAAAATTCCCGGTTCTGACATCTTCCTCTTGTATACGTGTAGCTTTCAGGCTACAAGTTCTCATGATAGAAATACGTAAAACAGATGACTTCAATCGATGGTTTTCGCGCCTGAAAGATAAGCGCGCAAAGGCTAAGATTGCCCTTCGCATCGATAGGCTGAGCCTTGGCAATCCGGGCGATGTTGAGCCAGTAGGAGAAGGCGTCAGCGAGATGCGTATCCATGAAGGTAAGGGCTATCGGGTCTACTTCATCTCGCGCGGGGACGTGCTTGTGATCCTGCTTTGTGGTGGGAACAAAAAGACCCAGACCCGCGACATCAAACATGCCAAAGACTTGGCGAAACACTTGGAGGACTAAGACGATGGCTACCAAAACAACGCCTTATGATACCGCTGATTATCTCGACACACCCGAGGTCATCCAAGCATACCTTGAAGAAGCTTTTGAGAGCGGTGACAGTGTGCTTATCGCTGTCGCACTTGGCAACGTCGCGCGAGCGCAAGGCATGAGCAAGATCGCGTCCGAAACAGGTCTATCGCGCGAAAGTCTCTATCGCGCGCTCAGCGAGAAGGGAAATCCCGAACTCGGTACCGTCCTTAAAGTGCTTGGCGCGATAGGGGTTACCCTTTCGCCGAAATACGCCACGGCGCAAACACAGCCACATTGATGTTGGCAAATCCCGCGCGATTGCGCGGGACCGCGCTCTAGGCTTCAGCCGGCGGACCGGCTTTCGCCCGAAGCCCCCCTGCCCTGTTCTCCCTGCGGCCGGAAAGCGATGGAACCCGTCTCGGCCGAGCCAGGTTCCATCGCGGCCAAATGGTCGCCCAGGGCAGCGTGTCTTCGCCCTTGCGGGTGACGATCGTTCCCTCCGCTGCGCGTCGGCTTTTGCATTGATCAGATGAGATCCGCGCAGGGTGCGCAGATCGAGGTGTCAGCGGACATCGCCCCCGCCGCTTAGCTCTAGGGGCGCTGACGATTTTTCCGTTTGTTTGTCCGCCCAACAGACCTGCCCTGGCCGGTCAACAGACAAGCGCCGCGCGTGGCGCGTCGTCTCCGCTGGGGGCCGTGTCCTCGGCTGCGCCTGCGGGCCGCGCCACCCCCCAGCTCCGATCCGTTGACAGTCCATGTGTGGAACGTCACGAACCTTTGACTCTGTTGGATTAGATTTCCAAGTCCGATCAATGGGCCGCGTCATGCAAATCTGGCCCAAACGTCAAGCATTTTTGGCCCAAAGGTTCCGAAGCGGTGTGGGCTGCCGTTCGAACCGTGCGCGGCGAATTCAACGAGAGAGCCCAAACTGTGAATTCGGTTTTCCTGCTGCGCGCGCTCGCAGCACAATGATTGCTGCCGAAGCGAGAAAGAGATGCCGCTATGCAGTGGGAAATGCAGCCATTCAGGCAGGTCACAGTGTTTGCGATTTGGAGAAACAAAATTGATACGATGTCTTAATCTCAGGTCTCTTCGAGCACCCTCCGCGCAACGCGAAAGCACTCTAATGCCTGTGGCACGCCGCAATAGATGCCGATGACGTGGATAATTGCGCGGATTTCGTCTTGGGAGACACCGTTGTTTATAGCTCCTCGGCAATGCGTTTCCCATTCCGCCATTTTCCCCAATGCCCCGATCATCGACAGGTTCATCATTGAGCGTGTCTTGGCGTCGATCACATCGTCGACCCAGCCAAAGCCCCAGCACCATGCCGTCATTGCTTCTTGAATGGGGCGGGTGAATTCATCGGCGGCGGCAAGGTTCTTTTCAACGTACTCAGCGCCTAGCGTGGCTTTGCGTTGCTCCAGTCCTTTCAGGAACAGGTCTTCATCGAATGCACTCATGTCTTAGCCTTTTAGTTTGATGGCGACGTTTTTCGTCTGCACATAGTTCCAGAGGGCTTCGCGACCCTTCTCGCGCCCATAGCCCGATTTACCGTAACCACCAAACGGCGTTTCGACCCCGCCTGCGTACCATTCGTTTACGAAAACCTGCCCCGCGCGCAAGGAACGGGCGGCGCAGGTGGCACGATCAAGGTTGCTGGTAACGACGCCGCCGACCAATCCATAGGGAGTGCCGTT
>CALFRH010000419.1 GCA_937919225.1 uncultured Parvularcula sp.
CGAGCAGGACGCCTTTTTGACCTTCCGCCTGACTTCTGGCTGCCAGCGTCCTTTGGATGACATTCTGATTAGTGCACCAATAGAACAAATTCGCGAAGATCATGCCGGTGAAGATGGTGCCGAATGGTATGGGGTCGTCTGCGCTACCGATGGCGTTAAGTTTCTCCGGATTGTTCTCGACAATCATATTCACGCCTTCAAGAAAGCTCCCCCCGCCCAGTGCGATAAGCCCAAGCGTCGGCGCTGTAATCCCGACAATCAACAAACCGATCCCATTTAGGGTATCAGAAACGGCTACTGCCTTTAGCCCACCGAATACGGCGTAAATCGACCCAATAAACCCAATCGTCAAAACTGTTCCGACCAAGGCGTGAAAGTGAGACACATTAAAAAGTTCTGGAATGTCAAAAAGTCGGATGACCGCAATCGAGCCGGAATACAAAACCGACGGGATCGTCACCAGGCCGTAGCCGAGCATGAAAAGAACAACCGATAAACGTTGCACGTCCCGGTCAAACCGGCTTTCCAGAAACTCAGGCAGCGTCGTAAAGGCGCTTTTTAAATAGCGAGGCAAAAAAATCAGGGCCATGGCGATGGTTGCGGCCGCGGCGGTCACTTCCCAGGCCATACTCGACATGTTGAAGCCATATGCCGAACCGTTAAGGCCAATAAGCTGTTCAGCGGAGAGGTTCGTGAGAAGCAATGAACCGGCGATAAAAATGCCGCCGAGATTGCGACCGGCAAGAAAGTAACCGTCTTTGGTCTGTGTTTCTCCTCGGGTTTGCAGATATGACCACCAGGCAACTAGCCCCATAAACATCACGCATGTTGATAGGGCGAGTATAATCTGAGCAGTGGTCATCTGGCCTCCTCCGTATACACCTCTTATAAGCTTTGTATTTGTAAGGTGTCGTCTTCTTATGGCTTCATGCTTGTTGTGTCACAGGTATCTCCCGAAACGCTCCATTTGCAAAGACCAAAGCTTCACCAGGCCGATGGCTGGCACGATGAACTTCCCCCAAAACAATAGTGTGGTCACCTGCGTCGTGGGTCGCGTATTGCCGACACTGGAAAACAGCTAAGCAATCCTCGATGACCGGCACTCCATATTCATTGTAGAGGTGCGGAACATCATCAAACGCGTATGCCGACTTAACGAAACCGTCGCAAATATAGCGCTGTTCGGCCGCGAGCACATGAACGACAAAATGCTCTGCATTGACGAAGGTGTCATGACGCCGCGAGTTCTTATCAGGGCTCCATAGAATGAGCGCCGGATTTAAAGACACGCTGGCAAAACTGTTGATGGTAATGGCGGTGGGGCCGTCCTCCGGGCCAATGGCTGTCACAACAGCGATGCCGGTGGCAAAACGACCAAGCGCATTGCGGTAGTTTTTCAGATTATCACTTGGCTTAAAAGACCGCATATCAATTACGTCTCCCATCACGCGACCTCCCGTCCCAACGCAGTGGAATAAATGTCGAACCAGGTTTGCCGGTCCATCTCTACTTTCGTGGCGTCAGACATGCTGGAAATGCGCTCCAGGTTATTTGTCCCCAAGATAGGGATGATTTTTGCCGGGTGCGTTAGAAGCCAGGCGACGGCAACGGCGGCAATGTCGACATTTTGTTCAGACGCAATCGTTGAAAGCTTCGACTTAAGCGGTTCATGATCACCCCCGAAAAGAGCCCCGCCCGCGAGGGGAGACCACGCCATGGGCGGCACACCATTTTCCTGCAGAAACGCTACATCACCATTGGTGAAGGCTTCGTGCGTAACCACACTCAATTCAATTTGGTTCGTTGCAAGATGGTTATCCATTGCTGACTGAAGAAGCCGCCAGTCCCAGGGGCGAAAGTTCGAAACGCCCACTGATCTGACTTTACCGCTATCGATTAACCCATCGAGTGTCGCGCCGGTCTCAACATGATCCATCATTGGGTCTGGGCGATGGATAAGCAGCAAATCAATATGATCTATACGCATTAGCTTGAGCGATTGATCAACCGACGCCTCAAGGTGGGTACGGGTAGTGTCATAGTATTTAACGCGAGCGGAGTCATAACGGCCAACCGGTGCAACGATTCCGCATTTGGTAACGATCTCGACCTTGTCGCGTAGGTGGGGCGCTGATTTGAGGCAATTGCCCAGGATCTCCTCAGCGCCATAGTCGCCATAAATGTCCGCTTGATCCAGGGTTGTCATGCCCTGTTCGAGACATGTTTCGATCTTGGCCTGCACATGGCCTGGGGAGGCGTCTTCGTCGTCGCCAAGACGCCACATCCCGTAGACGAGCCTAGAAATAGTGAGGTTGGATGTCAGGTCGATACGGTCCATCAGTGCCGCGCTCCCATTCCGAGGGGGGTCTCCGGCATACTGGCGGGGACGCGTCCATAAACTTCGGGCAATGAACAGGTCTTAAGGTGCGGCATCACGCGCGCACCAAATGACTTACACTCGTCAATGTGCGGGTAGCCGGATAAAATAAAGGCCCTGATGCCCATCTTCTTATACTCTTCCAGTTTTGAAAGGACCTGATCCGTTGAACCGACCAATGCAGCCCCGCACCCGGATCGAGCGCGTCCAACCCCTGTCCATAGATTATCTTCCACATACCCGAACTTATCCGCCAGTTCCCGGGCACGCGCCTGGTGGGCGACACCAAGGCTAATGCTATCGTGGGCCCGGTCACGGATGAGTTGTCCGTATTCGTCGTCGAGCTTTGATACAAGGTGATCGGCATAGTCGCGCGCTTCGGCTTCGGTATCGCGGACAATAACATGCACGCGTAACCCGTAATCGATGACGCGGTCATATTTTTCGGCAACGGCATGCACGGCCTTCATGCGTTCTTTGAGCTGATCTTTGGGTTCTGGCCACATGAGATAGACGTCACAGTGGCGCCCGCAAAGCTCTAAGGCCGCCGGTGAATAACCGCCGAAATAGAGAAGGGGCCCGCCGACCTGATAAGGCTTTGCCGGATCTGTCGTCAGGCCGGAAAAATTATAAATCTCGCCAGCATAATTGAATTCGTCTTGTGTCCACGCTTGTTTCAGGATCTCAACCACTTCGTGAGAGCGTTGGTAGCGATAATCGCTGTCGGCCACTTCACCGGGAAAGTCCGAACTGATCACATTGAGTGTGAGGCGCCCTTTCAGCATATGGTCGAGGGTTGCAACGGTTCGGGCGAGCATAATGGGTTGCATTTCGCCGCAACGAATGGCGGCTAGCATGTTTATCGATTTGGTGATGGGTGCACAGCCAGCGACAAACGACAACGTATCTTGACCAACCTGATATGATGAGGGGCAAAGGATGTTTCTAAACCCCTGGGCTTCCGCCTCCTGAAGAATGTCTCTGCAATGATCCCAACTGGACCGCAATGTACCGTCGGGAACCCCCAGAAATTCATAATCGTCTGAGCAGAGCGCCGAGAACCAAGACACTTCAACAGCGTCAGTGTCTTCCATTTTAACAGGGACAACTGGCATCCACATCTCCGTGCTCGTTTTTGAATTTATTTCATTTCACACCTTGCTATATGAGCCAAGTAGATTGTATCAATATTGTATCAATTCCGGGATTGAAACGTTGGGAAGCGAGAAAACACGGGCGTTGCCGAAGACGATTCAGGTGAGTGAATTGCTCATCCGGGAGATCGCTGCTGGGCTTTATCCCGACGGATCCCGGCTGCCGACTGAGCGAAAAATGGCAGAGAACTTAGGGGTTGCGGTGGGCACGCTTCGCCGGGCGTTGGCGATCTTAGAGGAGCGCGGATTGCTGCGACGGGTGCAGGGGTCGGGCAATTATGTTCAAGCCATGAGCGAAGTTCAGAGCGTGTATGAGTTTTTCCGCCTCGAGCTCGTCAAAGGGGGGGGATTTCCGACAGCTGAGATTTTGGAGGTTCAACGGCTGAAGAAGGAACCGTCTATCCCAGAGATCGGTCGCGGGTCGCTTGCCCATCGGATCCGTCGCCTTCGTTACCTTGATGGCATCCCCGTTGAGGTCGAGGAAATTTGGCTCGACGGGCGGTTTGTCGATTGGATTATGCAGGATGAGCTGCGGGACTCGCTTTACTATTACTATAAGGAGAAACTCAAAGTCGTCATCGCATCGGTGACCGATACCGTTGGCGTTTCTACAGTACCCGATTGGTCTCCAGACGTCCTGGGGTTGCCGTCTGGTTCTCCGTGCGGTTTCGTTGCGCGTCTAAGTTACGACCCTTCGGGGGGTGCCGTCGAATATTCCAGAAACTGGTTTAATCACGAAATCTGTCGCTACACGAATAGACTTGGAAAAAGGCAAGCATGATGACAGTTAAATATGGTGTTGTCGGCTGCGGGATGATGGGGATTGAACATCTGCGCAATATTGCATTGCTTGATGGGGCAGATGTCACAGCGCTTTACGACCCGTACGAGCCTCAGCTCAAACTCGCGTGCGACCATGCGCCAACTGCCCAGTCTTACTTGTCTCTTGACGACCTTTTGGTTCAGGGCGACTTCGATGCATTGGTCATTGCAAGTCCTAATCACCTTCATGTTCACCAGCTTGAGCAAATCGCTACGAGAAAAACGGTTCCGATTCTCTGCGAGAAACCGCTTTTTACTCAGCCAGAAGATGCGGCACGCGTCGCTAAACTGCAAAATGAGTATGGCGGGCCGGTCTGGGTGGCGATGGAGTATCGATATATGCCCCCCATTGCGGCTCTTATCGAGCAAGCTGAAGCGGTGACCGGTGGGATAAAAATGCTCACCTTGCAGGAACATCGCTTTCCATTCCTACAAAAGGTTGGCGATTGGAATCGCTTCAATCATCAGACCGGGGGCACTTTTGTCGAAAAGTGCTGTCATTTCTTCGATTTGATGCGCCTCATTTTAAAAAGTGAACCTGTTACGGTCACGGCAAGTGCTTCTCAGTTCACAAACCATCTGGATGAAACCTACGATGGGAAGACACCTGACATTTGGGATGGGGGGTATGTCATTTTCGACTTTGAAAATGGCGCGAAGGCAATGCTTGAGCTTGCCATGTTCGTGGACGGTTCAAAGTGGAACGAAGAGATTCACGCCATCGGTCCAGATGGTAAAATCGCTTGCCGGATTCCGGGGCCACAGCGGTTTTGGCCTGAGGAACTCGGGACATCTCCGCAACCGGAGCTCTCTATCTATCCCCGGTCCCCAAAAAGGCCACAAACCAAAATTGTCGAACTCGATGAAATGCTCGTTGATGCTGGCGACCACCATGGCTCAACATTCTATCAGCATCAGAAGTTTTTAAAGATGATCCAAACGGGTGGGACGCCGGAGGTCAATTTGGATGATGGGAGGAGGGCAGTTCAAATGGGACTACTAGCCCAAGAAGCCGCCCGAACCGGCCGAGTTATCTCGATGCGAGAAACCGAGAACGCGGTATGATTGATGGCGCCCAGGAGCGTTTGGGGCGCATCCAGCTTTTCCTAAGTCGATTTGTTCCAGGGTGCGCCTTGGCCGCCCTAGTTGCTATGTCTGCACAGTTTGTTGCGGAACATAGTCAAGCGCCGGCGATGTTAATGGCATTGTTGTTCGGCATGGTGATTAGTTTTGTATATGAAACTGATCCAAAAGTCCGTCCGGGGATTGATTTTTCTGCAACGCCTGTTCTGAAAATTGGTATTGTTTTATTAGGTGTACGAATTAGTGCTGATGTAGCTATCGAACTCGGGTGGCAAACCCTTAGTGTTCTTATCATTGCGCTTATTACTACTATGGCTCTTGGCGTTATTGCCGGTCGTATACTCGGGCTTGATAGAAACTTTACAATTCTCACGGCCGGTGCGGTATCGATCTGCGGCGCATCGGCGGCGTTAGCGATTTCATCTGTTCTGCCGAAATCAAAGGAGTCAGAGAATCAATTATTTGTTACGATTGCTGGAGTGACAGCGTTATCAACGGTCGCAATGATCTTGTATCCCGTGTTGCTGCAGCAATTCGAAATTGGCGACACTTTAGCAGGAAAGATTATTGGGGCGACAATTCATGATGTGGCGCAAGTCGTTGGGGCGGGGTTCTCAATTTCGGAGCCCGCCGGTGATACGGCGACACTGGTAAAGCTTCTCCGGGTTAGCCTTCTGGCGCCTACGGTCATTGTCGTGGCGCTCATGATGCGTCACCGCGCGAACGCAGCGACTGCTGATGTAAAGCATCCGCCCATCATACCCCCTTTTATATTGGCTTTTCTCATTTTGGCGGCGCTGAATAGTGTGGGCGCGATACCTGACGGTCTTATGGAACCTATCACAACGGTTTCCCGGGCGGCCTTACTCACCGCTATTGCGGCGGTCGGCCTAAAGACCAATTTGAGGCAAATTGCCTCGGTTGGTTACAAGCCGATAATCTTACTCGTTACCGAGACCATCTTTATAGCCATCGTTGGGACGATAGGATTTTTGATTTTAGGCCGTTAAGGCCCGCTAGAGGCGATGCCAACCTATCGGTAAGCAAAAATTACGGCGTGACTGTCCCCTTAATATGTACGAACCTTTCGTCCAGCACGTTTAAGTCCGCTTCAAGGCGTTCTAGGACTGTCTCTTGTCCCTTTGTTGGTGGACCATCGCTTGATACGAATGTGGATAAGACACCTGCTAGTCGGTCATTGAGCTGAATGGGGTACGCGATTTTGTCCTTAGGGCTCTCATTTTTCACTTGGTAGAGGGCGGCTTCGATTTCTGATAGGTCAGTAATCGTCTGCGTGCAGTTTTTAGGACCGGCGGCGCCGCACGAGTCCGCCAAATCAGCTTTCAGTTTACGGATTTCGATCACCATTTCATTGGCGCGGCTGGCCGCATTCCGAGCGCGCAACGCCAGGGTAAGTTGATTCTCAAAATCCACTTGCGTGACGATACCCTCTAATCGTGGGTCCGGCGCAACATCGAAGGTCATGCTATAGGTTTCGTCCCCGGTCTTCAGAGCCGCTGTGTAGCGCCCAGGGACGGCGAGAGGGCCAGTGGCGGGCGATGGACTTTCTAATATCATCCCTGGGAATACTTCGGCACCTTGGTGATGGAGATTCCAGTTGAACCGATGGGCGCCTGCGGTAAGGCTCCTATCTTTAAAGAGGGTACGGATAATATCCTCATCAGCGTTCAGAATATCGAGGCGCGCCTTCTCAAGGTCACGCGGTGTGGTCAAGAACAGGGTGGCGGGCATGAGGCGGCGCATAGCGGGCCCGCCGCCAAGAAGGGTAGGTTTCGTGTTGGACATGCCGTCGCTCAGCTGTCTCACTAACTCTAGGCCCTCTAATATGTAGAAAGACCGTCCGTGGGTGGCGGCAACCAGGTCATTTCCTTTGACCTCAAGGCCTGAAACATGAACGTCGGGCAGGTTAAGCGATAGCTCTTGCCAGCTCCGGCCATCATTGAATGACACCCAAACCCCATGCTCTGTCCCTATGTAGAGTAGGCCCGGTTGTTCAGGATCCTCTCTGACGGTGTGGACAAACTCATCCTTGGGCAAGTCCCGATCTAGACGTTCCCAGCGGCGGCCATAGTCCGTGATCCGGTAGAGGTAAGGACGACGATCACCCATCTCATAGCGCTTGACGGCAACATAGGCCGTCCCTGCGTCGTGGTGCGAGGCATCAATGAAACTGATACGGCTATGCTTTGGAATACTCCGGGGCGTGACATTACCCCAAGACGCGCCACCATTGCGGGTGACGTGTACCAGACCATCATCGGAACCGGTCCAAATCACGTCTCCGTCAAAGCGCGAGGGAGCAATGGTAAAGAGGGTACCGTACACCTCCGGGCCGTCTTGATCGAGAAGAATCAGGCCACCCGTTGGTCCCAACGTATCCGGATCAGCGCGGGTTAAGTCTTCGCTGATTGGCTTCCAGTTCAGGCCTTGGTCATCGCTTTGCCACAGGCGCTGGGATCCAGCGTACAAGCGATTGCCCTCGGCCGCTGAAAACACGATGGGGTAGGTCCAATTCCACCGATCTTCCATTGTTTCTGATGCCTGCCCCATAACAAAATAGGGGTAGGGGGTGACCTCCGACCGTTGATTGGTCTCCCGATCATACCGGGCGAGGGAATTGGTCGCCCCCACAAAGAAGACCCCTTCTTCTTCGGGGTGAACAGCGACGTACCCCATCTCGCTGCCCCCGATGGTATAGAACCCACTATATCGTTCTTGGAAAAAAGGCGGGCGATAGAAGGTCCGGCTAGAGACACATATGGTTGTGTTATCCTGCTGGGAGCCGCAAATATGGTAAGGGAAATCGTTAGTTGTCGTGACCCTATACATTTGTGCGGTGGGATAGTCCTGTTCGGTCCAGGTTTTGCCGCCGTTCAGGGTGACACTGCCACCGCCATCGTCCGCAACCACCATGCGGTCCGGGTTTTCGGGATCAATCCATAGGTCGTGAATGTCCACATGCTGTGTTGGGATTGCGGTAAAGGACTCTCCGCCATTGGTTGAGCGTTCGAGTTGAAAACTCAGTACATAGACTTTATCCCGGTCTACCGGGTCAGGACGTACTTGCATAAAGTAGAATGAGCGCTGCCACAGTTTCCGGGCGCCATTTACATATTGCCAGGTTTGACCCCCATCATCAGAGCGGTAGAGGCCTCCCTCTTTGGCTTCAATATTCGCATATACCCTATCGGGATCAGCGGGTGAAATGGCAACGGTCATCTTGCCTAAGGGGCGGGCAGGGAGGCCCGGCCTGTCGGTGATTTCAGCCCAGGTCTCTCCGCCGTCAAGGGACTCAAATAGGCCGGAGTTGGGACCGCCACTCCAAAGCTTCCAAGGCTTGCGATACACCTGCCAAAGGGTTGCGAACATCCGGTCAGGGTTTGAGGGATCCATGGACAGATCGATGGCACCCGCTTCAGCTGACGTATAAAGAACTTTCTTCCAGGTTTCGCCCCCATCGCGGGAGCGGTAGATGCCGCGGGCCCTTGAGGGTTGGTATGGATCGCCGAGGGCGGCGACATAAACGGTGTTTGGGTCATCGGGATGCACACGGATTGTGGTGATGGTGCGCGTATTTTTAAGCCCAATATGCCGCCAGCTTTCACCGCCATCGTCGGAGCGGTAAACGCCATCACCCTGCATAACATTATTTCTGAGCTGGCCTTCGCCCATTCCAAGGTAAACGATATCCGGGTTTGACGGGGCAACGGCGATGGCACCCACCGATGAGCTGCCAATTTCGCCATCGGTCACTGGTCGCCAAGTGTGGCCAGCGTCTTGGGTTTTCCATAACCCCCCGCCGGTTGCGCCAAAGAAGGCTTCATTCGGGCGCTGGGAGCTTCCCGCAGCGGCGATTGAACGGCCGCCCCGATCCGGCCCAACGTTGCGCCATGTCAATTGTTCGAGAAGAGCGCTCGTTTGATTCTCAGCCGCCGCTTGGGAAGGCGCAAATGTGAGCAACGTCACCATCGCGAACGCGTGGATGAGGGAGAGCCCCAGCAAGCCAATATGACGTTCCCCGCGGGTCCGAGTATGAGTCTCTACCATCTGTGTCCCTAATGAGTGTCCGCCGCAAACTGGCGTGTGTACATTGTATTAGAGCGGGGTGATTCTCAAGCCCGTACTCCATTTCACGCAAGCGCCGTGGTCGGGGTGTCGTTCTACCGATAGAGAAGGACGTCTTCGCGCGCACTTTCCCAGGCGGCTTCGTCGGGAACGGTTAGGGCATCAAAATCTTGTGGGGTGGCCTCTGGGTCGTCGACCCATTCGCGTAGGGCCGTTCCCCCATTGATCACATCGATCGGTAATTTCCCTAATTCATACTCATACGGAAAATCTCGCCAGATTTCATAACCAGGATAGAGCCGCCTGATGGCTTTGAAACTCAAAGCAATAAGACGCCAAGGTTTGAACGCCTGATGCCTGTAGGTCGAAATATCCGTGTGAATATGAAAGCCGTGGCAAAGCTCACCCACATGTTTCTGGAACGTCGGCTCAAACCAGCATTCGCGTAGGATACAACCGTCGAGCCAAGAGGGGGCCAAGGTCTCCATCTCCTCAAGGACCATGCGGGCGTTAATGTCGGGTGCGCCCAACACCTCCAATGGTCGCGTTGAACCGCGCCCTTCGGAAAGGGTGGCCCCTTCGAGAAGCACCGTGCCCGCATAGGCACGGGCCATTCCGAGGGTCGGTGCGTTAGGGCTCGGGTTGACCCAAGCCCGCGTCTCCAACGGCCAGCCAAAGCCCGGCGCATCATGGGGCTGCCACCCGTCCATCTCAATGACCCGATAATCGACGTCGAGATTGAAGTGCTTGATGAACCAGCGACCCATTTCGCCCAATGTCAGGCCGTGGCGCATGGGCATTGGTCCGGCACCGACAAAGCTCTCCCACCCGTGCTGAAGGGTAAGACCTTCAACGGGTCGACCGGCAGGGTTGGGGCGGTCGAGCACCCAGACCTGCTTGCCGTGCGCCGCCGCGGCCTCCAGCACATAGAGAAGCGTCGTGATGAATGTGTAGATTCGGCACCCGAGATCCTGCAAATCCACCAGGAGGATATCGAAACTATCCATCATGTCGTCAGTCGGTCGACGGACGTCTCCGTAAAGACTAAAGACAGGGATATTGTGGAGAGGATCAATGAAATCTTCTGTCTCCACCATATTGTCCTGCTTATCACCTTTTAGCCCGTGCTGGGGCCCGAAGGCGCTGGTGAGGTTGATATCCTCAAGGGCAGCTAGGGCGTCCAAAGAGTGTTCCAGCTGAGGGGTGACGGAGGCGGGATGTGCGAGAAGCGCAATGCGTTTGCCTCTAAGAGGGTGCCGAAGCGCAGGGTCAGCCAACAGGCGATCAATACCAAATTGAGTCATGCGTATCCCTATGTGTGAAGAGTAAAACTGTCTTGATGGTGAAAGTCAGGCTTGGCCGATCCGTGGGCTAATGCCCAGTAGGATAGGCTACGATCGGACGTCTCAAGAACAGCGGAAAGACCGACTATGGCTGTCCTGAGTGCTGACTGCGCCTCCGCTGTCCGGGTCTCAATGTGTGCGTTCGTTACGAGCATGCCATGCTTATGCTGGACCGATACATCTGTCACCACGAGGTCCGTCGAGGGATAGCCGCCGGTGCGGTAGTCGGAGAAAAAATAACTCGCCCATGCTGTTGAGGGAGAGATATTGATTTCCCAGTAGGCCGCATCGTCGATGACACCGGTCGTATTGGGTTTGAAGAAGGCCTCTAAGCATGTCGTGCGCCACAGATCATCTTCTCGCCGACTTGGGCTTGGGGGCGGCAAGTGAAGGGGGGCAGGGGACGCATCGCCCATCTCATCCGCGACCCAAATGATCCGATGGGTGATCTCAAAAACGCCTGCGTCTTTTGTTTTGAAATGGGCGTCGACGCGAAAGGCCTCATGGCTGGGGCACGTGGGATGCCGCTGTAAGGCAAGCCACTGCAAACTTGCGTCTTCAACATCCTGGTGCTGGGTGGTCTTGCGGGTCATAGAGTTGCCCTTGTCGGGATCAACGACTGGCTTAACGCCATTATTACACGAATCGCCCAATGGAGAGGTTAGCGGGTCTGCTCCGAACTTTGTTCGTATCTGGTCCTAAGCGGTTAATGTGTGCCCAGTGGTTCGGTGCGATACACTCAAGGAGGAACGCCGTTTTATCTGATGCTGTCGGGGCTCGCTAGCGCCAATCGCCACCGAGGGCGAGGTTGAGATCAACCCGCTGTTGAAGGAGTGACCGCTGGACTGATGTGAGGTTGCTTTGTGTCGAAAAAACGCGCTGCTGAATCGTCAGTACATCAATCAAATCGGTTTCGCCTTCATTGTAGCGGAGTGTGGCAATACGATAGGCCTCATTGGCCTCGCTAGCGGCTTCGGTAAGTGATTTGAGGCGCGCGTCCAGAACGGTGCCTTGATCCAGGTTGGTTTCGACCTCGCTAAAGGCGCTAAGTGCGGCCTGGGCGTAAGCTGCAACGGCAGCCTTTTGGTCCGCTGTCGATACATCAACTTGAGCTTGGCGTGCGCCACCGTCAATAAGAGGGGCGACGAGATTGCTTGCCGCTGTCCAAGCGACATTTGTCGGATCTAAGAGGTCAGAGAGCGAGCTGGAGGCGCCCCCAAGGGTGCTTGTCAAGCTGACCGCGGGCAAGCGCGCTGCCTTCGCCGAGTTCAGACTATTGAAGGCTGCAGCGACATTGCGCTCCGCGGCAATAAGATCAGGCCGTCGTTCCAAGACCTCTGATGGTACGCCGGCTGGGGGGGCGGCGGGCGGGGTGGGTAATGACGTCCTTAGCTTAAGTTCTGCCCCCGGATAGCGTCCAAGAAGGACTTCTAACGCTCGCACGGCATCGCGTTTGGCGCCCGCGGTTGCGGTTAATGTGTCTTGCGCTGTCGCTAGATCACTCCGCGTCAAAGCGAGGTCTTGGGATGAGGCTAGGCCATTCTCATACTGAACATTAACAATGCGAGCCGTTTCGGTTAGCGCATTGACGGTGTCTTGTGCCACCTGCTCTTGTAGGCCTGCTTCAATCGCAACGAAATAAGCGCGTGCCACACCCGCAGCCACGGAGTATTGCGTGAACAGATAATCTGCTTCTGCCGCCTCGGCGCTGGCGACGGCTGCTTGTTTGCCTGACCGGATCCGTCCCCAGAGGTCTAATTCCCAACTGACCTGGAGCCCTGCACTGTATTCGGATCGGGAGCCACCCCCTTCAATATTTCCGATTTCGTTGGAGCCAGCTGCCAGACTGACATTGGGGGTTAGGGCCGCGCCTGCTTGCTGCGCCAGGGCGCGGGAGCGGTCTACATTGGCTGCTGCCGCTTGCAAATTGCGATTATTTGCTTGCGCTTCATTGACCAAAGCAATGAGGACGGGGTCCTCGAAGGATGCAATCCAACCCACCTCCACATCGCCAACGCGTCCCTGGGCCATCGCCCAGCTGGTGGGAGCGTCGGGGACGGCCCCGGCTCGCACGCGGCCATCGGGATCAAAGGACGGAATGCTTGCACAGCTGGCAAGAGCGAGGACGGCAACACTGATGGTCAGGCTTGATTTTAACATAGATCAGATTTCCTCGGAGGATGCTGCTGTTTCGCTGGGCCGAATATTCATCACAATGGCATATAGCACAGGAACGACCAGCAGCGTGAGAAGGGTCGCGAAGCTCAGACCGAATACGAGCACGACGGCCATGGACCGGAAGAAGGCATCTCCGAACAATGGCAGGACCCCAAGAATGGTGGTCAGGGATCCCATCATCACCGGTCGCACCCGACTGGCCGCGGAGTCGACCACTGCGTCATAGCGTGCTTTGCCTTGGTCAATCTCGAGATCCATTTGATCTACGAGGACAATGGCGTTTTTGATCAGGAGTCCCGAGAGGGAGAGGACGCCTAAAATTCCCATAAACTCAAGGGGGGTGCCGGTGGAGGCCAGCCCTACCACGACCCCGATAATCGAGAGAGGGACAACCAGCCAAATGACCAGCGGTTGGCGTAAGGCGTTAAAGAGGATAACCACCACCAGCACCATTGCTAGCAACCCAAAGGGAATGGTCGTTGCCAAGCTATTGTTGGCTTCGGTGGAATCGCCGATCTCGCCATCCCAGCGAAGGGAATATCCGTCGGGCAAGGTAATGGCCTCAATCGGGCCTTGGACACGCGCAAGTAGGTCTGATGCTAATTCGTCTGGATAAGGATCGCACTGAGCTTTAATGGTCCACACGCGGTCCTCTCGGTTCAGTTGGGCGTCCCGCCATGTGGTCCGCACCCCGTCTATCAGTTGAGAGAGCGGAACAACGCGTCCTGTTGAGGAACTCAGGGTTCGAATTTCCCAAATACTGTCAATGCCGAGGCGTTCGTCTTCAGGCGCTCTTGAGACAATCGGAATGAGGGTATCTCCCTCGCGATAGAGGCCAACCCGTTGACCAGAGAAATTGGTCGCCAGTGCATTTGAGAAGTCTTCACGGGAAATCCCCAACTGTCGACCTTTGGCTTCGTTATAGACTGGTTCAATAACGCTCACCGGTTGGCGCCAATCGTCCTTGATCGACAAAGCGCGACCATCCGCTGCCATAATAGCATTCGCCTCATTGGCAAGGC
>CALFRH010000420.1 GCA_937919225.1 uncultured Parvularcula sp.
ATAGCTTAAGGAGCAAACGGCGATGTTGTCGCCGGGGTAAGATATGAGAGCAGCGTATTACGAGAAGCACGGATCTACCGATAACATCGTCGTGGGAGAGTTTCCTGACCCAGTTATTGGTGATCATGATGTGTTAATTCGTGTTCGTGCAGCATCGCTGAATGGATTTGACCCCATGATGCTCGAAGGAACAACGGACCTTAACACGCCTTTGCCCATGATCCCGTTGGGCGATTTCGCTGGCGAGATTGTAGAGCTTGGGTCCGCGGTGCGCGGATGGGCTGTCGGAGACCGCGTCTGTCCCTTCCCATTTGTCATGGGCGAGGGAATGAACGGTGAAACGCGGCGCGGTGCAGCATCAAAGTACGTATCATTTCCTGCATTCAATCTATTGCGTGTACCTGACAATGTGAGTTTCGAGGACGCGGCTTGTCTGCCGATCGCCTACGGCACTGCGTACCGTATGATGTATGATCGTGCGCGAGTCGCTGAGGGGGAGAAAGTTCTTATCCTCGGCGCAACTGGCGGGGTTGGCGTTTGTGCCGTTGAACTTGCAAAGTTGGCTGGATGCGAAGTTATCGCGTGTGGTAGTTCAGATTGGAAACTCGACAAGCTCAAAGCCCTAGGCGCTGATCATGTCATTGATACGTCTGAAGAAGACTTTGAAGACGTCATCCATAAGAAATTCGGGAAACCCTTCATTCTTGGTGGCGGTGGCGTTGATGTCCTGATCAACTACATTGGGGGCGACACGGGGGTCAAGTCGTTGCGATGCCTGACAAAGAACGGGCGGCTTTTAACTTGCGGTGCGACCGCGGGGTATGATCCCTACCAAGATCTACGATACATTTGGTCTTATGAACTCAATGTCATCGGGTCGAATGGTTGGTTGCCGCCTGATCAGGTGAAGCTCTTGGACTTGGTTGCGAGTGGTAGGCTTAAGCCCCGTATTCATGCTGTCCGGCCTTTGGAGGAAACAGCATCATCTATCCAAGACCTCATTGACCGAAAAGTCTTCGGCAAAGTTGTCATTACCCCATAGAAAGTCCTGACGTATGTCTCAAAGTATTACAGACAAAGATGACCTCAACAGTATCATGAGAGCGTCACCATTTATTGAATTGCTTGGTATGGAGATCACTGAAATCGATATCCCAGGCGAAACGCTAGAGATGAAGATGCCGCTCTCTAACTTATTGAGTCGCATGACGGTTTTGCGACAGATCCATGGCGGTGCAATTGCTTCTCTAATTGACACGGCGGCGACCTTCCTAGTCATGGCGCATAAGGGTTTAGGGACACCAACTATCAATATACGCACGGATTATCTGAAGCCTGCTGATAACACTGACCTTCTTGCTAAGGCCAGGATCCGGCGAATTGGTCGCACTGTTGCGGTCGTTGATGTGGATGTCTTCAATGATAGCGAAGCGCTCATTGCGATCGGGCGTGGTACATTTGGTACAAAGACGACTTGATGCACTCCTTTAGTACCCTTACTGAACTAATAGATCCAAGTAAGGATCTTTCAGCGGTCGCTATCGTCGACCGCACTGGCGAAAGTCGGTCTGAGATCACATATCAAGAGCTAAAAGAGCGAATCGAGAACGCTGGTTCAAACTTGGTCGCGCAGTACGGTATTGGCAAAGGCGATTGCGTTGTCCTTTTGGGGTTGAATAGTGTTTCTTTCCTCGCTGCGTACTTTGCTTCGATGTCTATCGGTGCCGTCGTCGCGCCGCTCAACCCGGCCTTAGGTACTGACGCCCTCAATGAGTTGATAGAAGATGCTGGCGCGCGCCTTGTTCTCGCTGAAGCGGATTTTGGGGTGGGTTTGACGAGAACTCAGATTGGTGACCTGAGATCTATCGATAGCAAAGGGGCTGGTGACGCGGTGACCGCAGAGTCTTCGCTCGATCCCGATGGGCCCGCTCTTATGCTCTATACGTCTGGTTCTTCTGGGCGTCCAAAAGGTGTGGTGCTGAGCCATACCAGCCAGGTGAGTTCCTTGAAGGCACTTAAGGCTGAGATCTTGATGCTGAGCGGGTTAGGAACTATTATCTCCGCGCCTCTATTTCATATGAATGCACTCAACTATGTGCATATGATGTTGGTCGCTCACGGATGTTTCACACTCCTTCCGCGATTTAGGCCTGGCATTGTATTCGAAGCGTTGTCCGATGATCAGGTCCGCCTTGTGCCGGCTGTGCCGCCGATGATCGCGAGGCTCGTTGATGAAGCAGAGCAGAATAGCATTGGCCCGTTTCCCGATGTTGTTGCAGTGTCGCTTGGTTCAGCCCCGGTGACGGAAGCCACCGTAAGCATGACGCAAACATTGTTCCCGAATGCGATGATTCTGAACGGTTATGGTACGACAGAGATTGGGCCGGGTACTTTTGGTGCGCATCCTGATGGCTTAATACGTCCACAGCTATCAATCGGTCATCCGACTAAGCCGGAGAACGTACGACTAGTCGATGGGCCAAATGCTGACGAAGGGGTTCTGGAGGTGCAGGGCCCCACGCTTATGCTGGGCTACAAAAACATGCCTGAGGTAACCGCCGCAAAAGTGAGAGACAATTGGTACCGCACTGGTGACATAATGCGTCGCGACAAAGATGGGTTTTTCTTCTTCGTCGGTCGAGAAGATGACATGTTCGTTTGTAATGGTGAGAATGTCTTTCCGATTGAAGTTGAGGCGATGCTCGAAAAGCATCCTTCCATTACTCAGGCAGCGGTGGTTTCAGTTAAAGATGGCAAGAGGGGAGAGGTGCCGGTCGCCTTTATCACCTTGGCCATAGACAGACCACTCGATGAAGAGGCAGTCAAGTCATACGCGCTGGAGAATGGGCCGGCCTTTCGACATCCCCGTCATGTCTTTTTCATTTCGAACCTTCCGGTCAATGGAGTGGGAAAGGTCGATAAACTGCTTCTCAAAAATGACGCTGAGCAGCGTATTCAGTTCAAGGCTTAGAGCGTTGGTGGGAGAAAGGAGTATCGGATGTTTTCTCTAAAAAACACTGTTGTTTTTGCGGTTCTCCTTTTGGCATTGCTTTTCGGTGTGGTGTTTTGGTGGTCTTTTGGTTGGCAGCCAAACTACGCGGTACGGAATGTTTCTGTCGTGGATGTGAAAAGTGGCGAAGTCCTTACGGGGCGGACCGTCATCATCAAGAACGGTAAGATCTCATCTGTTAGCGACCACAGCATAAAAATCCCAAAACGGATGAATATTATAGATGGAGAGGATAAATTTCTCGCACCCGGTCTAGCCGATGCGCACGCACATATCACCTCCCGCATCGAGCCCCCCCTGTACGTGTCGTACGGCGTTACCACCGTGCGCAACATGTGGGGTGAGAAGCCGCATTTGTTGATGCGCCGATATGGTCGGTTTGCGGGCATTATTGCACCTCGCCTTGTTACTGCTGGCCCCATCATCGACGGCAAACCCAAGATTTGGCCAGGCAGTGTGGAAATCACGAGCACCGAGCAAGCGAAAAATACGGTTCGGGAGCAGGTCGATGCCGGATACGACTTCATCAAGATTTATAATAATCTGACATTGGATCAATTTGATGCGATCGCCGCTGAGGCTGATAAACTTGGCGTTCGGTTCGCTGGCCATGTTCCGCGTGCGGTTCCAATACGATATGCTGCGCAATCTGGTATGGCCTCTATTGAGCATTTATCTGGGGTGGCGCCCGAGACGATTAGCGATGAATTCCTCTCTGCGGTTTTGATTGGGGGTAAAGCTACAGCGGCGGTAGGGCAACAACTCCTTTCTGGCTCCATCGATGCTTATGATGTCGTAGACAGACAAAAAACTCTCGAACTGGGGCAGGAGCTGAGCAATGCAGGCGTCGCGATGGTCCCGACATTGATCATCCGGCGAGGCGTATTTTTGAACAGAGCTGCAAGACGCGAGCTGTTAGCACGGCCAGAGATGCAATACGTACCTCCCGCGATGCGACGCATCTGGGAGGGGGGCGGGCGGATGCAACAAGACCGGTTTACTGATGAAGAGTGGGATGGGCTGAACGCCATGTCAGCAGTGAATGGTGCCCAAACCAAGACATTGAAAGAGGCGGGCGTCCTTATTCTAGCGGGAAGCGACTCCGCCAATCCCTTTGTTTTTCATGGGCTATCTTTGCACGAAGAAATGGAACTTTTGGTCGCAGCAGGGTTGTCAAACCTCGAGGCTGTTCAGGCGGCCACCATAAATATCGCAACCTTTCTTGATGAGGAAGGTGAGTGGGGTGTCGTTGAGGAAGGTGCGATAGCCGATCTTGTGCTTTTGTCAGAAAATCCTCTGATCGACATTGCGAGTTACCGCGCCATTGAAGGGGTGATGTTACGAGGGCACTGGTACGATGCAGACGCACTCGAACAAATGCGTGCTGAAGCAGCGGAGAAGTTTGCTGCAATGGGTACTGAGAATCCGATCAATCAGCGTGATCAACGTCGAGGTGGCTTTGCCGCCTCTAATGACTGAGGAACAACATGGGGCAAGAACAAGTGGAAGCGGTTCATGGCGAGAATTGACCATTATATCTTAGCGGCGCCGAAGTTTGATGCTGGCATAGCAATGGTGACTGAGCAATTGGGCTCTGCGCCAGAGGTTAGTGGTAGCCATCCTGAGCACGGTACTG
>CALFRH010000421.1 GCA_937919225.1 uncultured Parvularcula sp.
GATCAACAAAACCCGTATGAGGGAGAGCTACGTTATGCTGACGCACATTTTGAAATTATTGTAGATGGCCTGAAAGATGCAGGACTGTTTGACGAAACCCTTTTTGTTATACTTGGTGATCATGGTGAGGACCTTGCGGGATGGTATCCCAACGACAAGGCGGGACCAAACAACCTGCATCCCGAGGAGGAAGGGCACGGATGTTGCCTGTATCAGCAAACGCAACATGTACCGCTGATGTTTTCGAATAGTGCGTTCGAGAAGCGAAAAGTTGAAACTCCAGTTGGACTAGTTGATGTCGCGCCAACAATTGCTGCATTGGCTGGTACGAAATTACCTACGCCCATAGATGGCATTGATCTCAGTAAGACTATTAGGTCGGGGTCTCAGCCCACCTCAAGAATAATGTATGCAGAAACAATGCATCCGCGTGAAATGCATGAGAACACGGGCGCCTTTCCTGAAATTTCAAATAGCCAATGCATCTGGTTGAACAAAGATCAAAAGGTCATTCGTTGGTTTGATAGGTCTCCGGAATTCTTGAAGTATGATCTAATAACTGATCCGTTGGAGCAAAGTCCGGTTCAGGCAAATGCTTCAGATATCGCAATGTTCGACTGGCCTGACCAATGTGTCGGTCAAAACGAATAGCTCTTTTCACAAGGCGTTTGGTTCGAGGTTTGGAAGGCTATCTATCATTCGCAGAGCTTCCGTCTTTAAACCTAATCTAGTAAGCTGGCATTCACCCGCATGGTAGGTTACGACGCTTATTGATCCCGTTTCTGTAACCAATCTCTTGAAATGCGTAAGCGGAATTCTCAAAAAATAAGCGAGCATGATGCGGATTGGGTCAGCATGGCTCACAATCGCGATATTCTCATGGTCGCAATGCTTACGTTCAATCTCTGTCAAGAACGAAACAATCCTTGCTTCAACACTGGTCGTGGTTTCAACACCGTCCGCTATAAGTAGTGGATTCTTACGGAAAGCATGAAAATCTGAGTCATGCACCAATTCATCGCGGCGTTTGCCTGCCCATCGGGCAGCGTTAGTTTCGTCGATCCTGTCCTCAATCGTCACACCACAATCGGATTGATGTGCTGCGATGATTTGTGCGGTAGCGGACGCCCGGCATCGAGGGCTGGTATAGACTGTAGTCAAGGATAGCTGTGAAAGGGCAGCGGCGGCATCTTCTGCCTCATCTCGCCCATTGTCATTCAGGCCAATGTCAATGCGCCCCATCAATCGACCTTCGTCATTCCAAGACGTGCGACCGTGGCGTACAAGAAACAGCCTATAAGAACTAGCATTCAAAAGCTCATTACTGTCCGTCAACTTAGCAGACCTTTCATTAATACTTGTGAAGGTGCAGGAAAGGCTGCAAGAGAACCGCCTTTTTCAATCATAAAAAGCAGTTCTCTAAGACGCGTCTTAAGTTCTTCTTTCCCGATTTTTTGGCCCAGAAACTCCTGCTGTTTCTTTTTCTGATTTGACAAAACCACTTCCGAACCTGTCCGCTGATAGGGTCCGGTCACGACGAGTGTCAAGCATGGCTCACGGGAGATCGGTGCTGCCTTGTGCAAGGTCTGATGTTGAAAAGCATAGGACCCTCCTGAGGTGAAAACGGTGTCCAGACCCGGTACAAGATGGATTGGGCCTCGATCTGTCGCAGCTTCCATCTTGGTGTCATACCAAAACTTATGCATCAAACTCGTCTTACGTCCGGGCACTTCGGCAAAGGTTTGAAATCGCAAAGCACCGGTCAGAACAAATGAACAAAAGTCCCATGCGTGATTGTGAATATCTCCCTGGTCTGAAGCAAGGTCCGTTTCATACCATGCATGCAAACGCAAACGAAATGCCGGTGCCTCAGATACTTTTTCTTCTGCCTGATCCAAAACAAAAAGATCAAAACCGTTAGGGTGCGAAAATGAGAACCGCTGCGTGTTTTGAAGACGATTTTCGCTATTCAAAATTGCATGAAGTTCGACAGCAGTCGCTGTCCAGAGATCGTATTTTCGAAGCATGTCGAGATTTGCAGAGCAAAATTCCCAACTATTTTTCGATCTACGAAAATTCTCTTTAAGAACACTCATCAGCATGAGATGTGCACTCCTCACAGCTTAAATACATTTTCACTGGCGAGATCAAACGATCAATAGTCATTCTTGGCTCTAATCTGCTGACTCTTCATTGGAAGCGATAACACACGTCAACGTTTAGCTCCAGAAAGGAAAGTTAGCTTTTTCCCCGACGCAGTTTTGATAGAGTATTATTATGGCGGCCTGATTGCGTTATCAAGTCCCAGTCATCGGGGTGTTTGATAGCGTGCCAAACAGGTAGACTTAGACAACTACATTTAACTGTTTGAACAAACAGCTGAGTCAGCAGCGTTTCGTATTTTGCACCTTCTAGTAGTTTATCAACTATTTTTCTGCGAACCGAAGGTGTGTTGAACCAGTGTAACAACACGTTGATGGGGGAGCCAGGAGGACAGCCCCCAGTTGGTTTTTCTGTGATCCTCTGCACCATACCATCTTTGTCAAACGATACGGCCCCCCCAGGGAATGGTTTGGATGTGCGACCGGTGGCAATCGCCATGTCGTTGTTTTGTGAACTTTTCTTGAGAAGGGCGTAGCTTTTGTCCGGAACCAGATCATTGACGCAACTCAAACAAACTGATCCGTAGGCCTCGCTTGCCGTTAGACCCGCCGCAATACCAGATTCCACCTGGTGACCTGGTTGTTCAACAATTTTAAGGTTCCTATGAGTGGCAACTAGCGCATCTTGTTTGATTAGTTCTCGGTTTTTTGAATTGGCAACAATGATGACAGCATCCGATACATTGGATGACTGACGAATATGTCGTTCAATCAGAGTTTCGCCATCCAACACTAGGCGGGTTTTGTCACGCCCAAACCGTTCGCTTTGGCCGGCCGCCAAAAGAACAACGGCTGTTTTTTCAGCCTTAGACACTATGCCGAATCCGCTCTACAGTTTCGAGGGCGATGCCGACTGAGGCGCCAATATTTGGCGATGGAATCATATGCCTTCCAAGTGCATAAACACCTGACATCTCTGAGACCAACGACGTATAGACAGCATGTCGCCGCTTATTTTCCAGGGACTTAGCAAGATAGCGATATCTATACGCAGGACAGCCGGATAGGAAATCTGGTATGGCCGCGTTGGCGCTCATTTCGTAACCGACAAGAATTTTCTCCGCCTTTGGATCCGCCATGCTGTTTGGGAGGTAAGCAGGAGCATGGGTTCTGAAGTATGGTGTCTCAAAGTCAGGGTAAGTTACAACAGGGAAGTGTTGGACGTCGGCGGGTTTTGAATGCTTCCAGCAGACGATATTTTCTCCGTACTCAAGCGGTCCAAACTGTTGGTTGAACAGAGCGTCTACCGATCCGCTATGCACAACACCAATGCGACTCAATCGCTTAGCTGTGGCGAATGAGTCGGCTCCAACATCAAAGCGAACGTCTATCCGAGAAGATGCCAAAAGCTGATCAATAAGGTCATCAAACCCGTTCTTTGGTAGCATCTGCCATTTTGCCGCAGGTACAAAACGATCCTCGTTGTCAAAGCGGATTGGAAAGCGAGCATTAAAAGCATCATCAGACAGAATCGCTGGATCGGCACCAAGTTGCTTGGTCAAAAAACCACGCACGAACATCTCATAGAGCGAACGCCCGATGCTAGTAACGGCCGCTTCTTCAAGTGTACCCTGAGTTATCGCTGACGACTCGATGTCATCTTTCACAAAGGCTTTGGCCTCCTCGGCATCAAAGCTAGTGCCGAGGGCTTGGTTAATGGTTTCGAGGTTTATCGGAACAACAAAGTTCCGATCATTAATCCTAGCTCGAACGCGATGTTCATAAGGAACAAATGATCCGAAGTTCATCAGATATTTTATCACGGTTTCATCGTCCGAATACAGTGCACGACTGCCGTATATGGGGTACTTTATTCCGGTTAGATGATCTCGATCAGAACGCAAAAGGCCGCCCGCAGAACAGGACGCTTCGAGAACCAGAATCGAAAAACCACCAGATTGTGCGAGACGCTCCGCAACCACTGCACCAGCTATTCCGGCACCAATGACAACGAAATCATAGCTTTCGAACATAGAGTTCGTCCCTCAAAACCGATATCTGTTTATACTTCAGCATATCTGATGTAAGAAAAACAGTAAGCTTTCAAAAGGTTACCAAAATGACCTTTTGAACACTTTGACGCGCATAGCACACCGAAAACAAGCGTTCTTTTGCGGCGCCCGTTGTCAGGGTTTCTGGGTCCAACGGCGACCTGAACTAAGCGAGTTTAGCTCATCTTTTTTTTATTAGGCGTAGTGTTTGCGTCAGCGGGCGTTTATCTGTCAATCGGCATCCAACCTTGACCCCTTATCGGCGGCCGATTTTGACCCCCTTTATGTTGAGCTGGCCCGGCGCTGCATAGCCCTTACATAGCGCAGCGGCGTCGGGCCAGCGGGGTTTCTGTTTGGTGTTACGCTCTATTTTTGAAGCGCTAGCTTTCGTTGCCTGTTGGGCCACTTTTTCACGATCCGTTTGGTAGGGGTCAAACCCGAGATTTTCAGCGTCGGATTTGGCAAGCCAATCTGGTCTCGCAAATACCGTCAAGGGATCGTCCGGCAGGTCTCTCTTGTCCTGGCCGGTGGCTCTGGCGCAGTGACAAACCGGCACAGCCGAGACATCACGCATTCAGCCGCGGATTAAATTACGTTTCAGCCATCACACTATTGCCGTCCAGAACCTGTATCTGCCCTGCCCCGTGATTTCACGAATGATGCCCTTCGTCGTCATCCAGTTGAGGTTGCGCTGGATCGCGGCGCGGCTGGCACTGGTTTCAGCTTCGGCCATGGGTGCGCTGATCAGCGGCCAGTCACGCGCCAGCCGGATCAGTTGCGGCGGGGTGCTACCCGACAGGTGTGCACAAAGCTTTACGGCGTGCGTCTCCCACGCCGCGATATCATCCAGCAGGCGTAATGCCGCGCGTGTCGCGTGATCGGCCCCACTGATCCAGCGCTGCAGCCGGTCTTGGGCTGTGCCGCTTGCGCGCAGCCCCCCTGCCCCGCCGAGCGCCAGCGGCAGGAAGACCGCCGCTTCGGTTCCATGCATCGCGTAGCGGGCCGCAACCAGGGGTCTAGTGGGGGTGAGTGCGGAAAACCCCTCTAAGGATTGTCATCACCTTTCCCGCCCCCTTAAATGGCGAACCTCGGCGGTCCAGTTTTCGATCGGAGTCACTCGATCGGTAGAATGCTTCTTGGAAGGACTTGGCACCGAAGTGCTTCCAGGTTTGCCCGGGCTTGGCTACTTTCTAGGGCAGCAACTGGCAAGCTGCCCCGTTCTATGCGTGCAAGTTTGAATCCTGCGTCCGTCCGGCGCCATACGAAGTAGCCGCACTCAAAAAAGCCACCTACACCACCTCCATATGTTGCCGCGAAATCAACGGCAACATCACTACGTTCAGGATAGTCTGTGACGCGAAGCACTTGGAATAGGCGGATAGGCCCTAGACGATCTTTTGCAGCGGTCTCAAGATCGACAAAGCGGTCAAACGGGACCTGATCTTGATTGCCTGGTGTCAGCATGTTCCACGCTGCTATGTAATCGCTTTTTCGCCTCTCCTCGACGAACTCTTCCGTTGCCGTGACGACGGCTTGGCGCAAGTCAGGATCAATGTCTTGAGCCGGAGCCGGCGTCGCGCCCACCAAACACCCCCAAATGAGGATCATGGTCACTGACAAAAAACGCGCATGAGACAATGACACCAGACCCGATAGTATGTGAACCAAAGCGCGCTTCTCGATAGCGCTACCTGCCATGCAAAATTGCCTCATATCCACTGCCCGCATGCGCGCAGCCTGAGTTTCAAGTAAGCGACCAAGTCTACCGCCCCTGCATTCTCTCTGGTGAGGTAGACATCCTCCGGAGTACCACAATCAGAATTGCCATCAGAAACGCAGAAAGCTGGGCGAGTGCTACGCCGGTTTCATAATCTCTAGGGTTTATGCGAAAAAAAATCGAATCGACGTAATAGTAAACCGGCAACAGTATGACGCCAGTTAATATGAAAATGCTGCGTCGAGTTAGCAAAAAAAAGATGACAAAAATCCAAAAAGTCCAGAGAAAGTAACTTGGCCAATTGCTGGTCGGGAACATAAACGCTGCCATCCAGAAAAACGTGTACCCGACTACCAGTACAACTGTTAGTGCAATCCAGCCGAAGTGTGAAAACTTATTTGGTGTTGAGTCAGTCACAACATATCAACCGCATCATTGAATGTTTGCAAGGAATTATTCTCCCAGACTTCGTCTGTCTGCTCATAACCAAACTCGTCAAACCAACCAATACCTGTGTTCTGGATAAATGAGTCGCCTTCACCATAAACAACAAGATCAATGCTGCCATCATCGTTAAGAACGCCATATTGGACCACGATACCATCTGCAGCAGCATGGTTCCCGGACTGTGTATAGTTCACAATAATATCAGTTTGGATCGCATTTGGGTTTTCTACCACGAAGCTGTAGACAAAATTATCTGCGGCCCAATCAGGAAGTATTGGGTTAAGAGGGCCGACGTCGTTCAATGTCCCTCCGCTTGATGCTTCAGCATCAACACCAGGTGTCGGATTACCTCGAATAGCAGCTTCGAGCGCATCCAATCCAGCAAAACCCGTCAATGCTGCTGGCGCGTCATAGCTGAACTGGTAAGTATGAGGCGGCTGAAATGGTGGTTCATTCCAGTCAAACGGACTACCGTTTAATGCATCATATTCGTCCATGCCTGGGCGATGGGGCAAAGCAAATGTCGGTATCCCGCCGACAACTGGGTCAACAATCATAACGCCGTTGCTGACATCAATCCCTGACGAAACCAGAATGTCTTCTTCATTCGCAAAATCAAACTCTGCAAATCGACCCAAATCATCTGCAAAAACAAACTCGTCGGGCATGACATCATTAGCTTGCAGATAGGCCTCCGCGCTGCTGGCGCCCTCGTCAATAAGGCGCCGCATTTCAAGATAAGGTTCGAAACTTTCAACAATTGCGGAGTATGAAGATCTTGGGAAATACAGGGTCACGCCAATGGCATACCAACTTATCGCATCAGCTATCTCTTCTGTAGTCATATCCTCAAGGTATGATGGATCAGCTGCAATGATACCAAAGACTTGGTCCTCGTACGCTTCATATAGCTCGGTTATTTCTGCGTTGAATTGGCCAAGGTAGTCGTTGGCGGTCATCAGATAAATAGGAGGGTTTGGTGTCGTCACCCCCGCTTGCGCAAAAACGTTGTTTACGTAGGACGTATCCAAGATCTGAGCGTTTGGATCCGGCGTCGGTTCGCTTGGTGTACCTGAACCACCACTGCCAGAGCCACCACCACTTGATCCGCCATCGTCATCGTCTGTTCCACCGGGTTGACCACCGGTCAAAACGATCGTGCCGAGATGGATTGAACCATCATCACAAACATCACCGAAGTTAGAGCAGCCAGAACTTCCTCCTCCGCCACCGGAGCTGCCATCAGACTGTGCTCCGAATACACGCGCATCTAAATTTTTCTGAAGAATGCTCAGCATAATGTACCCAATCTCTGTTTGAATAACTAGCTGGCAGTACTGCTTGCAACCGAAAATTAAGCAATATGCTATACGTGTGTCAAAGACTCTGTTG
>CALFRH010000422.1 GCA_937919225.1 uncultured Parvularcula sp.
AACAGCCATCCTGGATGTCTATCTGCCGCGCGATTCAGTGGTTGCGCGAAACGCGATGCAAAAGCGCTGGAACACGGCTTGAACAAAAACCGAGGAACGGCCCGAGGAATGGTCGAACGTTGGAAAAACCGACATGGGTCTAAAGATTAATAGTGACGGGGGATGTGGGTGGTGCCGCGAGGGAGAATTGAACTCCCGACCTCATCATTACCAATGAACGCCTCCACCGCGCGAGGCCCGCTGTAATTGACGTCAATTGTCTGTTTCCTTACGCTTTTCCGCGAGTGTTGCGGTTTCGTGCTGTCTAGGTGTCGCATTATGCGACTCTGTGGGATTGATCGCCAATACATCCAAAATGGACTGATCCGGAATGAATGGCGGCTGGATTCGCGTTTCGGCACGTCGCAGCATCAGCTTTTCATAATCATCTGCTCGCCCTTTATGAAACAGGGCGGTTCGAAGGATTTGAACCTCCTCATCATGCTCCCGATCTCGGCGCTGCTCGTTGTCGAGGTAGTTGCGATAGTGCCGTTCCAGCTCCGCATAGTCTTCCTGCAAGGCTTCGTACTTTTTGCGGCTCACAAATGGTAGTTTCATCTCTCTAATCCCAATCTGACAGCGCGTCCGCGCCCTGGTTCAAGTAATCCGGCGAATAGCGCAGATAGTGTTTTTCGGCGATTTTGATACTGTCGCCGAGCCATTCAGCAATCTGCCCAATCGGTACGCCTGCCTCTGCCTGCCATATGGCGCAAGTGCGGCGCAGGTCATGGATCCGCACAGGCTCTATGCCAGCGCGCTCTACAGACCTGTGAAAGCCCTTCTTGATCGATTTGATCTGATTTCCCTTCCAATGCACCACATAGGGCCCATGATGCAGCCAGGCGGCCGTGCTGAGCGCTAAGGCGAGCGGGGTGTTAATCGGGACGTTGGCGCGCTTCTTGTTGTCTGAGCCGCCTTCTGGGCGGATTGTCATGCGTCTGCGGTCGATTTGGTCCCATGTCAGCGACAGAATAGCGCCGTGGCGCAAGCCGCTAAACACACCGAGGGCAAGAAACGTTCTCACATGCGGCTCCTGTGCGGCGGCATAGAGGCGCTTGAACTCATCTCGGGTGAGGTGTCGGTCTCTGGGCTTTCCGGCTGGCGGGGCGGGCAGGTATGGGGCTTCTGGAATAAATCGCATCTTTACGGCCCAATTGAGCGCAGCACGGAATAACAGTATTCGAGTTCGGATTGTCCCATCAGAAGACCCGTGATCACGCCAGCGCCGAATAGCAGCGTCAATAGAAAGCTTGCCAAGATCCCCGGGAGCATTCGGACCAAATGCCGCCCTAACAGGCCTGAGATTGAAGTGGATTTGTGAGGCAGACTTGCGGTCTTTTCGGTCATCTTCGTAGCGGTCCAGTATCCAGTTAACGTCAACAGTATCAGGCGGGGCGTCCTTGATGGCGGTAAATTTGGCTAGCCATCGCTCGGCTTCGTATCGATCAGTCTCGCCTGTAGACCGGCGACGCTCGCGGCCTCCTTGGCGCCAGAGGACATACCAGGTCTTTGATTCCCGTCCGTTGATTCTGGGTCGGGCAAGGCGGTATTCTGTTTGATCCATGTATTAAGTGCCCCCTCAGGCACCATACGGCGACGGTTGAGGACTTTGCAAGATGGCAGCTTATTGGCGCGCAGCATGTCCTGCACGGTTCGGGTGGACAGGCCGAGGATTTCAGCCACCTTGCTTGCGGATAGAAGTCTTTCTGTCATCACTACTCCTCGCGCGTCTTGGTGGGGGTGGCGTCCCAGTGTGCCAGCTTGAGCATCATTTTCGCCAAGGCTGCTTGCCAGATATTGATCTCACGCTCAGTTTGTTCGCCCATGAACTTCACCAGTTCGACGTACAGATTAGCAACACGCTTTTCGTATTCGGAATCGTATCCGCGATCACCCATCACTCCCGCCTCCGTCTGTATGCAGTGCTGCGGCGCGGCGGGCGATCTCTTGGCAAATCTCAAGGCCGCTGTTGTAGCCTTCGATATGACAGCTATTGAATCCGTACTCGTCGTGCTCGTCGTCTGGCGCTTTTTCGATTTGGCGAATTTCTTCCAGCTTCCCCTCAGCCGCCCTGACTCTCTCTATTAGGTCTAGGACGGTTTGGGGATCGGCAAGCTCCAGCCATTTTGCCAAGGCTTCCTGGCGATAGTGATCTTCGTCTTCATCGGCCTCCTCGATTGGGACCGTGTATAGGATGGCTTCACCAACATGCGGATCAGGATGGCCTTGGAGGATCGTGAAATCGCTCGTAAAGCCAACCCAAGGCGGTCCCAGAACATACCAGTCTCTGTCTCTGCGCTCGAATGCCCGCGCTATACGCTCTAACTGGGTGAGGTCGGTCATGACTGAAACGCCCCCAGATCAGGTTTCCAGTTTTCAATCCGACCGTTGCCGTCGATTTTCATAATGATGTAATCACCGTAGCCGTCACCGCCCGGACACATGATTTTCGGCACGTAATCGTCGAGAGTTTTTGCTGGCTGGTGATCCAGATCGATCAAGGTGTATTTGCCGTCATCGCAAACCTTGTAATGAATGTCCGCCTCAACGCCTTTCGGCCAATCGACAACCATTCCAGTCACCAATGCGATGATCGGTTTCCAGCGATCCCCGTCCTTGAACGGAATGCGGCTACCGTCTTCGTCCTCAACGCCGTCAACGGTGGCATCTTCCCAATACCGCACACCCGCATCAACTTGCAGATACTTCACGGCAGTCTCGGTTTCTTGCTGCAGCTTGATTACCAGATAGTCTTCCATTTTATGCCCCTATCTTCCTTTTTCTGTAGCTTGGATGCGACTTAGAAAGCCGACTGACTCCGCCCCCTATACTCTTGTGTTTGCCAGAGGCCTTGGCGCGCTTGGATTCACGCTTTTCTGAGATGGTGAGAATCTTCGGGCGGAAGTGATTGCCCCAAGCTTTCAGACCCATTGAGTGCGAGCTTTTGGCTTTGTGGCACTCAACACAGAGATGCATTGCATTCTCTAGGCTGTTGTCGCCTCCGTCTTCGTGTTCCCAGCATTCTTCGATGTGATCGATTTCGGCTGCGGGATTGTTGCAACCTTCCATCTCACAGATGCCACCTGAACGCTCTCGAACAGCGGCTTTTGTCTTTGCTGAGAACTCTCGGCGCTTGGTCATTGAGATCTCCCGTGATTGGGATGGAAGTCGTTTTCCTTCAACGCTGCTTTGCGCGCAGCGATAGCGTCCGATTTAAGTGTGAAACGACCGAGGTGCTTTTGCTTACCGTCGACAGTAATGTAAGCCCGCCACAGGCCGCGGTTTCGACACCACGAAACGCCCATTTCACCGCTAACGTTATCATTTCGCCGCTTTGTGTTTTTACCGTTCGTGGAGTTGCTTACATCTCGTAGGTTTGAGATCCGATTTTGCGATCGATCGCCATCGATGTGATCAACTTGATCAGCTGGCCACCGCCCATGATAAAGGGCGAATGCGACCCTATGCGCACGATAAAGACGATCGAAAATACGCCCGACCCGATAGCCGTATCCGGAATCAGCTGTGAATGCAGGCCGTCCCGCATGCTTCGAGTTCCAGGAGTCGCAGTAATGCTGGTCCGAGAAGAACCTAATGGACCGATAGCGCCATGTGAGAGAGCCTGTTTCGGGATCGTAATCGAGAAGCTCTCGCAGAATATCGATTGAAACCTCGTTCTTGTGAAGGCGTTTGCGTTCTGCTTCGGGGAGGTCGGACCAAGGCGTCATCCGACTCTCCCATGAGCCCGATTGTTGCTCTGTTCCGTCCGCCAAGCGTCGATTACAGCGGTTGCTGCAGCCCTTCGGTCACGGTGGTGGTAGTCCTGCTCAGCGAGGATTTGAACACGCTCTAGGTGCGCCTTGTAGTCTGGGTGTGCTAAGGCAAACATCTCGCGGGCGGCAATGGTTTTCTCATTGCAGCGGGTCATGATCTGAGCCTTAACAACCTTGATCAGGTCGGATTCATACTCATGAGCCGCGCGGGCCGCAGACGCTACACCATCCTTATCAGCAAGGATTTTCAGAGCGTGATCAACTTTATCCTCTGAGACAATCATGCCGCGACGACCTCCGCAGCGGTCTCGATGTCAGCTTGCCGCTTCTCGAAAGCGCGGTTCAGATCGAGCCCTGCAGCCTTGTCCTGCGCCCAGTAGCGCTGGAACGAGAACTTATTGCGAGCCTTGAAGTCGAGAAGATCCATCACGGTATCAACGCCGCGAATGTAGTCCATGCAGCGCCCGTGAACCTCGCCAAACGGGACAGGGACAAGCTCTGATCCGTCTTCAAACTGCAGCATGTATTCGCCCTTGGTCACGCCTATGGCGCGCTGACGGTCATCCGCTGCCTTCTGTTCGAGGACTTCTGTGGGTAGCATATCATCATCGAAGTTTGTTGCCTCTGCGTGCTCGTAGAGCCCTGAAACTTGCTCAGGCCATCCTTTGCGGAGTGCGTGCGCCTCTGCGCATTTTGCAATCATGTGAGCGGGCATTTTCGCCCATGTGGACGAGAGCGTCTTTTGACCAGTCGGCAGGCGCTTTCCCTTTTGCTCGTTCCAAGCCCATTCGTCTTCGATAGCCGCAAACTCGTCCCACTCGACTGTGCCTCGCACGCGGTGGAGGTTGCCATTTGGCAGCAATTTGAAAGCATTCACCGAGCACTTAACGATACCCTTGGGATTGGTCGGTCCGACCTTACTTTCATCATAGGTGTAAACTGGGTCTTCATCGTCAGGGAAGTAGTCGCCGGCGCGAGATGCAATGGCTCGCAGCCCGCCGATTTCCACGATGATCACGACATTTCTTTTGTCAGGCTTGCTGGCGTTATAAACGTTCGCCAGAATTTGCCGCTGAAGCGGGTTCAGGCCGAGTGACTGAGCAACACCCACAAAGTAGTTGAACTCGTTGTCATTGGTCTTTGGCGCGCACGTCTTGCGGATGATGTCCATCTGAGACGGTGTGAAGTGGCGGGACGGTTGAAGTGCGGTCATTAGGCAACCCTCATGGCTAAGCTGTCAGCGCCACGCTCAAGGTGGCACCCTGGAATTGTTTCGTCGGATTTATCGAGAGCCTTCAAAGCGGCTTTCAGACCTGCTTTGTCGATCTCCGGTGGAGGACGCTTGAAGTACTGCGTGGGAATCTCGTTCTCATCGCTGATCTTCAGCAAAAGCGAGCCCATACGCTTAGAAAGCGTCACAGACGGCAGCGTCACTTTCTGATCAAGGATGCTGACAGCTTGCAAGAGCATAGCCTTGCGACGGTCCATACGCATCTTGTAGCGGTTCTTGCGGCGGGTCAGCTCATCGGCACGTTGCTTGATGCCGTTGATGACTTCCTCGTCTTCTTTGATGGCATTGTAGACGGTTTCCATCATCTCAAAGAGGCTGGTTTCGCCTTCAACCATGTCAGACAAAAGCTCTAAGTCGTCAGCATCGTCTTTCAGGTTGAACTTGAGAACCTTCGCGGCCTCAAGCGCACGGACCATGTCATTGTGGACGTCATCGGCCATCACAGATCCTCCAGTGCTTGCATGATTGCGGCTTTTGCGAGAGCGGCTTCGTACTGAGTGGACTTGTCCGCGATGATCCGATCATGCCGATTGATGATTGCTTCGATTTCGTCCTGAGCAACGCAGGCCGCTTGCTCGGCAACAATCAGTGCGTCTCGCGTTTCCCACACCTCATTGAACACATCAGCGGTTCTAAGGTGTCTCAGGTAAGCCTCATCAGCGATGGGATGGCGGGCTATGTGTGCGGTCAAATTCATCCTGCAATC
>CALFRH010000423.1 GCA_937919225.1 uncultured Parvularcula sp.
CCTCAATTGGATGATTGATGGGCAAATCCGTCGTATGGGGTGGGACCGCGTAGGTCATGAAGGGGAAAATGACTATTGGTCATGGCGCGCCTACCGCAAAAGGGTGCCAGAAACCGCCGGAGATCCCCAACCGTCACCGAAGCCGGTATCGGCGCAAACGCCGTAGAACGAGAAAAATATGAGTGATATTAAAGACTTATCCTTCGAGGCCGCGATGGCTGAGCTTGAAACCATCATTGCCAAGCTGGAAAGCGGGGAGGCGGCGCTTGAGGAATCAATCTCCCTTTATGAACGGGGGGCAGCGCTAAAGGCGCACTGCGAAGCGAAATTGAAGGCCGCCCGGGAGAAAATTGAGAAAATTGTTCTCACCGAAGATGGCTCGCCGAAGGCGCAAACAGCCCAGTTTGACTAGGATTCGGGCCCATTTCTCCCTCATTCCCTGATTAAAAGCTGCACAGGATCTGCGGAATTCGGTCAGGCCCTTGCCTAACCGGTTTCTGAAGAAACATAGTACTCTTAAGTAATGGACGACAGCTCATGGCCGTAGACACCCCCCTTCTTGATACCATCACCCTGCCAAAGGACGTTCGCACCTTGGAAGAAGGGCAATTGCGTCAGCTGGCCGACGAGGTGCGGGCGGAGATGATTGACGCGGTGTCCGTCACGGGTGGGCATTTGGGGGCCGGGCTTGGGGTGGTCGAGCTTACCACGGCGATCCATTACGTTTTTAATACGCCCGATGACAAACTCATCTGGGATGTGGGACACCAATGCTATCCCCATAAAATCCTAACCGGCCGTCGAGAGCGGATTCGTACCCTGCGGCAAAAGGATGGACTGTCAGGGTTCACCAAGCGCTCCGAGAGTGAGTATGACCCGTTTGGCGCCGCCCATGCGGCAACGTCCATCTCCGCTGCCCTCGGCATGGCGGTGGCGCGGGACGCGCGAGGCGAAGACAATCGCGTCGTGGCGGTGATCGGCGATGGTTCTATGTCTGCGGGCATGGCCTATGAGGCGATGAACAATGCCGGTGACCGCGGCAAACAGCTGACGGTCATCCTCAACGATAATGACATGTCCATCGCGCCGCCGGTGGGGGCGATGAGCGCCTATCTCGCCCGCGCGGCGTCCTCGGACACCTATCATGGCTTCCGAAACTTGGCCAAGCAGCTGGCCAAGAACCTGCCGCACCGCCTTTATAAGAGTGCGGCCAAGGTCGAGGAGTTCTCCCGCGGCCTCGTCACCGGCGGCACACTGTTCGAGGAAATGGGATTTTACTATGTCGGCCCCATTGATGGTCATAATATGGACCATTTGGTGCCAGTCCTTCAAAATGTGCGTGAACTGACGGACGGGCCGGTGCTTGTCCATGTGGTGACGCAAAAGGGTAAAGGCTAGGAGCCGGCTGAGAACGCGGCTGACAAATATCACGGCGTATCCAAGTTCGATGTCATCTCCGGCGAGCAGAAAAAGGCCAAGTCCAACGCGCCAAGCTATACCTCCGTCTTCGCGAAACAGCTGATTGAAGAAGCCAAGCGCGATGAGCGGATCATTGGGGTGACCGCAGCGATGCCAGGCGGCACGGGCCTTGATAAATTCATGCAAGAGTTTCCCGACCGGACCTTTGATGTGGGCATTGCGGAGCAGCATGCGGTGACCTTCGCCGCAGGCCTTGCGGCGGAGGGGATGGTACCCTTCGCGGCGATCTATTCTACTTTCCTTCAGCGTGGGTACGATTCGGTCGTCCACGATGTGGCGCTTCAGGGCTTGCCGGTACGATTTGCGCTAGATCGCGCGGGGTTGGTGGGTGCGGATGGCGCGACCCACGCCGGGGCGTTTGACACAGCCTATCTTGGGTGTTTGCCGGGCATTGTGCTGATGGCGGCGGGGGACGAGGCTGAACTCGTCCACATGACCCACACCGCTGCGATGTATGATGCGGGCCCCATCGCCTTCCGCTTCCCCCGTGGGGAAGGGGCGGGGGTTGAGATGCCCGAAACGCCGCAATTCTTGGAGCTTGGTAAAGGACGTATCGTGAAAGAGGGGACCAAGGTTGCCCTTCTCTCCTATGGCGGACGATTGGCTGAGACCTTAAAGGCGGCCGACATGCTGGGCGCCAAGGGTCTGTCAACGACCGTGGCGGATGCCCGCTTTGCAAAGCCCCTTGATGAAGCGTTGGTGAAGCAGTTGGCGGAGAACCATGAGGTTCTTATCACCGTTGAAGAAGGGTCGATCGGCGGGTTCGGTTCTTATGTGCTCGAATATCTCGCGCGGGATGGCCTTCTCGATCAGGGGTTGAAGGTGCGGACGATGACCTTGCCGGATATTTATCAGGATCAGGCCTCGCCGAACGACATGTACGCCGAAGCGGGCCTGTTGGCCGAGCATATTGCGAGTAAAGCTGCCTCGTTCTTTCAAGGGGTGAGCATCGCCTCGGCGGATTTACGGGCGTAGCGTGCGATGTATTTTCCTCATGCTGAGGGGCCCGAAGGGCCGTCTCGAAGCATGAGGAAAGTAGCCCTAAATCAACGACTTCACCGTTCTTCGAGACTCCGCTTTGATTAGTTGATTGGGTCCCTTCCCAATCAACTCTCAGAATGAGGGAGTTACTTATCTGCGGATAAACGCACAAAAAGAATCTCGCCCACCCTTCAAAAAAGGGGGCAACATCCCGTATGAGCTGCGCTTAGAGCTTCGGGCGATCTGTTTGAATCACTTCCTCGTCCTTCGAGACGCCGCCCCTTCGTGTCGCCGCCTTGCGGCGGCACCTCAGGGTAAACGGCGGCTCCTCAGGATGAGGAAGTGATTGAATTTAAAAACATTTTCCTCATGCTGAGGAGGTCCGAAGGACCGTCTCGAAGCACGAGGAAAATGCCTCAATGTGATCGTCTTGCGCTATAGAGGTAAGTTGCGCATGCGGTTGGACGCATATCTAGTAGAGAAGGGCTTTGCCCGCAGTCGAGACAGCGCCAAGCGGGCTATTATGGCCGGCCAAGTGGTGGTGGACGGCTGTGTGGTGGTGAAACCATCCACATCCGTTGCAGGCATAGAGACGATCCAGTTTGGCGGGGCCGAGGACGCCTATGTCTCCCGCGGCGCGCTGAAACTTCTGCACGGGCTTGACCGCTTTGATATCGATCCTAAGGGAAAAACCGCGATTGATCTGGGCGCGTCGACAGGCGGGTTTTCCCAGGTGCTCTTGATGGCTGAGGCGGCGCGCATTTACGCTATTGATGTGGGGACGGATCAGTTGCATCCGATGATCAAGTCCGACGCGCGGGTCACGGACCTTTCGCCCCTTCACGCGCGGGATGTGACGGATGCTCATATCCCTGAGCGAGCTGACCTTATCGTCTGTGATGTGAGTTTTATCAGCTTGAAGAAGGCGTTGCCGGGTCCGTTGTTGCTCACCAAACCTGATGCTGAGTTTTGCGTCCTTGTGAAGCCGCAATTTGAGTTGGGGCCGGATCATGTGGGGAAGGGCGGTATCGTCCCGCTTGATGTGCCAGCGCTTTTCGACTGGCTGAAGGCCGACATGCTCCCCTGGTTCGCCGAGTTGGGGTGCGAGGTCACCGGCATTGCTGATAGTCCTATTAAAGGCGGCGACGGAAACCATGAATTTCTGATCGGTGGGCGTCGCAATGGCCGCTAGGCCCCCCAAGCGAAGTAAGGGGCGTCATCGCCGCTCCCAGCGAAAAAAGCCCCAAGGAACGCTCCAGACCGTAACCATTGATCGGCTGGGGAATGCTGGCGACGGTATGGCGGGGGAGGTGGCGGTGCCGTTCGCCCTGCCGGGGGAAGCGGTGGAGGCGCGGGTCGCCGGCGCTCAGGGTGTTCTTGAGAGAGTTATTCGTCCGTCATCGGACCGCCAAGAGCCGGTGTGCCCCCACTTCGGACCGCCGCGCGCTTGTGGGGGCTGTCAGGTGCAACATGTGGGGCTGGCCGCCTCCCTTGAATGGAAGAAACGGCGCCTTCTTGCCGCGCTTCACCGGGTGCTGGACGATGTGCCCGAACCAACCCTATTTCAAAGCGCGCTGGGCACGCGACGGCGAGGCAAATTCGCCCTTCGGCATGATGGTGCAAAGTGGCAGGCCGGTTTTCGCGCGTTGAGAAGCCATGACATCGTTCCCATCACCGAATGCGCGGTGCTCCACCCAAATGTATTGTCCGCGGCTCAGGGTTTTTGCGCAGCGGCCGCGGAAATGGGGCTATCGCCAGCACCCCTAGACCTCTTCATCACCAAAAGTGACACCGGCCTCGATATGGATGTGCAAGGCCTTGATGAGATGGCCCTTACCCTTGACCAAAGGGAGGCCTTGGCAAGCTTCGCCGCCGGGCGGGATCTTGCCCGCTTATCGGTGGACGGTGTGGCCGTCGCTGCCGAGCGCACGCCGCAAATGGTGTTTGGCGGCACATCCGTGACGCTGGCGCCCGGCGGCTTTCTGCAAGCGACGCCGGACGGCGAAGCCTTTATGGTTGCCAAAGTGCTGGAGGCGGCAAAGGGCGCGCGCCGGATTGCCGACCTATTCTCTGGCATGGGCACGTTTTCGCTACCTCTGACGAAGGGTGCCACGGTGCTGGCCGTTGATAGTGATGGCCCGGCCATCGAGGCGCTGGCGCACGCCGCCCCTCAAGGGCTGGAGGCGATGCGGCGGGATCTTATGGTGGATCCCCTTACGCCCGGTGAGTTGGAGGGCATTGATCTGGTGGTTTTTGACCCGCCCCGGGCCGGGGCGGCGGCCCAGGCGAAGGAACTGGCGGACGCCGCCGTGCCCACCATTGTGGCGGTATCCTGTAATCCCGACACTTTGGCGCGGGATATTGGCTTTTTCGCAGGCCGCTACGATATGACCGCCCTTACCCTAGTGGACCAGTTTCTCTTTACGCCCCATATTGAGGGTGTAGCGGTTTTTCATCGTCGATAGCGGGAGGATCCCGTATGAGTGTAGATTTTGTTAATGGGGCCGTGCGGGGCGGGGTCTATACCGCAGCGCAGCTTGCGAAAACCGGTTGGTATACGACCCAATATGTGGGGGCGCGACATTTGGCCGGGCCCCTGACCGCGCCGGGGCATGTTCCGAAACCCTACAGCTCGAACCGCCCCGATGAGAAGGCGGTGCGACAGGCCTTCTTCGCCCTCTTGGCCAAAGAGCGGGCCGATATTGCCAAGGGCACCTACAAACTGCCGCGAGACTTTCGCGAGCCCCCGTCGCCTTTTTACCTCGCTGACCAGGCGCGCCGCTACTTTAAGGAGGCGCGGGCGATCACCCGTCGGTCCTATGCGAAGGGCGGAGCGACCGAGGTGCGGGAAACGGCAAATCGTGAGGCGTACCCGCCTTATTACTTGCAGAACTTTCACTTCCAAACCGATGGCTGGCTGAGTGATCAGTCTGCCGAGATTTATGATACCCAGGTCGAGGCCCTCTTCACCGGGGCGGCCGATATGATGCGGCGCCGGGCGTTGCCCATGCTGCTGGCTGAGGTTGAGCGCTTGACGGAGGTGGGGACGCGCGCGCCCCGCCTTCTCGATATGGCATGCGGGACCGGACGCCTATTGCGGGACGTGGTGGACAATGCCCCGCAGGTGAAGGCGACGGCGCTTGATTTGTCCCCCGCTTATTTAAAGCAGGCGAAACGAAACGTCCCAAAGAAAGCCGATGTGGACTTTGTGGAGGGGGCGGCGGAGACGCTGCCCTTTGAGGATGGCAGTATGGATATCATTATGTCCGTCTACCTCTTCCACGAGTTACCCCCGAAAGTTCGCCATGAGGTGGCCGCGGAGGTGGCGCGGGTCCTGAAACCCGGGGGCCTTTATGTGCATGTGGACTCTGCTCAGTATGGGGATACGGAGATGGATATCCTCCTCGAGGGATTCCCCCGCGCGGTGCATGAACCCTACTACGATCACTACTGTAAAGAAGACTTGCCTGCGCTGTTCGGCGCAGCGGGCCTGGCGAAAGAGGCCGAAGAGGTGGGGTTCCTGACCAAGGCCACCGGGTTTCGACGGTCGATTGGTTGATGATGGCAGATGGTAGGGTCGACTACCCCTTCTCCATCAACCTTAGGGCCACCGCCGCGCGGGCCACGGGCTTGGTTTCATCATCCTGCCAGCAGACAGAATCAAAAAATGCCACCCGCCGACCGGTTTGCATGATGCTAACGGAGCCTTGCATATTGAGGGGGCGGGCGGGCCTCAGATAATTGCAGTGGATACTGACGACTTTTGATTGGATGCCTGGATCAAGCCGCCCCAACGCCTCAGCGGTTGCGCAGAGCTGCAAGAACGTTGAGACGACGCCGCCATGGAAAAACCGGGACAGATCATTGCCAATATGCTTGTCGTCAAAGGTCTGGCTGTAGTGCAGGCCATCCTCCGTCAGTGCCGCGTCTAGGGCGACCCATTTGGCCATTTCGGATTGTTCTATCCACGCCTTAACCCGGGCAAGGCCTTCGGGCGTTGCCGTTGCTAATGAAGAGGTCATAGCCGCGACTCCTTGCCTTCCGCGGATTTGCCGCGGGAAACCAAAAAGGTGCCTGCAGCATGCGCCAGAAGGTCACCTTGTTCCGTGGTCGCTCGTCCGTGACAGACGGCTACGTCATCCACAATCCCCTCGCAATGGGCGGTGAACAGAATATCGGTCTTGGGTGGGGCACTTCGGTAAAAGTCGGTCTTCAGATTAATGGTCACAATGGGCTGGAACACTTCCATCATGCTCCATGCCGAAACGCCAAGCAGTGTATCGAGCATGATCGTGTAAAACCCCCCATGGATCTCATCCCCATCGGCAAAGGTGGCGGGCAATGTCACCTTAATGGTCGCTTCCCCCCGGCCCACATTTTTAGTGCGAAAGGGGATGTCGCGGAACAACACATGCTGGGTTTTCATGTGGGTTTCAGCGTAGGTCAGCGCTTGCCGAACGGCGGGGGAGAGATCCTCAGGGCCGCTCACTTATTCTCACCGCGAAGCTTTTCTTCTTCGTACTGAATGCCCCAGCCAATGAGCTGCCGCCACAGGGCTTCGGTCAGGGCGCCGGGCAAGTTCTTTTCCTCACCACGGGCGCGGACGCGGTCGATAACTTGCTGAATGCGCCAGGGCACGGTGGCCTCTTCGGGCTTATCTTTTAACTGCCACGCCCGGTCCACATAGCCCCAGCGCTCCGCCAGTAAATCCACCAGGGCATCGTCCAGGCGATCAATCTCAACGCGCACTTCGTCCATGTTTGCGCAGGCTTGGGGGCTTTTGGTCATTCGTCTTCTCGCTTTGTTGTGACAATGGCGCCGGTCTCAAGGGTTTTATGGACTGGACAGCGCCCTGCAATCTCAAAAACGCGATTGCGGACAGATTCGTCAAGATCTCCTTTTATGGCAATGGTGCGGGTGAAGTGATCAGCCTTTGGGGGGCTCCCATCCTCGGTGGCGTCGCGCATATCGCGATTATGGGATTTCTCGTGGGTGACCCGGCATGAAACGTGGGATAGAGGCAGGTTTTTGCGGTTGGCATACATGCGGATCGTCATCGTGGTGCAGGCGCCAAGGGCCGCGCAAAGAAGGTCGTAGGGCGATGGGCCGGAGCCAAGGCCGCCAACTTCAGTGGGTTCATCGGCGAGAAAATGGTGAGGTCCGGTGCGCACCACGTTCTGGTAGCCGCCCTGTCCGGTTTCCGCGACCAGGACATCGTCCTCATGGGCCGCGGGGGCAGTCATCCCATCTTCTGCGCCAAGATAGCGGCTGGCCCACGCGGCGATGACGTCAGCGGCGTAGGCGCCATCCTTCTTGTTGGTCAGAAGGTGGTCAGCACTGTCGAGGGAGACGAAGCTCTTAGGGTGCTTGGCCGCGAGGAAGATCTCACTCGCATGGTCGATGCTGACGGTCTCGTCGAGGGGGGCATGCATCACAAGAAGGGCCGCGTTCAGCTTCGCAGCTTTAGCTTTGATGTCATGACGCTGAAGGTCGTCTACAAACTGTTTTTCAATCCGGAATGGGCGGTTGCCGAGGGAAACTTGCGCCTCACCTTTTGCGTTGATCTCATCGAGCTTATCGCCAAAATTTCCCGCCACATGAGTCACATCCGAGGGCGCGCCGATGGTCGCCACGGCTTTCACGGACGGTAGATCGGGGGCAGTGGCGAGTACCGCCGCGCCGCCTAAGGAATGACCGATCAGCAGCGCAGGGGCCTCATAATGGGCCTCCAGATAATCCACGGCCCGCTTGATATCGCCGAGATTCATCGAAAAATTGGTGGACCCAAAGTCGCCGCCCGATCCGCCGAGGCCCGTAAAATCAAAGCGCATGACCCCAATCCCCATGGTGGTGAGGGCCGTGGCAATTGTCCGGGCCGCGACGATATCTTTTGAACAGGTAAAGCAATGGGCGAAGAGGGCATAGGCCTTGACCGGCCCCGCGGGCAGATCGAGCCGTGCGGCCAACTCAGCGCCGCCTGCGCCTTCAAAGCTTAGTCGGATGGGGTCTGCCGTCATGGGGGTCTCCTTTACGCCGATGAGTAGCGGCAGGGCCGCTATGTGCCAAATGCTAGAGTGCGTGCGCCGGCTTTCTCCGTGACCACGACTGCTCTAGTCCTTTGCATCACTTATTTTGA
>CALFRH010000424.1 GCA_937919225.1 uncultured Parvularcula sp.
ATCAGGGGCGACCATCCCGGGCGGGCGGTATCATCATTTTCCTCCTATCCGCGGGGCTGACGCTTATGGCAGTGGTGGCGGGGGCGCCGTGGCCACCGATACTGGTGACAATGGCGCTCTGCGCTGCCTTATTAGGCGGCGTTGATGATGTCAGCGCGTTGCCGGCCATCCCGAAGCTTATTGTTCTTGGGCTTATCAGTGTATTGACGGTTATGATGGTGGGGCCATTACCGCCTGTTCCGATACCGTTCATTGGCGATCTCAAGCTGCCCGCATTCCTGAGCTATCCGTTGGCGGTGTTGTTTTTGCTGGCGTTTGTGAACGCGTTTAACTTCATGGATGGGCTGAATGGTCTATCAGGGTCCGTTGCGATTGTGGCGCTATCGCTTCTTCTCCTGAACAGTGGGGGCGTTGATATTGGCTTTGCTTTCGTGGTCTTGTTGCTTGCGAGTGTTCTTTACGGCTTTGTCGTCCGTAACGTCATGACAGGGCAGATTTTTCTTGGCGACGCGGGGAGCCTTGGCCTCGGCCTCTTCTTGGCGGCGGCCGCCCTTTGGCAGGGGCAGGGCGTTACTGGGCTGACCACTAGTGCATTTTACGTCTTTGTCGTCGCCTTTATCCCGTACCTCGCTGATACGGGGGTCACGCTGTTCCAACGCTGGCGGGCGGGAAAGCCGCTCTTGGATGCGCATACGGAGCATGTCTCTCTGCAATTGCGGGCGCTTGGCGGGTCTCCCCTGGCGGCGGCGGCTGCCTACGCGGGGCGTACCTTCTTGGGGGGCGTTCTGGCCGGGTTTGGCCAAGCGCAGTTGGGGGCTGCTGGTCTTTGGGCTGCCGGGTTGGGAGCCTTAGCGCTTTACGGTCTGACTGTTCGTTGGATGGTCTGCCGACGTTATGACCGGCGAACGACGGAGCGCCTTGCCAAGTCCTCAAGTTGCGAACGCAGCGGCGCGGGTGACACAACCGAGAGCGCACTGGCTGCGTCCTCTGCATAAGCGGCCGCCGCATCAAGCGCCCGAGGAATAACTCGGTCCCGGGCCATTAAATCACACGCCCGCTCAAAGTCTCCCTCGGCTTGTACCCCTTCGCCAAGGGTGCGCTCCCAAAAGGCGCGTTCTTCCGTCCCCCGCGCATCAGCAATGGCGAGGATGACGGGCAGGGTCATCTTCCCCTCTCGGAAATCATCGCCGGCGGTCTTGCCAATGGCGACCGTCGCACTGTCATAGTCGAGGGCATCGTCGACAAGTTGATAAGCAATACCGAAATTGAGCCCGTACTGATAAAACGCGTCTTCCACCGGTTCTGGGGCATCGCCAACAATGGCGCCCGATTGGGTGGCGGCAGCGAAGAGGGCGGCGGTCTTCGCGCTGACCACTTGGATATATTGATCCTTTGTGGTGGCGGTCTTCGCTTGGGTCTCAAGTTGGAGGACTTCCCCTTCCGAAATCGTGCAGGACGCCGCGCTCAACACATCAAGGACCCGTAGGGAGCCTGTTTTCACCATCAATTGAAAAGCGCGGGCAAAGAGAAAATCGCCAACAAGGACAGATTCTTTGTTCCCAAAAATGATGTTTGCGGTCTTCAGTCCTCGTCGCAATGCGCTGTCATCCACCACATCGTCGTGGAGTAGGGTGGCCGCATGAATAAGCTCCACCGCCGCTGCTAAGAGACGGGGCTTTTCCGCTGGTGCACCACACAATTGCCCGCTGGCGAGTGTCATAAGGGGGCGGAGGCGTTTACCGCCGGCTTTGATGAGATAGGACGCCACCTCAGGGATAAGCGGCACGCTCGAGGATAGATGGTCGAGAATCACCTCGTTCACCGCCTCCAGCTCATGAGCTTGGGACGCTTTCAGGTCGGCCGCGACCTCAGCGAAGGAGGTGGCCGTGGGTGACTCGGCGACAAGAGCCATGTGCATGTCCTTTCCTGGCCTCATGCTGACACGCTTATTAGGGCATGTAGGGAGGGGATGGCAGGTTTTTGCCTGTGGCATGGATGCACATGACGCAGGTGGGGGCGTCAGTCAAAGGGTCTCTTCCCCCACTAGGGCCTCCGCTTGAATGGTATGGCAGGCGCACCTAGGTCTTGGCCTTAGAATCGCAAGCCATAATAAAAGGATCATTGGGTGCTTAAAAAGCTTTGGTACAGACTTCCCTTCACCGGTGAGCCCGCCCCCCTCGTTGCCCGTGTTGCCTTAGAAGGGGTCATTGCTCCTGAAGCGAGGACCCGGCGCGCGCTCAACCTGGCGGGTATCGAAAAAGCGTTGGTGAAGGCCTTTGCCGTTCCAGACATTAAGGCCGTTGTCCTCACCATTAATTCTCCCGGCGGATCGCCCACTCAATCTCGGATGATTCATGATCGGGCGCGGGCCTTGAGCGAAAAAGAGAAGGTCCCTGTGATCACCTACATCGAGGATGTCGGCGCGTCAGGGGGCTATATGCTGGCGCTCGCCGGTGATGAGATCTTCGCTGACCCTTACGCTGTTGTGGGGGCAATCGGGGTAATTTCGGCCGGTTTTGGGTTCCCGGAGGCCATCGACAAGCTGGGGGTGGAGCGCCGCGTCTATACCGCAGGGAAAAACAAATCCCAGCTCGACCCCTTTAAGGCGGAAGATCAAGGGGACGTGACCCGCGTTCAGG
>CALFRH010000425.1 GCA_937919225.1 uncultured Parvularcula sp.
GGCCTATACGCGCATCGACATTACCTGGACGCCCATGGCGATCCAGATCTCTCTGGCGACCTGTCGGGACACCGATTTATCCGTTGGGAGACGCAAGCGATTGGAATGCCTTTTGCTAAGTGGTTCGAAGATCATGTCCCGCAAGACCGTGTCGTGTTCTCGTCACGCAACCTCAGTGTTGTTGAGGCCGCTATATTTGATGGCATGGGGGTGGGATTTGTTGCGGAAACGGATGTCTCGCAAAACAGAGATCTTGTTCGCGTCCGGTCCAGTGACGAGGATTGGAATACCTCACTTTGGTTGGTGACCCATGTCGACCTGCACAGATCATCCAAGGTCCAAACATTTCTGAAAACGTTAAAGGGCTCGGTTGGAGCACTAGCTTTACCGTAGAACGCTTATGGCCAAACTCCTCTCTCCGTTCTCCATGCGCGACATCACTTTCAAGAACCGCATCGCGGTATCACCAATGAGCCAGTACCGCGCCGAGGACGGTCATGCGAACGCATGGCATCTCGTACACCTTGGGCGCTTTGCCTTAGGCGGCGCTGGCCTTGTTTTTGCTGAGGCAACGGCGGTCGAACGGGACGGTCGCCGCACGCATGGTGACCTTGGGTTGTGGGAGGACTCGCATATTGAGACCCTAAAACCTGTTGCGGAATTCCTAAACGCTGAAGGTGCAGTTGCTGGAATTCAACTAAGTCATGCTGGGCGCAAAGCGTCAGAACGACGACCTTGGCACGGCGAAACGCCTGTGGACGATGAAGACGTAGCGCAGCGCGGAGAAGAGCCCTGGACGGCAATCGCGCCGTCGCCCGTGCCGTATGCCGACGGATGGCCGACACCCATGGAAATGACTGAGCATGAGATTGCGCGTGTTCTGCAATCCTTTGCAGATGCTGCCCGGCGTGCCCTGTTTGCAGGCTTCAAAGCGATCGAGGTCTATGCGGCCCACGGTTTTCTTATTCATCAGTTTCTTTCTCCCGTCTCTAATCACCGAGCCGATGCATGGGGGGGCAGCCCGGATAACCGTGCGCGTTTTGCCGTTGAGGTTGCAAAATCCATTCGACAGGAATGGCCTGAGCACCTTCCTTTACTGTTCCGTCTCTCCGCAACGGATTGGTTGGACGGTGGCCTAGGAGTGGAAGACGTTATCGACATTGCCAGACGACTGAAAGACCATGGCGTTGACATGATTGATTGTTCCTCGGGCGGTATCGGCGGCAAAAACCGTCCACGCCGAATGAAAATCGAGCAGGGTTTTCAGATCCCCTTCGCGCAAAGAATTCGAGAAGAGGCTGATATAGCAACGATGGGGGTAGGGTTTTTATGGGACGCTCTAACCTGCGAAAAGATCGTCGAGTCCGGCCAGGCAGACATGATCGCATTGGCGCGAGAATTGCTGGATGACCCACATTGGCTGCATCATGCGGCGCAAGTTCTGGGAGCGGCATCAGCATTCGACGATTGGCCCATCGAGAGTGGTTGGTGGTTAAGCAAACGCCAAAGGCTAATCGAAAAATTAGCGCTGCGCTGAATGGACAAGCGACACGCCATCCCATCGTTGGTCTGCTGCTATAGTGTCAGTTCGAATGATGGTGAAGTTCAGCCTTCAATCACCTGGACTGAAGAAAAGGTTGGCGCTGCGCTGCGCTCGTGAACTCCTTCTAGGACCCAAAGAAAACTACTTCGGATGTTCAGACGGCGCTCTATTATTTGTTTGGTGAGCCTTGAAGCGGACTGATCGTATTCCCTGGAACAAGGCGCGTCGGTATAACTTCAACTTCCGAAACTGCTTCGCCCCGAATTCGCCCGACTAGTTTTTCTGCTGCGGCCTTCCCAATCGCTTCGGTGGGTACATGAGTTGTTGTTAAGCGCTCCGAAAGAATGGACGCCGCTTCTAAGGCACCCCACCCGGCGACACCAATATCATCGTTTACGGAGATGCCATGCTGGCGGAGGTACGCCATTCCGCCAATGGCCATTTCGTCATCGTGGAAGTAAATCGAATCTAAGTTTGGCGCTCGGGCAAGCAGCATTTCTGTTCCGACATATCCGGCATAGAAGCCTGGGTTGTCATACAGTAGTTCTATCGCCGCCAATGCTAGACCAGCTTCCGCCAATGCAATCTCGAAGCCTGACTGTCTTTTTTGCCCCATCGTGTCTGCCTCAGCCAGGGCACCGACATACCCAATGCGTTGGCGCCCGGCTTTCACAAAGTAACGGCCCATGGTTAAGCCACAATCCTGATGCGAAAACCCAACGGCCATGTCCAAAGGTTGGGTCGTAAGGTCCCAAAGCTCTATGATCGGAACGGCTAGATTGCGCAGGATTTCGAGCGCCGCAGGCGTGTGCTTGGTTCCGATGAGAAGAACTCCTGCAGGGCGCCAGGCGGCGAGTGATCGCAGCCAGAGTTCTTCGTCTTTGGGGTTTTGGTCATGACTGCCGATCATCGTTTGATAGCCAAGTCGCGCCAGATTACTCTGAATGGAAGCGGTCACTTGACCGAACAAAGCTGAGGTGAACCTGGGTACACATAGGCCAACCAAAGTGCTCGCGCTGGCTGATCCAAAAGTCGCTGCGATTCGGTTCGGAAGGTAGTTGAGCTCCTTCGAGGCCGCTAAGACTCTGTCGCGGGTTGCTTCGGAAAATCCAGTCTCACCACGCATGACGCGACTGACGGTCATTTTCGAAACGCCTGCCGCTCTCGCGACGTCTTCCAAGCTAATTGTTGTTTTGCGAGACATTTTCCAAGTCGTTCTTTGATCAATCAAGCAAGTTTGCAAACGCATTTGTTATCGATAACATTTCTCCTTGACAGTACCGGCATTCCGGCAAATGCTCTGCCTACGTTACCGGTAACTTGGAGTATTGCCGGTGCTAAGGGAGGATTCAATGGCGACCACAGATGGTCTCTTTTTCGATAGCATCGTGAAGACATTCGGCGGCACCCATGCTTTGTCGGACGTGTCGCTGCGTGTTGATCGTGGTGAGAT
>CALFRH010000426.1 GCA_937919225.1 uncultured Parvularcula sp.
AATCGAGATGCTATCTACCGAATATCCTGCTTTGGGGTAGTGGATGTAGTTCAGTCTTCTTTTGGCTTACCCCGCCCCCAGGACTCAACTGGCATGACTTACAAGTCCTTACCGCATAGAGGACGTCCCGCCTTAATGTTGGCCACCAGAAATTTTGGCTTAGTAGATTCACCACGGCGTCAGGTGCACCATGTCCGATTCGTCGATGACTCTCGACGATTAAATCCCCACGTACCACCGACGGCACCCATGCTCGCACTTGCCCGTTCTCTAGGGTCTTCTGCAATATCTCCAGCTCTTCATCGTACCGAAAATTATGAAGTTCCTCCTTAACTTTCGCTTTCATACTAGGTGAGGGTGATCCTACCCATTCCCGATTCCGTAGATAGTCTAAGACTGCTTCATCCCATCCTTCTGTCGCGTCGCCCAGAACCGCGATCCCCGCCGGTCTGCTCAATACGTCGGCGACGACGTTTGTCGTACCCTTGATGTACGAGATCGAGTAATTGAATCTGGTTAGGTACTCGTACATCCGTGCCATCCTTGGCGTCAATTGAAAAGTCGTAGGCAAATACTTCAAGCTTGCGTGGTCCGTCTTGACCATCGTTTTTGCTCCCTCGAGATAATGCCTCCACGCTTTAAAGCAATGAACAATTGCCAGCAGTTCTCGCTCGTGAGTTGCATACCGCATCTCCGTTGGTGTGAACTTGCGACTCTCATATGCGATAACTCCATCCGCTTGCATTAGCACTCCCCCCAATGCCACTGAGCTCGCGTCCGTTATCATGGTAAAATTCTCGTCCGCTGGGTTTACCAGTTGAACCACCGGTGCGGAGCAGATCCGTTGTTTCAGTTGCTCAAAATTCACCTCTTGGTTTGCTGCCCACTCAAACTTCTTGTCCTTCTTCAGAAGTTCGCTCAATGGGGCTATCAGATCGCCGTAGCCTTTAATAAATCTTCGAAAGTAGTTAAACAGGCCCAATATGGATCTGAGTTCAGGTACATTACCGGGTGGTTTCAATCCGCTCATAGCTTTCATTTTTCCGTCGTCAATGGACAGGTGACCATCCTCCACCATGAAGCCTAGATATGCCATTCGTGTTAATCCTAAGACAGTCTTGTCTTCGTTCAGGATGATGCGATTCGCCCTTAAAATAGTAAAAGTCTCCCGAAGATGTTGTAGATGGTCTTCCACCGTCTCACTGTAGATCACTACGTCATCTAGGTAGACAACTGCAAATCGACCAACGATAGGCTGTAAAATGTTTGCCATCATCTTGGAAAACTGGGAGGGAAGATTCGTCAACCCAAAGGGCGCCGCCAAAAATTCGAATTGGCCCATCGGGCACACAAACGCCGTTTTTTCTACGTCTGCTTCAGCTACGCGTAGTTGATGGTACCCTGACTTCAGGTCCAGTCGGCTAAAAATCTTCCCCTTCGCTACGTCATCGAAGATTTCGTCGATCCGAGGGAGTGGGTACCTCACTCGCTTAGTAATGAAGTTGACCGCGCGGTAATCCACACACATACGTAGCTCACCATTTTTCTTTTCGACGAAAAGTACAGGCGAAGCCCACGGGCTGGTTGATGGTCGGATGATGCCCGCTTCGAGGAGTTCCGTGACTTGTTTTTGGCACTCTTTCCTCTCCTTCGGACTCATTCTGTAAGGTCTTTTATGTACGGGAGCCTCCATTCCCGTATTGATATCCGCTTTCACCGCCCGTTCTGGTGGTAGGCCCCGTAACTTTCTGCTAAAAATGTCAGAGAACTCCTCCCGAAGCTTGTTGCATTCCGGTTGGATCCCATGATGCGGTTTCTCACCACTAGATCCTTCGGCCTGGACATTGAGTAGCCAGGCCTCCCTGACCTCGTCATCCGCCAGTGCACGCCGTACCTCCTTGGGCGTTAGGAGTTTGCAAACGGCGGCCTTAACTGGTGAATCTCTCATGGCGCATGCTTGTATCGTGGTGTCGTCCCGTAGTTTGATACTTCGCGTCCGCCAATCGATTTGCGGATTGTGCTTCACAAACCACGGTATCCCCAGGATCACGGAGTTCTCCGATGCCAATGGACTGATCAGGAAGCATTCCTCCATGCCCCGACCTCCTTCTAACTTGATCGTACACCGGGCGGCTGTGTCGCATTTCTGCTCCTTCCCGTCGGCAAATTTTACTACCCTCGATACTCCACACTTCTCGAAGTCCAGTTTGTATTCTTCAACTAGGGTATTGTTTATAACATTCACAGACGCGCCACTGTCTAATAGCAATTTGATTTTGTGTCCCTCCAAGTTCCCATCGATGTAAAGCGGTGTCATCGGTTCATCCCCCCTAACCGCCTCGTATTCCGCCTCAATTGCCGCCAACATCGCGGGAGTGGTATCGACTTCCTCCATCATCGCGCCTTCGTACGTAGTTTCGATTGTGTTGACCGATGTCCCCCGCGATTGGTCCCTTCGCGCGGGGCATCTCGCCTTAATGTGTCCTTTCTGCTTGCAAAAATAGCAGATTATATTGCCTAACTCCATCGGAGTTGATCTATCCTCCGGTACTTCACTTCCGACCGTATTTGGACGTACCGGTTCGGCCCTCGGCCACGCTCTTCGTCGGTAGTTGTCCTGCCGAGCCTTTGATGTTTGGCTCTTCGCCCATGGTTCGGTACGGCTGGAGTACTGCTCCATTTCTCGTAGCGCCGCGAGAATCTCCTGAATATTTTTGGGTGACTTCCGTACCACGAACTGCTTCGACTCCGCCGGTAGGGAGTCAAGCACGCACTGCATCGGGTAGATCTGTCCGATGACTTCGGCCGGCGGAAGTTCATACACCAACTTCTCGACACTCTCGAGGAAGTCTGGCTTACCCACCTGGGACCGGATGGACTGCATCCGTCTGTAGCTGTCCCAGGCGCTGCGTTCGTCCACCCATCTTTGGGTGAACAGGTTTTTGAAGTCCATCCAGGTGATGTTGTCGGGGACCTCCTGCGCCGCCCACTCCGCCGCTGCACCTTTGAGGCCGAAGAGGGCCGTGTCGACTGCCGCCTCCTCGCCAATTCGCATTAATCTGAAGCATCTCTCGACCTCTCTTAACCATACCTTGGGCCGATCCTCCCGGAGCCCTCGAAACTCCGGGATGTCGACCCTCGGAAGGTTGATCGCTCCCCGCTGTTGGGTCTGCTGTTGTTGCAGCTCTCTTATCAACTCAGCTACCCCCTGCAGGCCCGCAGCCATCTGCTGCATGATGTGGGGCTCCGCATTCACCCCGCTGTCGCCGGGATCCGCCATCAACGCGAAACGTCACCAACAATTCCAACCCCAACCAACAACGCAAATACTCCAATCACAATGCAAACCCCAATCACAACGCCACTCTCTATCCCCTCAACCGCAACCCTAGCGGTGAGACCACGTGTGGGAAACTGGTCTCTACCTCCCCCCAGTCTCCTCACGACACTCCCCTGGGCCCCCCAAGAATGCCGGAACCCACTAGAGACAACAGTCTAAACCCCCTAGACCCCTCTCTTGTCTCTCCCAAGTCGGTTGCCTTTACTTCAGGCCTACAACGCTACGCCATCACGTTCTCGGGTTATGTTCTTACTCTAAGAGGGATAGAGATCAGTGAGATCACCCATGAGCTCACCGGGAGGAGATCTCTTCCAAGTGTCTTGATTGAATTCAATCAAGAGGATAGGGATCTAGCTTTTCCCCACTAGGACAGCCTGTCTCCAGGTCAGATTCCCACATACGCCCCCACGTCATGAAACTAGCGTCCCTGCGTTCCATTACGTTGTTGTGGCCTCTTCGGGGACATCTTCCTCGGTGCCTTCGAGCATCTTCCTCTGCCTCGTACTCGGTTTGAACCACCAGTGGGACACACTACTGCCCGGCTTCACGCGCTTCAGGCGATCTCTATGTACGAGGGCTTTCAGTAGCTTACCGTTCGGATCGGATAACTGGTAAGTGTCAAACAGTCGTTTGGATTCGACTCTGAATGGACCCAAATGTTTGGGCTCCAATTTGTTGCGTTGCATAGATGTACTGACGACATGATCTCCTACCTCCAGGTCGTCGCGCTTGACTTCCTCGTCGTACGATCTTTTGGCGACGAGTTGTGCGGCCTCGGTACGTAGTTTGCTCGCGCCTAGTAGCGCGCCCTTTCGTTCCAGTTCCTCTGCGCGGACTCGATATCGCATGTCCTCGTCCGGTCCGAGGAATACATTTGGTCTGTGGATAGAGAGAGGTAGGCGCGGCTTCACGCCGTACAGCAATTCGAAGGGCGTTGCCTTAGTTACTCGATGCACCCGTACTCGTGTCGCAAACAGCGCTTCGGGTAAGAATTCATCCCATCTCCTCACGGCGCCGTGACACACTTTGGTCAGAATCGCCCCCAAAGTTTGATTATACCTTTCGGCGATCGAGTTGGTGCGTGGATGATAGGCCGACGTCAGAGTTTGTCGGACTCCGATGATCTGTAGGTACTTCTGCATCATCTGCGCGATAAACGAGGTTCCACGATCCGTGAGTATTTCTTCCGGTGTCCCGTAGTCCAATACTATACGACGATATACAAATTCTGCAACCGTTTTTGCTGTAGCATCCTTCGTCGCTTCCACCACGGGCCACCTTGTCGTAGAGTCAACGGCTACCAGGATCCACTGATTCCCGGCTTTCGTCTTGGGTAGGCGCCCAATAAAATCAAGATGCCACCTACCGAATATTCTACTTTGGGGTAGTGGATGTAATTCCGCCTTCTTCTGGCCCCACCCGCCCCCAGGACTCAACTAGCATGACATACAAGACCAT
>CALFRH010000427.1 GCA_937919225.1 uncultured Parvularcula sp.
CTGACGGTTTTTCGACTGGCGCGAACACAATGGTTAAATGGTCACCGCACCCTAGAGCACAAATCGACTTGAAAACGGCCTCGCCTACCCCAGCATCGCCTTTCCGGCGTACCGTGCAACGGGCCCAAGCTCTTCTTCAATGCGAAGAAGCTGGTTATATTTGGCCGTCCGGTCTGACCGCGCGAGGGACCCGGTTTTAATCTGCCCACAATTGGTCCCAACGGCGAGGTCCGCAATGGTGGCATCTTCGGTCTCGCCAGAGCGGTGGGACATGACCGCCGTGTATCCTGCCCGGTGGGCCGTATCGACCGCCGCCAGGGTTTCCGTCAGGGTACCGATTTGGTTCACCTTCACCAGGATCGAGTTCCCTGCCCCCTGGGTAATGCCGTCTTTCAACCGCTTTTCATTAGTGACGAAAAGGTCATCGCCAACCAGCTGGCATTGGTCACCGATAAGATCAGTCAAAGCCTTCCACCCAGCCCAATCGTCTTCAGCCATCCCATCTTCAATCGAGATAATCGGGTAGGATTTTACGAACCCGGCCAGATAGTCGGCCATCCCGCCCGCATCGAGGGTCTTGCCCTCTCCCGACAGCTCATATTTGCCGTCTTTAAAAAACTCCGTAGACGCCACATCAAGGGCGAGGTAGATATCATCCCCAGGGGTGTATCCCGCCTTCTCGATCGCCTTCATGACAAAATCGAGGGCCTCTTCGGTGGAGCGCAAAGATGGTGCAAACCCGCCCTCATCGCCGACATTGGTGTTGTGTCCTGCGGCCACCAACTCCTTTTTGAGGGCGTGGAAGGTCTCAGCCCCCATTTGCAGCGCCTCGCGGAAGCTGCCCGCCCCTAAAGGCATGATCATAAACTCTTGGATATCGATGGGATTATCCGCATGGGCGCCCCCATTGACGATGTTCATCATCGGCGCCGGTAAAAGCCGTGCAGACGGCCCACCTATATAGCGGAATAGGGACTGCCCAGTGGTCTCTGCCGCCGCCTTCGCCACCGCGAGGGAGACGCCGAGAAGCGCGTTAGCGCCAATCCGTGCTTTGTTGGCGGTGCCATCAAGATCAATCATCGTCTCGTCGATGAAGGCTTGCTCCTCCACATCGATGCCCACTAGCGCTTCGAAAAGCTCAGTATTCACCGCCTCGACCGCATCCCGAACGCCTTTACCAAGGTAGCGCTCACCGCCGTCACGCCGCTCGTGGGCCTCGTGGATACCTGTAGAGGCTCCCGACGGGACAGCGGCGCGCCCCATAACGCCCTCTTCGGTAAAAACATCCACCTCAACGGTGGGGTTGCCGCGGCTGTCGAGAATCTCCCGCGCATTGATATCGATGATGGCCGTCATGGCACGCTCCCTTCGGCGAGTAGGCAAGTAAATGGTTGACTGCCCTATGGCGGAAGCGAACGAGGGAGGAAAGCCCCCCAAGGTCCATAACGAAACCGACACGCCAGCCTTCATGGTTTTCCACAAAAGCCGGCGGCGTTAACGATGTTGGACAGCCAAACCTTAAAACTGGCCTCAAAACTGGTCAGCAGACAAAAGAAAAAGGGCGCCGCCCGAAAGCGCACCCTTTTGATCATTTTTCCGTGGTTGACGCCGCGCCGTGCAGGACGCGCCGCCGCCTTAGTCCTCTTGAGGCGCCAAGACCTGGCGACCATTATAGGTGCCAGCCTTCAGATCAATGTGGTGGTTGCGGCGCAGATTGCCTGACTTCTTGTCCTCAACAAAAGATGGGGACTTTAGGGCATCGTGGGCCCGGCGCATGCCACGCTTGGACGGGGTGATTTTACTCTTAGGGACGGCCATTAGACGCCTCGATAAATGTCAAGTGGAACAGAATTGTTCGAGAATGCGGGCGCATAGCCAAAATTGAGCCTGCCCGCAACCCGCTTTCCGCCCCGCGCTATCGGAACTGCCCAAAAGGAGTGCGCCAGCCTCGCTCTAAACGTAAACGACCAGGACCGATTGCTTAACGCGGTTCGATAAAACGCCCACAGAGCCTTTTATCGCCGGGCAATGGCTCCGTCGTAAGAGAGCTATTCCATCCGGCGAGGATTTCGATCCAACCCTCCTGGGGGACGAGGTCGCGGAAGCGATTTTGGCGAGTGTGGCGTATTTCGGGTCTTGGGAGTGGTGCTGGTGGTGTTGCGTATTCCTTTTTTGGTGGGGCTGGTTATCGGGCTGAGCATTAGCATGGCGGTGCCCGCCATGGCTGAGGGGCGGACTGACGTTCGGTCTGACGGGCGTGTCGTCCCCGTCCATGAGCTGGCCAATCAGTCCTGGCCCTACATGTCCCAAGAGCAAAAGCGCCTTGTGGATGTCATGGCACGCGACCACTACCGATATGGCACCACGGCCGATCAAAAGAGACGGATCAGTGGCTCAGCCAGCGGCGCCTACGACACCCTTCCGGAATGGCGAAAAGCGCCCTTCCGCGGGATCGCCCTCCGGCAGTTGGGGCATAAAACGCCCGAGTTTCGCCGGGACGCCGTCTAAGCTTCCATCACCCCCTCTGTAGATCGGATGGTCGGCTTGAATCAGGCCGAATGCTATAGAATCTTTGTTTTTCACGCGTGAGACCATTGTCTCCGGTCCAATGGGATCGCCCGGCGCGCTGGAAAGTATATCGCCTGATCTCGCATCCTTTGCTGAACAGGCTTCTGTATAAAAAAGCGGCGACGCGTACGCTGTACATTAGATGGCACCCTGCCTATCATCGGCAGGGAAAGGCCATCACCCATGACAGCATCTCAGACGTCACCGTCCCCGGCGCGCGTGATCATCACCGGCGCGGACAGCACCGCGCGGGTCATCGCAGAAACATTCCTGAGCGATGGGCACGCGGTTAGTGTCTGTGATGTCCGCCAAGAGGCTGTTGAGGATATCAGCGCCGCGAACCCGTCCATCTTTGCCCAAACCGCCAATATGGGTGTGGAGGCACAGGTGATGGGGTTTATGGCCGCTGCCATCGAAGCAATGGGTGGTGTCGACTTCCTCGTGAATGTGGTGGGTATCGCGGGGCCGACAAAACCCACCGAAGAGATTACCAGCGATGAGTGGGCCCAATCCATGGCGGTGAACGCCACGGGGCCTTTTCTTGCCTGCAAAGCCGTGATCCCGCACCTCAAAGAACAACGCTTTGGCGGCATTGTAAATTTCTCTTCAGCGTCCACCCGCACGCGACTACCGAACCGGACACCCTATGTTGTTTCGAAATACGCCGTTGAGGGACTAACCCTAAACCTGGCGCGCGAGTTGGGGCCGTTTAACGTGCGGGCCAATGCCATCCTGCCCGGCGGTATCAACAATGCGCGCCTACAAACGATTGTCCAAAAGGTTGCAGAGCAAAACAATACCACCATCGAAGCCGTCGCTGACGATTTCCTCAAATATGTCTCTATGCAGACCCTCATTGAACCGGCGGAATTGGCCGACATGGTCGCGTTTTTGTGTAGCGATAAGGCCATCCATATCACAGGGCAGCTGATGGCCGTCGATGGCAATGTCGAGTGGGAGTACTAACCCTCTAAACCAACCGTGAGCGATCCATCGCTGCCTTCACGAAGGCCGCGAACAACGGGTGCGGATCAAAGGGTCTGGATTTCAGTTCAGGGTGGAACTGCACCGCCAGGAACCAAGGATGGCCTTCAATTTCCATGATCTCCGGCAGCTGGCCGTCCGGTGACCGTCCAGAGAAGCGCACACCATGAGCCTTTAGGCGCTCCTCCCACCCCATATCCACTTCATAACGGTGCCGGTGGCGCTCCGAAATAGTGTCACTGCCATAGACATCATGGGCGATAGATCCAGGCGTTAATTGTGCCGTATACGCCCCAAGGCGCATTGTGCCCCCAAGATCACTATCCTCACCACGCGCAACGGTTTGGTTGCCGCTGACCCATTCGGTCATCAACCCCACCACATGCTCACCCGCCGCGGTGAATTCAGACGACGTGGCTTGGCCGGCCCCAAGGAGGTTTCGGGCCGCCTCAATCACCGCCATCTGCATGCCAAAACAGATACCAAAGTAAGGGACATCATTCTCGCGGGCGAACTGGGCCGCCCGGATCTTGCCCTCAGCGCCCCGCTCCCCAAAGCCGCCCGGCACCAACACACCATGCACAGATTGGAGGCGCGCACGCGCCATCTCTTCATTCTCAAAGACGCCAGAGTCGATCCAGTCGATATTGACCTTCACATTATTGGCAATGCCCCCATGGTCGAGCGCTTCGATCAATGATTTGTAGGCGTCTTTTAAAACCGTGTACTTACCCACCACCGCGATGGTCACTTCCCCATCAGGGGCCGTGATGCGGCGTACCACATCCCGCCATCGGCCAAGGTCCGGATCGGGCGCGTCGGTGATACCGAAAGCGTCCAGCACTTCATTATCAAAGCCCTCAGCGTGATAGGCCAACGGGACCTCATAAATGGTGCGTGCATCGGTCCCTTGGATCACGGCGGAAGGGCGGACGTTACAGAATTGAGCGATCTTCTTTCGCTCCCCCTCTGGAATGTCGCGATCCGCCCGCACCAAAAGAATGTCAGGCTGCAAACCAATGGACCGCAGCTCCTTCACCGAGTGCTGGGTAGGCTTGGTCTTCATCTCCCCCGCAGCAGGAATATAGGGCATGAGGGTTAAGTGAACGAAGATCGCCTGCTGCCGCGGCAATTCGTTTGCCAATTGCCGGATGGCTTCAAAGAAAGGCAGGCCCTCAATATCCCCCACTGTGCCGCCAATCTCGCACAAGACAAAGTCAGCCAACTGACCGTCGGGGCCAAAGGCAGGGGTTTTGATAAAGTCCTTAATGGCATCGGTCACGTGCGGGATCACTTGCACCGTCGCGCCCAGATAGTCCCCTCGCCGCTCTTTTTCGATGATTTTGGAGTAAATCTGCCCCGTGGTGACATTGTCGTCACGCGTCGCCGACACACCGGTGAACCGTTCATAATGGCCCAAATCGAGATCAGTCTCAGCGCCATCATCGGTCACGAACACCTCCCCATGCTGATAGGGGCTCATCGTGCCAGGATCGACGTTCAGATAGGGGTCAAGTTTCCGAAGGCGGACGGAATAGCCACGCGCTTGCAATAAGGCGCCAAGAGCGGCCGAGGCAACACCTTTTCCAAGTGAGGAGACCACGCCGCCGGTGAT
>CALFRH010000428.1 GCA_937919225.1 uncultured Parvularcula sp.
ACCTGCGCCAGGGCTTTCACGAGCGATGTTGTCTTTCCCGAACCCGCTCCCGCCACCATCACAAAATGCCGGTTGCCTTCGCCGGCGAGCCGCTCGTGAAGCACCGTGTCGGTATCTGTATTGGGCTTGCCGATGCGGCTTGTCATGCGGCGTCACCTTGTTGCTGCTCTTCGTCTTCCTCCGCTACCCCCAATGTGGCTTCGAGCCACTGCAAGCCTTCTAGGATATAGTGAGGGACGTTCCAGGCGTCAGGGTCTTTGGCGAGCAATCCGAGCGCGAAATCCGTTTTCTTGTAGTTTGAGCTGTGCACCTTGTTGTGCAGTTTTTCTGCCAGATCTTCCAGATTTTGAGGTGTGCGCACTCGCAGTTTCAACTCGCGATTGGCGGCCTGCTGTGTCCAATCCAGATTATCGAATGCGAAGGCGACTTCGAGTGTCCGGCCCGCACGCTCTATCTGGCTGCCGTTGCGCTCTAAGGTAACAGTGCCAGGGTAACAGACGCGAATGGCTCCAGTCCTCGAAAGATCGGCGGGTAGTTCTTTGCAGCAGTCTTCAACCGAAAGAGGTTCGTCGATTCTATGCCTGCCAGGCAACCATTGGGCCAGCATCTGGTTCGACGTCACCGCATTCGGCGTTTCGGGAGTGCAAGTGCTGCCCGGCGCAACTTCATTTTCCTCACCGTCGCCTCCCGCTGGTTCGGCATCATCCTCGTTTTCCTCGTCGGCGGGTCCGTTTGCGCTATCCAGATCTGTAACCACGAGCGTGGTTATACCGATGAACTCTATAAGTGTCCGGAACAGGTGAGCGTAGGCTCCACCGATTTCCAGAACGCTTAGGTAGCACGAACGCAAACCGGGAGCTGCTTTAGCGATCATCTGCGGCATCACCAGCCGTTCGACATTGCCTTCGACTAGCACCGCCGCGTCAGCAAAGAAAACATCACAGTGCGTTAGTTTCAAATACCGTTCCAGAAAATCACGGCTCGGGTTGGCTGTAGTACGGTAGAACTCCGACAGGTTCAGGACCTTGGACGCTTGTGCAATGCCTTTACCTTCACGCCTGAAATAGCGAATGGGCTGGAAACCGCGCTCGTACAGGATGTGCGGAGAATGCGTCGTCAGCGCGAGTTGTGTGTGGAAACCATCTGGCGCGTCATCCTCCGCCGCCAGAATTTCCAACACCTTGTTGACGAAGACTTGTTGCAACTGGGCATGTAAATGGGCCTCCGGTTCTTCAACAAACACCAGATGTAGAGGCGGGCATTTCTCTTCCGTTGCGAGCCACTGTGCGTGAAGATCAAGAAGTTCGACCACCATATAGATCAGATTTTTGAAACCGAGCCCGTTATTTTTGTCGGGGAGCGTCAGGCCCTCGTCGTTTAGGGCGTAGTGAACATGGGCACCGTCCTGGCTGTTCATTACCGTCGCAGGATTAAGCGCGGATTTGATCATTAGGCGCGGATTGGTCAGCCCCGGATATCCCAATCGGGCTAGCTGTTGCAGGGTGTCCGCGAAAACCTGTTCGAGATGTTGGTTCAGCAGAATCTCCGAATCCGCTAGCGCCCTGATCGCATTGTAATCGTCACCGTGGCGCTGAAGGTTCCTTTGATAGTAGCGGCTAAGGTGCCGGGATAGTTCCTCGGCGCGGCTGCCTCCCTCACTGTCTGAAAGATGCCGTTGTGCGTACAGGAAATCGACTTTGATCAGAGAGTTGACGATGTCCTTTCCCGTGCGCCCCTGATCCCGCAGCAGTTCTTGCGGTTCGTAACCTTCGTTTGGCTCAAGCTCCTCGTTGAATTGGGCTTCATCAAGGACGAAGTATTTGAACTCATACTCTCGCTGGAGCTCGTCTTCGAGATATTCGCGCAGCGTTCGCGGCGGAGCAACATATGGTTCCTCGTCCTCCGGCGTCTCCAGGTCAGCGACCGCTTCTTGTGCCTGGGCATGAAGCTCTTGAAAGCGCGTCAATGTTTCATCTTCGTTGCGTGGCGCGAAGGCGATACGAACGCCAACCATCGCTCCTTGCCATTCTAGGTTGGGAAGTAGGTCGATGACACGATGCAGGTCCGCTTGCTCGACCCCGAACCATAGATCAAGCGACAAAACTGGAAGTGCAGCGTCTGCTTGACCGGCTTCAAACGCATCGATGTCACTCCACCGGCATGCGCTTATGTCATGAAAGCTAACACGGTCACGGGCACCGCCGATGAAGAAATGCAATGCATGAGCGACGGAGGTCTTACCGCTGTTATTGGCACCAACGAAGATCGAGATTTCGCTGTCCAGATCGATCTTGACGTCTGCGAGGCGACGGTAATTCCTTAGTCTTATCTTGCTCAAATGCATTGTGTGCTCAATCATTGATAACGCGACCCATTGGTAGCACTCTAGGTTGAGAGGCAAGGCTTGGAAACACCACACGCTTGTTTGGGTTTTTTAAAGCAGTTGTTCCCGAATGTCGGCTTTAAAGAACCTGCGACCGATTTATTGCAAACGCAGCGAATGGCTGCTTCCCGCCCTCACGGCCGAAACCCCTCCATCTTGACGTTCAGAAAAACATGCCCTATTTTCTGACATGGAGTTGAACCATGATCACGTCAAAAATCAAGCAACGCATC
>CALFRH010000429.1 GCA_937919225.1 uncultured Parvularcula sp.
GCGATTTTTTCCATTTGGCCGCGCCGCGTAATGATCGTCCGAAACGCCATTGACTGCTTCGATAAGAGCTTAGACGTCGCCGCTACAACGCCATCTGAATCCTCGCCCATGCGCGAAGAAATCCTCTCAAAAACATTTGAGAGAGCTTCATATTCAGACCGCTCTGAAACAGCATTTGACTTCATCGCAGCGAACCACGCATGGTCTTCACCATCGGCACCAGCGCGTAAACCGGCCAGCACTTCCATAGCAGCGCCTTCATCAGATAATGAGGATCCTAACCGGCCCCTCGCCCGCCTGGCGCTCTGCTTTTCTGAGCGTTCCGTCTGACCCCTGCTAAACCGCGGCGTCGCATTTAGATCCAGCCCTTCTTCTCGCGCAAACTTCGCAAACTGATTCCTGAAATCATCGAGCTCGGCGCGGCTCCACCCAAGCCGTTTACCCTTCAATCCTTCGCGCACGATCAGGAAATGGACATGCGGATGTGGCTCGTCAGTGTGAAGCGTAAAAGCATAATCATAGTCCGACGCAAGAACCTCTTGCCCCCATCTCCGTGCGGCCTTCAAAACCGCCTCTGAGTTCATACCTTCAGGTGCGGAAATGATCAGATGGCCAGCGTTTCGTGCATCCTGTCGATCGCTAAAATTGGCGCTCCACTGTTCAGCAAGATCGTCGAGCGCAGCCCCTCCATCGTCTTTTGATAGGACTGTGCCGTCTCTCAGCTCGACCTCTAAATCACTGCCTCGGCTTTGATAGGCCAAGGCCTGTTTGACCCGGCTAATCGTCCGGTAAAATTTGGCGACTTTGACAACCGCTTCTGGCGTTCCGGCCGCTGCTCTGACCCTTGCTGAAAGGCTCGGCTTGGCGCGCACGCCGCCATAAACCGGAACCCGGCGCCCTTTGGAGCGATCATCAGATTGCCAGAACTCGCCCTCACGTTTCACGTTTCGGCTTCCGGATTCTGCGTTTTGAGCGAGCGCGCTTTATCATCCGGCGCACCGCCTCTTTTTGCGCGTCAACTGCGGATATGACACCTTCAAGATCTCTCGAATCAATCGGTTCAACCACAATCGCGCCTTGGTTAATCGCCCTGGCAATTTGATTGATATTTCGTCCGATCGCGCTGAGCTGCACATTGGCATCGAGCAAAGCAGCCAACTCTTTTTCGAACACTTCCGGACCTTCATCGACGGCTTCTTTCATTAGCCGTCTGTGCAGGACCGACGGCTTAACGCCGAGCCTATCAGCAAGCCGTGTAAACGCTTGCTTCTCGTCTTCATCAACACGCACGCGCACAACTTCGGATTTCGATTTAGACCCAGATATTGGGCGCCCTCTTCGTCTCTTTGTCATTTCGGATTTTGGGGCCGGCTTCATTCAAAAATCCAGGGTCTAATCTCTTTGGTAAAGGCCGATTCCATCGGCCTCTGGCCTAGCCCGATTTGGGCTACAGGCGCGCTTACGCGGTTTTTTGTACCACAAAACACGTATCCTGCCACTCTCTTCGAATCAACTACCATGCCTAAAACGAAAATCAACGCTTGGATAGACATAGGCAGATTTTATCTGCCGCAAAAGACTTTGCGGCTGGCCTCCGGCGGGGAAATTTTTAAGCGAAAGGTTGAAGGGTTTCGGCGAGGGAAGCCGAACGCAAGATTGATCTCCCGCCGAGAGTATATCGGGGCTGTTCAGTGAAAATTTTTTGTTGGGCCATGGGAGCCCGTACAGAGGCATATACCGTTTCATGTGGGTGGGTGGCGAAATTTTCTGCGAGGCCCCTCAGCGACGAAATTAAACGGCGTTATGGCGATTTTTTACGGCGGTGCTCAGAAGGCAATTCGAGGTCTGTTTTCCAGAGCCCCATTTGGGTCTGTTTCGCTTTTGCCTCAATCGCTTCATAGCTCGGATCCAAAACGCTTCCCTGCTCGGATCCACGATATGCAACGGCCAGGCCTTCTTGCACCATGACTTCATTCAGCACCACATCGGTTCCATAAATATCACAGATCGCGAGCGCGCGGCCATACCGGTCGAGCTCAGACCAGATACAACGAACATCAGCGCCGGCAGCTAGCTCGACAAGGCGCGCCTTCGCGAGCGTTCCGCATGGCCAAGTCTCGGTCCCAATTTTCGCAACTTGATCGAGCTCACAAGAATCTATGCCGGCCAAACGAATTCGAACCTCTTCAAGGTCGATCGTATCGCCATCAATAATCTGAGCCGCACCCCGTTTGCCGTAATCGATCGCTTCAGGGCCAGGATCAAACCTACGGCGAAATTCATCATGGAGAATGGCGGCGATGACCGCGAGTAGAACGACGCAGCCAACCACACCGAAGAAGACTTTCACCGTCCCCTCCTCTGCTCGTTGAAGCCGGCTCAACGACTATAGCTAACGGGATCGATTGCGCTACGATTTTGATGCGAGCGCACCGCCGCGTTTACGTACAAGAATCAGATGATCGTCTTCATCCAGGCGCGCCGCCATATTCAGACATTCGACGATGTACTCAGATAACGAAATGCTTCGGCCAAGCGATTTCATCTGCAAATGGTGTTTCGAGGCGCGAGGCAGTTTCAACGAAATCGTTGCATCGCACGCCGGGAAGCGATCTTCTGGAATATGCGCGGTTTGGGTCTGCGCATTGAGCCGCGCCAACGCACCCATTTCTTTAAAACTCTCGCCCGCTAGATCGTGGTTGGTCGCGCCCATCAATTGATCTTGGATATTTTTCAAAAGCGCGTCAGTCCCGCCTTCGCCTGCCGCCTTTTTGCGCTCTTCAGAAACCCAATCTCGAATATCGCTCGCCAGGCGCACCTTGGCTTCGTGCGAGAGCGCGCCAAAATCAATATAATCATCCGGCTCGGCCTCTGCAGGCGCTTCCTCTACGAGTTTGATGTCGGTTGTCTCACCGGTCTCGAGATCGCTGGAAACGGCATCGACGAGGCTTTGAATATCTGGCTTTGGTTTTGTCATTTTCAGGCCGCCTTCAATTGGTTTAGTCGTTTCAGCATTTCATGGATCAAGGCGAACAGTTTGACTGTCTCTTTGCCCGCTGCCGTCTTCGGCGCATCGAGCGGCGGGAACAATCCATCGCCAACATCGACATACTCTGCGCGGTCAGTGATCTCGACACTTGAAACGGCGGCTCCATCATGCGCCGTGAGGCTTTTCAGAACATCCTGGTACTTGGGATATTTTTTATCGGACTTTGAGGTCGGCACCCGCGACGGAATGACGAGCGAGGTTACCCCTGCCGCATTCAGAACATCAACGGTCTTAAGCGTCGATTTCAAATCTTGGTTTGAAATAAACATCGGCACCAAAGTGATGTCGGTAATCGTCGAGACGATGTGCTCCTGCGACACGAGCTTTGGCGGCAGATCCAAGATCAAGAAATCATAGCCCTGATCGCTAAAAATCTGGCAGAGGTCTCGATATGATTTGAGATCCGCATCTCGGCCATTAAAACTGGCCACGAAGAAATCCTCTTTCTTGAAGCGGCCCGGCTCGACTTCATCCCGAAAGATGCCGTGGCTCGCCCCCTGCTCATCGAGATCTAGAACCGCGACCCGGTGGCCGGCCGCATAGGCAGCCGCCGCCATGCATTGCGACAGAGTGGTTTTACCGCACCCGCCCTTTTGATTGAGAACCGTAATGGTGAACATTCGAACACCCTTTCTTTGAATGTTCGAGATTTAGCGTGGTCGCATTAACACAAAGTTGCGGCTTCTCGATTTCCAGACATTGCGACCTCCAAACCTTCAAATGTTTGAAGGTTTGATCTTCGCATTATCGAGACTTTGCTACGTCGCAATGTATCAAAGTATGAACTTTGCAACCTTGGTATCTGGCAACCTCTGAACTTCAGATCTTTGAAAAATTCATACTTCCAATCTTTAAAACAAATCGACTTTGCAATTTTGCGATCTTTGGACCTCTGAAAATTACAACTTCACAAGCTTTCGAAGTCCTAACCGCTTCGTTAAAGCAGGCTTAACGCTATGCGGCTAATTCTCGGCCCATGTCGAGTACGAAAAACCAAACCGGAAAACTGCGCGCCATTCAGGGCGTGTCGCATCTGATGGCACTTGCGCTAGCAGGGCTGTCACTGGTCACAGGCTGTCTATTTTGGGCCAATGCAGGTCCGGACGCAGATTTTCTGACCGGGGCCCTCATGGGGGCGCTGCCAGAAATTCTGGCGGTGGTTTTCATCTTCACGATCGCGGCCATGGCGACCTCCAATCATAAGCGCATCGGGACATATGCCGCCATCTTAGTCGTCGCAGCGGCGATGCTGGTCTCCTGGGGCGTGTCCTATGTCGGATCTTACATGTATTGGGAAACGATCGACGATCGCGCCATTACGCAGTCGCAGACGTCAGCGAGCTCGACACTCAGAAACACTCTACAAGCCGACCTCGCGCGTTATGAAAGCGAGCTCAAAACCTTTGAAGGGGTAGGGCGCGAGGATGTGACCACGCTCGAAGCTTTGCTCGAGCGGTGCCGACAAGTCTCAAGAGACGAATGTCTGACCACAGATGTCCAGGGCCGGCTGGCCACAAACAAAGCGATCAACGCTTTAGAGGCCAAAAAACAAGATACGATAGACGCCCTGATGACCCTGGCGACTTCCGAGCAAACAGCTATTGAATCGGGCGTCTTTTCACCAACGGTTTTCCTCGCCAGCTTCTCGATTAATTCGCGCGCTTTTCTTCACACCTTCTACGCCGAAGCCATCAAAATCGTGCTCTTCCTGATGGGGCTCTGGGCGACGGTTCAGCTGAAGCGGGTTCGTGACGACGAGCATGTTGTGCTTGAAGAAAAGGTCGCTGAACTTGGCGAACAACTCTCGCGCGCCGAAGCTGTAAATGCCGATCTGGAGCGCCAACTCGAAGAGTTGAAGGCCAAGCAGAAAAAGCCAAAGGCTCCCTCCAAACCGAAGCAAGCCGCACCAAAGCCAAAACCCGAACCTGCCATCCAGAACGTCGCGGTGATCAAACCGAAACCTGTCCAGGTGCCGGCCACGCCAGCTGCGAGCAATTATATCGAAGTTCCGGAAATCCAGGCCGACGGGTCAACAAAAATGGTCCGCAAGCAAATCGCTTAAAGCTCAGCGTTCGGCCTCAAAATCTCGGCCTGTTTGCGCTTGCGAGCTTGTCTCGCGGTTCATTCCCATTTTTGCGCCCATTTGCTCAACGAGTTTTGCCATTTGAGCTTGCCGGGCAGGGTCTTTGACTTGCGCCGTCAGACCCCTCAATTGATCGACATAGGCTTCGCCTTTCGAAGGGTGCGCGCGTTGATTTGCAGCCACTGTGAGGCGTTGCTGGGCCGATTCCGACCGGGTACGGCCCAATTCTTCGGCCAGGCCCGGATCAATCTCTGCCTCGCGCGCGAGCTGGCGCGCATCCTGTTCCAACCGGGTTCGCTCATCGGGCCCAAGATTTGGTTTCGATGCCCGCTCTTCAAAATCGCGCGCCCTTTGCGCGTCGGTTAGGGCTTCCGGACGGGTCTCGTTTTCTCGATCGGCCATTCTGGGTCCTCTTTTGTTAGTTCTTCTAACAAAACCTGAGCAAATCTACCAAGCAAAACGCCAGTCTGCAACTTATGCAGGTATAGGCAAAATCGATGGACCAGAAACCCCGCAGAGCGCGATTCAGCCCTTTCAACGTAAAATGATCGGCAAAACCCTGCAAATCGCTCTCACGGATGCGCTCTGACGATTTATGGCGTCCTTTTCAGCCACTCGCGGCCCTCTTTGGGCCTGTTTTCTCACCCTGGACCACTCTTAGTTGTGAAAAAATCAGCTTTCGACAGGACTTCTCTGAAGGCCAATATCCGGTTCTATCGTCTTGGTTCTTATTTTCGGTTGGCTTTGGTGTGCCTCATCTTGGCAATTGCGACATTGCCGATGAGGCGATGTCGCTTAAAGAGAAATCGCGTTAGCGATTCCCTTTCATTGGACCGAAGGTCCTCTTGGTGTGTGTAATGCCGAAGGCATTTCCTTTTTGTAACTCATGGATCTTGGAGGGTTTTATGTTTGTGTTTTGGTATCTGCGGAGAGAGTTAGAATCTGAGTTATATATGAGTTACGCATTTTGGCGAATTCTATAGTCTATTGATTCAACGTAGAAAAATAGGCTATTTTGATTACCCGCGGTGTGTAAAGTGACGAATAAGGGTGTGTGAAATGACGTGCCACGGTGTGTAAAGTGACGTGTCTCACTAAGGGGATTTTTGGGCTTAGAGGGGGTGGGTGAAATGACGAAAGACTTGACGGGGGGTGGGTAAAGTGACGAAAGTGCGATCAATTGGGATTTGAGTCTTTCTGGGGGAGTGCCTAAGCGCTCTGTTGGTGGGTAAAGTGACGAAAGCTTTAGATGGGGTGTGTGAAATGACGAAACTGTCATCTCCGCAATCTGACCCGGCTTCTAAGCTTGTAAACGCTTTGAGGGTGGGTAAAGTGACGAAGAGATCGGCATGATGGGGGTCAAGCAACCTACAATGACGCTGGCGAGTATGAGGTGTGTAAAGTGACGAACGAATCGGTGGGTAAAGTGACGAAAGAACGAAGTCCGCTTTTGCCCTTGCGGCATGAGCCAGACTTTTTCGTCTGCGATGTGCTCGATGCGGCTTTCAAGGGCGACAGGGCGTCGATGGAACACCCGATGTTTTCGCTCTCCAAGAAGCCCGATATGAACACACGCCGCTATCAGAACGGCGATCAATTCATTGAAGTGCGGCCATCCTCTAAGGGCCTTGCCACGGTGTTTGACCGCGATGTTCTGATCTATTGTATCAGCCAATGCATATCGCGCCTGAATCAAGGGCTGGAAGTCCCGGCAACGCTTCGCTTCAAGGCCTATGATCTGCTCGTCGCGACCAATCGCCAAACCAGCGGACGCGGCTATGAGCTCCTGAAGGAGGCGTTTGACCGCTTGCAGGGCACTCAGGTTGAAACGAATATTGCCACGGGCGGCCGGGAGCAGATGGATATCTTTTCTCTGGTCGATCGGGTCCGGATTATCCGCGAGACCCGGGACGGCCGGATGCTCGATGTCGAAGTGACGCTCTCAGATTGGGTTTATCAGGCCATTCAGGAGAAAGAGGTTCTAACCCTTGATCGCTCCTATTTTCAGTTGGCACGGCCGCTAGAGCGCCGACTGTATGAGCTCGCGCGCAAGCATTGCGGGGATCAGATTGAATTTCGAATCTCAATGGCCAAACTTCATAATAAGTCTGGATCCCAATCAACCTTAAAAGAGTTCCGGCGTCTGATCCGCTCGATTATCGAAGACGATTGTAATCACGATCATTTTCCTGGCTATCGGCTTCATATCACCGATGAAGATATTGCCGTTTTCAAACCCAAAACCGATAATATCGAGCTCTTTGCAAGCCAAGGTCTATTGATTTCAGGCGATGCACGCGAGCGCTGTAAAGCCTTGGCGCGCGGCTGGGA
>CALFRH010000430.1 GCA_937919225.1 uncultured Parvularcula sp.
CTGTCCTTATTGTTGGGCAGATTGCTGGCGGTCTTTTCATGCATCAGTTGGAGTTTTCGGACCTCAAAATCCAGCTTTATCAGCTCCACAAAAGCTTTGGATTTGTGGTGTTGGCCCTCTCCTTTTACCGGCTTTATTGGCGACTGACCCACCCTGCCCCGGCGCTGCCTGCCCATATGCCGGGCTGGCAACAGCTGGTGGCAAAGGGCACCCATGTCGCCTTTTACGCTCTGATGATTGGGGTGCCGGTTCTGGGATGGCTGATGGTCTCGGCCGATCCGCTGACAGAGCGGTTCCCGACAAAGCTCTTCTTTTTAGTGCCCGTCCCGAACCTACCGGTGCCCGTCGACAAAGATCTTTCGGACTGGTTCACAGACCTGCACGAGCTTACCGCGAAAGGCACGTTGGCCCTTCTTATTCTTCATATCGCCGCCGGTTTGAAGCATCATTATAAGGACAAAGACGATGTCTTGTCCCGCATGGTGCCCGGCATCAAACCAAAAGGATTGACCCAATGAGGCTCTACCCCGTCTTTCAGACCATCGCCGTCGGCGCCGTTGCCTTCCCTCTGCTTGCCTGTGGCGGCAGTGAAAGCGCCGCACCGGAGGCAGAGACCACGACCATGACGGAGGCCGCCGCTGGCCACGAACACGGATGGGTAGTAGATACAACCGCCAGCAAGGTGACCTTTGCCGGCACAGCTTACGGCAAACCGGCGGAGGGTGTTTTTAACAGTTTCACTGCTGACATTATTCTGGATCCGGAAAACCCGACCGAGGGCAGCTCCATTGCCGCCACGATTGATGTTGCCTCCCTTTCCACCGGTGACAGCGACCAGGATGGAACCCTCCCGTCGAAGAACTGGTTCTGGGTGAAAGAACATCCGACCGCCACCTTCACCTCCACCAATATCAACGCGGGCGAAGCCCCTGACACCTATGTAGCGGACGGCACCCTTTCCATTCGCGGAGTGAGCCAGGCGGTGAGCCTGCCCTTCTCCCTTTCCATCACCGGTGGTCGGGCCGTGGCTCATGGGGAGTTAGTGCTTGACCGCCAGGACTATGGCGTCGGCCAGGGGGCTTATGCGGCACCCGAAGACATCCTCCCTGATGTAACTGTCCGTGTGCATATTGAGGCGGTGAAGGCCCAAGGGTGAGCATTGCCATCCCCGAGCCTCCACACCCTATCCCCCATCGACCCCGCGCCTTTCGGCGCGGGCCCACTTCCCCCGAAACGGGGGAAGAGTATCTCAGCACCTGCAGTGGTGAATTCCTCCCCCGCAAGGCGGGGGAGGTGCCCGAAGGGCGGAGGGGGTGGTTCGTCGGTAGGACAGTGTAAAATTCGTCCGCATCTATATCGCCCAACGGTGCACCAGTGCCGCTGGGAAGCGCAACCGACTAGAGACAAAACTAGGTGATGTAATCGGACGGATCGATACCGTCCCTTTTTAACGCGGGTTCGTTAGGTTCGAAGTAGTCCTTGTCTCTGGGGTTCTTGGTGTCTCGCCTGCAGGCGGCGAGCGTAAACCCACATCCATTCATCACAGTGACTTGCCAAGGCCCTTTTAGGGCTTGTTGTTCGTTCGGATCTACCGAGTGCCTTTTGGGTGAAAGTTGAAGCAGTAAATACCAGGACAGGCTTTTCTTAAGTCGGACATGGAACGTTTCAATTTTCGGTTTTGTTTTGCAAAAGGTTTTCGACCACCACCCCCTACCCCGCCTTCTCCCATTTTCCGCCAGCATTCTGACGCCAATAGGTGGCCTCAAGCTCTGCCGCCTTCACCGCCTTCCACGCCTCGCGGGCCTGCGGAGCAAGGCTGCCGTCAAACAACAGAACACTCCGGGTAAAGCCGGAATGGGTTTCCACTGACACGTCGGCCCCGCCCACAAGGAACAGGACCTCCCGCGTCGTACCCTCCCCATCGTCGCTGGTGAGCCACACCGGCTGGTCCGCCTCATCAGCGCCCCGGCCATGGGGAAGGAAACTGTCGTCGGAAAAGGTCCATAGATGCGCATCCAGCGCATCGGCCATCTCATCAGTCGGCGTCTTCACCATAGCGCGCCAGCCGCGGTCGAGGGTCCGCTGCAACAGGCCGGGCAACACATCCTCCAGCCGTGAGCGTTCCAAATGATAAAACAAGACTTCTGCCATCAGCCTGGTTATAGACCGGCCCATGAGTATGAGCGACCCCCTTTCCATCTGGGCCGTGAGCGACGGCCGCGCGGGCATGGAGAACCAGGCCCTGGGCCTTGCCGAAGCCGTCGCGCGGCAACGGGATGCGGTGATCACCGTCAAGCGCCTTAAGGTGCAAAAGCCTTTTGACGGTCTGCCCCGATGGGCCTGGGGTGACCCCGAGGCGCGCCTGGCGGGAACGTCCGACACGCTGGCCCTCCCCCTCCCAGACCTGTGGATTGCCACCGGACGGCGGACGATCCCCTTCTCTCTTAAGATGAAAGGCCGCGGGCCTTTCGTGGTCCAAACCCAAGACCCAAGGGTGCCCGAGGGGGGCTTTGACCTCGTCGTCCCTCCTGCCCACGATATGCTGCGGGGCGCCAACGTGTTCCCCATCTTAGGCAGCCCCAATCGGTTGACGGAAGAGCAATTGTCGGCCGACGCCGCAACGCTAGAACCCTTCCTTCCCGACTTGCCCCGACCGCTTGTCACCGTTCTGATCGGTGGGACGAGTAAGGATTATCACCTGACGGAAGAATCCCTGCACGACATTATTGTCCGCTTGCGCGACCTCATGGCCTCGGGGGTGGGCCTCCTCATCTCCACCTCCCGCCGGACGGGGGATGAGGCCCTCTCGAAAATTCGCGCAAGCCTTGCGGGGCCCCGCGCCTATGTGTGGGATGGCGGATCGGTGGGCGGCCTTGAAAATCCCTATCTAGGGATGTTGGGCCTTGGCTCCCGCATTCTCGTAACGGAGGAGTCCGCTAATATGCTAACGGACGCCGCCTTTACCGGAAAGCCTGTGCACCTCCTGCCGCTGAAGGGCGGTGCCCCCAAATGGGTCCGGCTCCACGAAGCGCTGGAACGTCATGGGGTGTTGCGCCCCCGCGCTAGCTATACGGATGAATGGGACTATGAGCCCCTGCGGGAGACGGATCGCGCGGCGGCTGAAATCCTTGGGCGGATGGAAGATGAGGATTAGAACCTGTCTGAGCAAAAGATGACACAGATGTATTGGTTCGTCATCCCGCGCGCGGCGCAACACAGAGTGTGCGCCGCAGATGCGGGATCTACTCTGAAGTCGCTAGATCCCGGATCTACGCGGGCAGCACTTCGTGCCGCGGCGTGTCCGGGATGACGACACCCTTAAGCCCCCTTATTCTCCAACATCACCCGTCCATCTTTCTCCACCTTGCCCTGAATGGCTTCCGCCATCGACGCCAGCAGCATGGGCAACACCACCACGATACGCACATGGGCGGGGAAGACATCGACCTCTCCCTTAATGGTCTGACCCATCGCCTTGGCGGTGAAGGTCAGCTGATCCTCGTTCCACTGCCGCTCGATTTTGAGGCCCATATTGCCCGCAATGGACTGCAACAGCGCCTCGAACTTCTCGTCCACCCGTTCTTTGGCGCCCTCCTTACCAAGGTCATGGTCGAGGGTGATGGTGACGGGACGGCCCATGGCGTGCGCTCCTTTTATTCGGCATCCATAAAGATAAGAGCCCCGGACGGCTCCGCAATAGCTCACCTATCCCTCCCATAAGCCTTTCCCCCCTTGAACGCCCCTTGAACCTTGGCACGAGCGCCGTACATTTCACGTTCTTTCGAGTTTTGTAGGACCACTCCCATGTCTGACGCCCCCCTTCACGCCAAGCTCCTTATTATTGGCTCTGGCCCTGCGGGCTACACCGCCGCCATCTATGCTGCGCGCGCCATGCTAGAGCCGGTGATGGTGCGCGGCCTTCAGCCGGGCGGACAGCTCACCATCACGACGGATGTGGAAAACTATCCCGGCTTTGCCGACGTCATCCAGGGGCCCTGGCTCATGGAGCAGATGGAGAAACAGGCCGAGCATGTGGGCACAAAGCTCATCAATGACATTATCACCGAGGTGGATTTCGATGCGCGGCCCATCCGGCTGAAGGCTGATAGTGGCCAAACCTTCACCGCCGATGCCGTGGTCATCGCCACCGGGGCCCAGGCGAAATGGCTCGGCCTGCCGTCGGAGCAGAAATTCATGGGCTTTGGCGTGTCGGCCTGCGCCACCTGCGATGGGTTCTTCTACCGGGGCAAGACCGTGGCCGTGGTCGGCGGCGGGAACACAGCCGTCGAAGAAGCGCTATTCCTGACGAACTTCGCCGAAAAGGTGGTGCTGATCCACCGGCGGGACAGTCTGCGGGCGGAGCGTATTTTGCAAAAGCGCCTCCTTGAGCACCCTAAGGTGGAGGTGATGTGGAACCGCCAGGTGGACGAAGTCCTGGGTGATGAAACGCCCCTGGGTGTCACGGGGCTGCGCCTGGCCTCCACCACCGGCGAAGACGCCGTTGACATTGACGTGCACGGCCTATTCGTCGCCATCGGCCATGCGCCTGCGACGGAGCTGTTCGCGGGCAAGGTTGAGATGAAGGACAATGGCTACATTATCACGGCGCCCGACTCGACGGCCACCTCGGTTCCTGGGGTCTACGCCGCCGGCGATGTCACCGACGAAACCTATCGCCAGGCGGTAACGGCGGCGGGCATGGGCTGCATGGCGGCCCTTGAGGCGGAGAAGTACCTCGCCGCCCAAGAAGTTGCGGTGGCAGCGGAGTAGCGCCCTTCACACCTGCCGTTCCCCACGGCGCGAAGCGTCCGTGGTGTCCATGCAACTCCCCCGAAAGTAGACCCCGCGCATAAAGCGTGGGGAACGCAGGAGGCCGCGCTGTGCGCCCCCAATAAAAATGCAGGCCAATGTGAAACCCTTTTAAAGTTTCACCGAACAACTCCCCAAGCGCGGGGATGTCTCCACCGCGTACCAAACTTGAGGAGTATCCCCCCCCAATGACTAAAACAAATGTATCGAAGTCTACCCAAGCTTTTGCCCCGAAAATCAACACCAAAGCCCTGCGCGGCGCCGTCGTTGGTGTCGGCCTCGCCCTTGGTGCGTCTGGCTGCGCCTATTTCTCCGGCGCCTGCGGCGCGAACCCCTGCGCGGGCCGGAAGTCGGCTTACGCTAACCCATGCGCGGCGAAAATCCCCTGTGCTGGCAACCCGTGCGCCGCGAATCCCTGTGCCTCC
>CALFRH010000431.1 GCA_937919225.1 uncultured Parvularcula sp.
AACACTTTTTATCAAGTCTATGGCAGCGCGCGCATAGGTTTCGATTGAAGCGGGCTTTAAGGGCGCTGATGAGGCCCCCATACCAGGCAGGTCCATCGCAATGATTTGAAAGTCGTCCTGCAAATACTCCATCACTTCTCGAAACTCATCCCAGCTGCGCGGTGTTTGATGCAAACAAAGGATTGTCGGCCCACGCCCCGCTACGGCGTAGTGGATTTGGCCAGATTGACCGTCTGGAATGTAGAAGCGTTCAATCATTATAACCTTCAGCGCCATCTCAAGTGACGCTAAGCGCTTATTGATCCATTGAATATGATAATGTTATGATGCATTCGATCACAAAAATTGATGATCAAGGAGCAGAAATGAAATGAACATTCGCCGGATCCAACATTTTGTAGCGGTAGCAGAAACTGGAGTTCTTTCAAAAGCAGCAGAACGTTTGAACATCGTGCAGCCAGCTTTGAGCCAGAGCATACGACGGCTAGAGGAAGACCTAAACGCGGCCTTGTTTGTTCGCAGCCGAAAAGGCATGGAGCTTACGGAGGCGGGCCGAAAGTTTTTGGTGTCTGCCCATGGGATAATCAATCAGTACAATCGCGCACGCGAGGATATTTCAACTTTGGCGCGTGATCCTGAAGGACACGTCTCTGTCGCAATGACCGCGAGTGCGTTGAATGTTTTGACGCTACCTCTTTGTCGTTCGCTTGAGGATAACTATAGCAATATCGATCTCACTTTAGACGAAGGACTTGCCGGAAATCTTCTTAGGGGATTTGAGAGCGGGGCTTATGACCTTGTGGTGAGCTATATGGCGACACCAAGTGACAGCGTGAGGGTCGAGCCGTTGATAGAAGAAGATCTTTTTTTGACCGGACGGTTCAATGACGGAAAGGACGGAGAGGATATTCCATTCGAGGAGTTGCCAAATTACTCGCTTATTATGCCTCAGCAGCAGCATGGTATTCGTCAGATGGTCACAGACATCGCGCGAGATCGAAACATAGCACTCCAGCAATCTCGGGTTGCAGCAGCCTTAAACCCGACGATCGATTTGGTGGCTGCCGGGCAAGGGTTTTCCCTTTTACCTATGTCAGCAATCCACAATCGTCTGGAACGACGAGGTATATTGGCACGCAGACTGATTCAGCCGCGGCTTTCATATACGGTCAGCCTTAGCTATCCGACGCACCGTCCTTTAACACAAGCGACATTGGCGATCATGAGCCTCATTCGAAAGTCCGTCATCAAAATGCACGATGAAGGCAAATGGGTTGGTAAGCTATTGTTTGAACCTTCTGAGTAAGCGGTTTACGCCTTCGTTCAGAATGCAAATTTCTCCACTCGAAGTCGTCCAGCAAGACTTTCAGGCCATTGCGGGCCAGAAGATGCATAGTGATAGCATTAGCGATGCGAACACTTATGCTCACTAGCCGGGTCTAGGAGTAAGCTGGCAAGCGTGATTCAACTGTGTAGGCGTTGTATTTTGACCGCGTCTCAATTTGATCGGCGAGAAACTTTGCATCGTGCCACACACCACAAATAAAGGACGATTTTCGGGCAGTCTGAAGGGGAAGTCCAAGAAAAAAAACTCCAGGCTCATCAGACACGCCGCGATGATGCTTGGGCCGCCCAGCGGTGTCTAAGGCGTCGACGTCTAACCAAGAAAAATCTTGAGCATAACCAGTCGCCCAAACGATAGAGTTGATGTCGCACGCATTGAGGTCAAGTTCTTGAACGGGATGGATCAAGCAGTCTGGATCTTCTCCGAGGTCGTATGCTTCTGGCTCCTCGGGCAGGTCGAGGCCAAACCTTTCTACATGTGCATCAGCAGCCTGCAGAAAAGAAAGATAATCGCGATCGGCGCAAGCCATGTTCTCTTTCAAATCGTCGGCCACAAACAAACGACCATGATTGAACTCGGTGGTCTGGCCGAGCAGTGTTACGCCACGTGCAGCAAGTTTGCGAAAGTCGACAGTCTCTCCGCCATGTGCCCCGCTTACCGCGATCGCAACATGTCGCCCCCCTTCAGCTGGGGGCAAGGCATCCCATTTTCCCAGAACCCCAAGCCACCAAACGCAATCATGTCCGCGATAAGCGCGCGGTGGACGTTCGGTTGGCCCCATTGAAAGATAGACCTTTCGGCCCGAGCGCTGAAGCTCATCTGAAATTTGCGCCCCTGAAGAGCCGGCGCCGACGACGAGCACAGCCCCATCAGGAAGTTGATCGGGGTTCTTGTAGGACGACGAGTGAATTTGCTTGATGTTTGCCGCTTCGGGAACAATCGGCGGAATGACGGGTGTTTGAAAAGCACCGGTCGCTGCGACGACGTTTTCCGCATAATAAACGCCATCAGACGTTTCAATTGTGAAATTCAAACTATTCGTTTTGCGGGAAACCCGATTGACGTTTACACCGCATCGGATGGGTATTTTGTATTCTTTAACATAGGCCTCGAAATACTCGACGACTGTGTCTTTCGATACGAAGGAGTGTTGGTCATCGACATTGAACTTCATCTTCGGAAACCGGTCATGCCAGGCGGGCCCATTTTGAACCAATGAATCCCAGCGTTCACTCCGCCACCTTTCCGCAATTCTGTGCCGCTCCAGAACAATATGGGAGATGCCCGAATTAGTGAGATGTTCACTCATTGCAATTCCAGCTTGGCCGCCACCTACAATCACTGTGTTAAGAGTTTCAACTTTCATTTCGTGTCATTACCTGTCTGATTGTTTCCGCGAGCGATGAAGGCAATCACCTAGAGTCGCCGCTGAAATTAGAATAACGGTGACAGATTGGCCTTAGCAAAAATGTCCTGAAGTCTACGATGAGATCCGCCCACCAATTCACCGCATGTTGTAGAATCGCCAAATCTTGCACTTGTTCGCCATTAATGCTTTTTAGTTGAAGTTTCAAGTAATATCTCACTCTTAGGGGAGATCCACAGATGACCGATCATACGGAAGACACAGAAACGGATGCCCTCGCCGTAGGTTTGAACGAACCATTCGATCAAAAAAAATGGCCGTTCTACTGGCTCGTCAAAGTCAATGGACGATACGTTTTCAATCTGGAACAGACACTTAAGAGTGTTGAACTCGATGTGCCTCGTTGGCGGGTCTTGATGCTATTGGAGGGAGACGACGCTAAAAGTATCTCATATTTGTCGAACGAAGCGATTACGAAGCTCTCGACGATGACACGGATTGTGCAGCGAATGCAGGAAGATGGACTTGTTCTACCGCGGCCACGCAAAAGCGATCAAAGGGTCACAGAAGTCATTCTCACTAAGCATGGAAGGCGCGCGAGAATTCT
>CALFRH010000432.1 GCA_937919225.1 uncultured Parvularcula sp.
ATCTATGCATGCGCCGCCATCATCAACTCAAAATGAATCCCCACAGACCCTAGTTCTATTATGTGGGGTCCTATCCTCTGGGAGATTTGGCAAGGGGTGGTTCGTCCTCGTTTCTTGCCTCGGCAAGACATCGAGGAAATAGCCATCAAGCTTCAAAACGCCTATGGTGACGATGCGTATCACAATGCCAAAAGAAACGAAGACCGGGCGTGGCGCTATGGGGAGGCATTCGAGCAGGGAAAATGGCGACGGGTCGCCCAATTCTTGGCAACGCTTGAGGATGATAATCCTTGAGGTTGAAAATCGTCCTATATCGTTCGTGCTAAGCTGGGGGGCTAAACTATACCTTTGTCATCCCGGCTGGACCCCGGACTTGTTCCGGGGGGAAGGCCGGGATCCATAAGCTTGGATGCCAATAGCTTTTCGTCACTCTAACGTATCCACACTATGGGTCCCGGTCTTCTGCCTACGGCAGAAACCGGGATGACATCTGCCTTTCTTTAGCGTCCCGCCACAGCCGCTTCGGCTTCCGCTGCGGCAGCGCGGAACGTGCGCTTCCGGCGCCACATGAAAATCAGCAAGCTGAGTTGTAAGATGGCGAGGACGAGAAAGATGTCCGCTGCGCTGAGGCCAATGCTTCGCAAGGGGGGGATAAACAACGCCCCCACTGTGGCCGCCAACCCGTTCGTCATATTAGCCGTGCCCATCACCCGCGCGCGTTCAGCCTCAGGCGCGCGGCGTTGCAGGGCTGTCATCAGCGGTACAGCGAAAAAGCCATTTGCCGCAGCGGTCAATGCTAAGGCGCTGAGAAGGGGGGCATTCGCCCAGGAAAAGAGAGGTCCGGCACTGGGGTCAAACCCTAAGGTCAGCCCCCAGATGAGCCCCGCACCGACGACGGTACCGGCGACGCCAGCGCCGGCGAGAAAGAGGCTATCTTTCATCTTCGCGCCCACGATTCCGGCAATCATCGTCCCAAGGCCCGCGCCCATGGCAAAGATCGCCTGGATGATTGAAATCTCCGCATCCCCACCGCCTAAATCTTCGCCCACATAATTGGGTAGGTTCGCCAGCACAGCGGCCCCCACCATCCAGAACCAGGCAACCCCAATCATCGGGTACCACAGGCCCTTCAGCCCCCGGACGAAGCCAAGCTGCCGAACAATGACCGATGGAATGTTCCAATTGATTTTCTCAAGGCCCGGCGACGCCGCCTCAGGCGTGAACCGCGCGAGAAGGGCGCCAATGGCAGCGGCGGCGATGAGCATGACTGAAACGGTGACTCGGCCGCCTTCTTGATTGACGAAATAGCCGCCAAGGCCAAGGCCCGTTACCACTGCCACGAAGAGGGCTGCGTTGTAATAGCCATTGGCACGGATGAGTTCTTGAGGCTCATAATATTGCGGCATCACCGCATTGCGGACGGGGCTGAAAAAGGCGGACTGAGTACCCATTAAAAAGAGGGCAAGAACGAGCAGCGGCCCATTTCCCATGGCAAAGCACACGGCAGCGGTGGCCATGAGGATGAGTTCGATGACTTTCAATTGTCGGATCAGCACATGGCGGTGCACTTTATCCGCTAACTGACCAGCAATCACCGAGAAGATGAAGACCGGCAGGGTAAAGGCCACTGACACGAGGGAGCCCGCATGCTCACCCAGACCCCAGGGCAGATCAAATGCGCCGCCGCCCCCTGCGGTGAAGGCCGCGTAAACTGCCACAATGGTGGCCATGCGCAGGGTGTTGTCTGCAAAGGCGCCAAGCGTGTTCGCGCCGAACAGCGGCCAAAAGCGCCGCGTGAAAACAAATTGGGTCATGAGAATAAGGGCTTGTTGAGCATCACCGCGAGGCTCTGGTTCGAGATCAAAATCTCGGATCGTTTAGGAGAAAACCGCAAGGAAGGGGGCCTCCCTTTCGAGGATTTTCGACGCAAACGAACGGGATTTTTTCCGAACCCCTCCGGGGCCGGGCGAAAAAGCACCATATCTTCGTCGCTCCTCCTCGAATATGCCAGCATGTCCGTCGTCGTCGCTCCTAAATCTGGTGCTTTTTCGTCTCCGGCCAGAGCCTCGTGCTGATACTCAACAAGCCCTATGTTGCGCGCGTTACGGCCTTTTTGTCCACCGGCTGGGTAACAATGGTGCCCGCTGGCGCGACGCTGGGCGCCTTTGGTCCCTGGGGCAGGGTGCCCGCGGCGTCTTGGGCATCAAGCAAAGCGCGGCTGCGGGTTTCAATGTCTTGTTCTAGCCTCGCCATGAACGTCTCTTTATCGAGGCCCGGTTCAATGGGAGGCAGAAACTCAACAGTGCAGGGCCCGGGGTGCAGGCGAATATCCTGCTGGGGCCAGCGCAGCCCGAGGTCGGTGGCAACCGGCACCACCGGCACGCCGTATTTCTCATAGAGGTGGTACACGCCCTTGCGATATTTATGCTGGGTGCCGACGGGCGACAGGTGTCCCTCAGGGTAGATGAGGATGTTGCGCCCGTCCTTGCGGGCCTTGTCCATCTCTTCCGCCATCAGCCGCCCACGGGCCGCCGTCCCGCCACAGCTATTGACGACGATAGCGCCAAGCTTGCGCAGGATTGGCCCGAGCAGCGGGTAGTTCATAAGGTGGTCACCGGTGACGAAGGCGAGGTTTTTCACCTCGGCCAACATCACGAAACCGTCTCCCCAGCTTTGGTGTTTGGCGGCGATGATAACAGGCCCCTTTGGCATGTGCGCGTGACCGGTCACGCGAACGCTGATCCCTCCAATACCCCGCATCACCGCCACCATGGATCGGGCATAGGCCCGGATCCAAGCCACTAATGGCCCCCGGCTGGGGAGCAGCAAGAGTGGCATCGCTGTCACAGCGAAAAACGCCGACACAGCGTAGTAAGCCCCTTGGAATGCAAGCGATCTCAATAGTGAAACCATCTTCTACTCATCCTCGGTTGCTCTCTCCGGGGATGAACATGATTGAACGATGTTCAGGTGTCAATGAACAATGTTCAAAAATGTGATGGGGATCACAGATATGGCGTTTGGTGGTCATTGGACGGGGCTGTTGTACTGGCTCGGCATCGAGGCACGCCAATGCAGTCGAGCTTCTTTTTCGCCGGGGAGCCGACACTATATCGTCCGACCGGGTCGTTTTGAGCGGCGTTCAAAGGCCTTGGCGTTTGAGATGGTGAAATGGAGGTGCCGGTGATGATCGGATCACCCCGTCCCAGTCCCTTGGTCGGCCCTAATTCTTAAAGGAGCGATATCGTCCCATGGACGGCGTCCCTCTTAAGCGAAATACGCGACGCATTGCTTCATCGACATGACGGGGAAGCCGGCTTTGTTCCAGATGGTCATGTCCTGGCTGGAGTAGCCATTTTGCGCGGTGTCGATCGCACTTCTGATCAGCCACCATCCATCCTCGGTTGAGGGCTCTGCCGCCAATATGTTGATGTGCCAGTTCATGGAGCTGCCGGGGGAATACTCAGTGAACTTTGGGAAAATGGCCGGTGGCGCCATAGCGGAATGGGCGATGAGTGCGAGCATATCGGCGTCTTCACGGTCTTTATGTCTTACCCAGACGAAATGTTCGTGAGCATCTGACCCTGTGCACGGGGCACCGCCAAGGCCGAGCTTTGGTTCGAAAAACTGGGTAAAGGCGGGGCCGAAGCCGCCGGGGAATAAGGGACCACAATCCTCCGGTCTAGGAACGCTGGGTGGGGCCCCAATATGCTCCTCATCAAATGCGGAGTCGCGCGGGGCGCCAAACGCAAAAACGGCGCGGGTGGCAATTCCCTGTTCGCCCACCACATCTGCACCGGCATAGGTTACCGACTTTCCCCGGCGGAGTTCTTGGGTTTTGACGGTGATGGGACCGCCCGCAGGGCCGATGAACGAAACCTGCGCAGACCGAAGGGGAGGCAGATCACCAAGGGAGCCGTATACGGCTTTTAAGCAAATCGCTGCGGAAAGCCCACCATAGGTGCTTCGGCCCTGCATCCATTCTGCTGGAATCGTAACGCTGCAGGTGCCATCGGTATCTTGGGCGAAGCTGGCCATTAGCTCTGTGAAGGAAACTGTCATACTGTTCTGTCCCCCAATCTTGGTTGGTGTGTGTCTAGTGTGACTAGCGAGGACGAGGAGCTGTTCGGTATCACAAGAAATTACTGCCGTCGGTCGTTGATATATTGTTCGTACTGCCCTGTTTCTTTCAGGGCTTCAGCCACTTCGGGTGCCATATAGTTCTCGTCATGGCGAGCCAGGACGTTTGATGCGACGAAGGTGCCATCTTCCCGCAGGCGGCCCTGGGCGACCACACCGTCCCCTTCAATCACAAGGCCGGGCAGGGCGTCATCGAACAGGACGGGTACGGTCGCTTCGCCGTCCGTGATAGAGAATTGCACTGCTGCCTCAGTGCCGGGTTTCAAAGTCCCCTTCGCCACGAGACCCCCAACGCGGACTTCGCGGCCTGCAATCTCTGCATAGGGAGGCAGGCCTGAGGGACCGTAGAAATATACCTCTGTCCGTCCTATGGCGACAATCGCGAGTGCCGTGGCGCCTGCGAAGGCGGGGAGAATAACCCCCAGGAGGAGCAGCCGTCGTTGCCGCCGACGGAATGGAGAGAAGGTTTTCTTCTGAGCGCTGCTCATCGCGACTTTCTCTCGATAAAGAGGGCGTGGGCGACCAGCCCGCCTAAGATAAGCGCTGAGAGGATCCAAGATGCGGCGATCTCCGCCGTCGGGTCTGCTGAAATAATGCCTTGGCCGATTAGGGCGCTGCCATTCGTCAGTAAGAACGTCATGGGGCAAGCTCCAAGGTGGCAGAGGAGGGCATTCGCTGTTCATCCGCTGGGCGCACGCGTCTATTCAGGAGGTCCGTCCGGGTTCGGAGAACCACGTAGAAGATGGACAAGGCGGTATAACCCAGCGCCATGAGGAGAAGGGGCCACAGCATCGACGCTGGCATAGACGGTCCCCCCTCACGAATAACGGTCGCCTTTTGGTGAAGGCTATCCCACCAGTCGACGGAGAATTTGATGATGGGCAGGTTCACCGCCCCTATCATGGCGAGAAGGGCAGCGGTGCGTGCCGCATTCGCCTCATTCTCAATCGTCTGCCATAGGATCATATAGCCCATATAGAGAAACAAAAGCACCAGCATGGACACAAGGCGCGGGTCCCAATCCCAATAGACCCCCCAGGTCACTTTCCCCCATAGGCTGCCAGTGACCAGGGCGAGAAAGGTGAAGGCGAGACCCAGGGGTGCGGCCTTCCGTGCGGCAATATCGGCCAAGCGGTGGCGCCAAACGAAACCGACGAAGGAGGCAATGGCGATAGCGAGATAGGTCTGGATCGCCAACCAAGCGGCGGGCACGTGAACGTACATGATCCGCACGCTCTCCCCCTGCTTATAGTCAGGCGGCGAGGCAAAAAACGCCATGTAGCTGCCAACCCCAATAAAGATGAGGGCCAATATCCCCGAAAGGGGGAGAAGGGGACGGCTGATCTTCAGGAACAAATCCGGATTGGCCAGCCGAGAAAAAGTGTGCGCCATAGCGCCTCTCTAGCAAATTCGCGGGCCAGGACCAGGGGTTCTCACGCCGCGGTCAGCTTCGCAAAACCGCGCCAAGCCAGGGCTAAAAAGGCGGCCCGCCCGGCCATGAAAAAGCCGAAACTCAACCAAAGACCGTGATTCCCCATAAGAGGGACTAGCAACCACACCCCGAATGCGAAGAGGAGGCAGGCGCCCACCATGCTGTTTCGTAACGCGGCGCCCCGCGTGGCGCCAATATAGATGCCGTCCATTTGGAATGGCCCCACCATCATGAGAGGAGAAATGGCGGCCCAGACATAATAGCGCCACGCCTCGGCGTGCAGATCGGCACTGGCGCCACCATCCGGGGCGATGAGGTTAAGAATGGGCTTCCCAAGGATGAACAGGGCAATTGTCATGGCCACCGCGGCGACAGCGGCGAGCGCGGCGGTACTGCGCACAGCCTCCTGCAAGCGGCGGGACTTGTCTGAGTATGAGCCAAGGGCTTTGCCCACCATCGTCTCCGCGGCGATGGCCGGGCCGTCGAGGAGGAGGCCAGCGCTCAATAAAAGGTGCATCAGCACCTGGTTCGCGGCGACGGTCAGGTCACCAAACTGGCCCCCGGCGCGGGTGAAGTAGGCAAACACCACCGCAAGAGAAAAGGTGCGAATAAAGATATCGGCATTAAGGGCCAGGACGCCCTTCAAATTCTCGCGCATTCGCGCCGGTACCCAATCGCGCCGCACGCCGCCACGGCGCATCAGTACAAAGAGGATGACAGCCCCCATGAGGAGGGCGCCCACCCCCTCGGCAATGGCGGTGCCCAAGGCGATGCCCTCCACCCCCATGCCAAGGCCCATGACAAAATAAATGTCGAGCACAGCATTGGTGAGGGTCACAAAGACGATCACCCCCATCATCAGGCCCACGCGCCCCTGACCCGTCAGCCAGCCAATACCGGCGAAAAATGCGATGGCGAAGGGCGCAGCAAGGAGGCGAATATGAATATATGACTGCATCGCTGCAAGCGCGTCTTCCGACGTATTGCTACCCCGCGCCATCAGAGTGCCGGATAGGTCAGCAATCGGCATGCGGAGGAGGAGAAGGAGGAGGCCCACTGAAAACCCGATAGCCACCCCTTGGACAAGGTGCGCCCGCACCCCCGCCTCATCGGCTGCGCCATCGGCCTGGGCCACAAGACCCGCAAGGCTCATCCGCAAAAAGCCAAGGCTCCAGTAAAGGAGGGAGAAGACAGCGCCAGCTAAGGCGACGCCCGCAATGTCTGCTGTCGTCCCCGCACGGGTAAGGACCGCGGTATCGATAATGCCTAAGAGCGGTGTGATCATGGCCGCAAGGCTCGCCGGCCACGCCAAATCGAACGCGGCCTTTAGCTGCGGCGCCGGGGGGAGCGCAAAAAAGGGTATGGGGCGTGATTGCGACATGGCCTGCCCGGTTAGGGGAAGGGGGGAAGAATGTGAAGCCGGTCTGGCTTCTATCCTTCATCGTGAGGGCTAGGGGAGGAGCATGCCCAAAAATGGCTTTCCCATCAACGCTTCCATCAGGGTGAGGAGGGTAATGGCGATGTAAGTGATAGAAAGGACCTTGATCAGTTTTGCGCCACCGGCACCGCGCAGGCCAAGGGCAGCAAGAACCGCTGCGGTCACTGGCAAAATATGGATGGCATGAAGTGCAAAGAAATGCGCCGGGCGAAGGTCGCCGCCATCACGCACCCAACCAAAGAAAGGAAGGCCCCCTGCATCCGTTGGGGCGCCGCCCACCCAGTGGCCGTTAAGCCCGCTGATCACGCCGCCGGTGACAAGGCCTAGCACACCAGTGATCATCAGCCCCCAAATCACCGCGGAGCGATAGGCCCCGTGGGGCAGGACACTCTGTCGACGCAACCGAAGGGCGAGGGGAATGCTGCTGATGGTGAGGAAAAGTGCGCCGACCCCCATTAATTGGTACATGATCGTGTGGAACACAGATGTGTAGTTAAAGTGGCTGGCTTCACCCTGGGCCCCTTGCCAGGTGATGTAGACCACCTCGAACAGACCACTGAGAAGAACAGCCCAGGCGATGGCGCTGGTTCGCCACCCGGTTCGGGCCTCATCCGTCAGATTGCCGATGAACCATGCAAGGGTCAGCGCATAGACCCCAATGGAGAGTTGGAACTTCATCGGTTTGGTCCAGGTACTCACCCCATTAAAGAGGGTGGGGTCCGTTTGGCTCATGATGAATGAGGGGATAAGCGCCATAAGGCAAAGGCATCCGAAAATCGTCAGGGCACGGTGCCTCTGCCAAAGGGTGCCAAGGTGGATGATCTGCCCGTGCATGATGGTGCCCTAATCCAGTGCGGGCACGCCGCGGGCCTTCACCGTGCGGATGATGAAGTAAAGAAGCAGGCCCGCCGGTCCGAACATGAAGGTGAAGAAGAGGCAGGGGAGAAGAAAGAGGTGATGGATACCCCGGCGTTTTGCATCCCGCGCCTCCCACGCCCCGATGAAAAGGTCGAAAGCAAGAAAATGCACCCATCCAACGAGGATCATCTCATCGAGGCTGAACAGGGTTTTGACCCCCTCAAGCGTTGAAAAACTCGCGCCTTCCGGCCAGCCGCCCAGATTGCTGATGGTGATGGCTGCATACCCGACGCTGAGAATAAGGGGGATGATAATGGCGGACACCATCTGGCTGCCGCGCCAAAAGGGAAGAAGCGCAAGGACGAGCCAACCGAGAAGGGCAAGGATATTTGCGGCCCTGAATAGGTCTGAGGGGGAAAGCGCGTCTGCCATGGGCCTGCCTCACCTGTCATGGTGCGTTATAGCGACAGACGTTCGTTTGTACTCACTTTGTCGCTATAGTCTTTTGTTTTCGCATCGCTTTTTGCCGAAAACCGAATACACTTTTCGGCGCGATGCTCGAAATGAAGCGACCTTATAACGCGAAAAAGCCGCGAAGGTCAGCCCTTCGCGGCATAGATCCAGTGACAGAGAGTTAGGAGGCCTAAAGGCCGAAATCGCCGAAGCGGTTCTTAAACTTAGACACTTGGCCCTTGTCGGTGACCCGCTGGGGACCGCCGGTCCAGGCAGGATGACTGGCCGGGTCAATGTCGAGGTTAAGGGTCGCGCCCTCTTTCCCGTAGGTTGAGCGCGTTTGGAACGTCGTCCCATCGGTCATGGTCACGTTGATGAGGTGATAATCGGGATGGATGTCTTTCTTCATGACAACACTCGTTTAATTAGCGGGCCCACCAAATTGGGGACAAATCGGAAGGCGCGTCGCTAGCTGAAGATGGCAGGCACCGCAAGGGGTTTGTTCGGCCATTTGCCCCGCAATCGGGGGCGAAGGGCAACGCGCTGATTCTTCCGCCGCTGATCGCGTGGTCAAGTCTTGTCCTTCGGGTTCGGATGGGGTTTTGTGCAAAAACGGTTCGCGGTGTTGGGCACCTCTCATGCGTTTTCTCACTCCCTTCGTTTACATCATCGCCTTCACCGCGGTGGCGGCTGTGGGCATGGTCGCTTGGCTTGGGATTAGTTTTAAGCAATTCGAGACAGTGGACGCAGAGGGCAGCCTCAACTGCACCCCGGTGGTGGGGATTGTGGGGGCGGCGGATATCGAACCGATCCCTGAAAGTCATGCGGCCTATATGGCGTCATTTGACCGCCGGGGCGGGGCGACCCGCGGCGCTATCCTCCGCTTTGATACAGACAACCCCCTCGACAGTGCGTCTTGGCGTGACCGTACGGACGGTAAGCCCGTGGTGTTCGAACCCATGGGAATTGATCTGTACCATGCCCGTTTGCCCGACGGACGATGGTTAAGCCGCCTTTTTGTTGTTAACCTCGCTGGGCCAGAGGTGCTGCTTTATGACGTTGATGCCAATGGCGATTTGGCACTGCGGGAGCGGTTTTCTGATCCACGGTTGGTGAGTCCGAACGACGTGGTCGCCACCGGCCCGCGCAGTTTCTATGTGACAAATGATACGGCTTCTGGGCAGAAAAGCTGGCGCGGGAAGGTAGATTTCCTGCTGGGTCTCAGGACCGGCCAGGTGTTCCACTATGACGGCAGCAGCTGGTCTGACGTGATAGACAACCTTGCCTTTCCCAACGGGTTGGCGCTGTCGCCTGATGGGCGCACATTGTATCTTGCGGAAATGAGAGCCAAGAGCCTCGCACGGTTCGAGCGCGACCCCGTAAGCGATGTTCTCACCCAGGTGGGCAGCGTCCCGCTTGAAACCTTCCCCGACAATTTATCGATAGATGCAGAGGGGCACGTGCTGGTGGGCACCGTACCGCAGCCCCTATCATTTACCGCCTATGGGGAGGGGCTGCGGGATAAAGCGCCCTCCAGCGTCTTGCGGGTCGCCCAAAGTGGGCTTATCGAGACCCTGTTCCAAGACCCTGGGGATGCGCTGTCGGCGGCCACCGTTGGGGTGCGTCTTAATGATAAGATCCTGATCGGATCGCGTGCGGCCGACCGCTTTTTGATGTGCGATGCAAACGAATGACGGCAATTGCGTACCGGTCCACCCGCGGCCAGTCACCTGAACTGACTTTTGACGATGTCCTCCTGACGGGTCTTGCGCCTGACGGGGGGTTATATGTGCCCGAACGGTTTCCGCGTCTGTCGGATGAGACGCTCAAAGGCCTTGCGGGGGCGCCTTACACCAAGGCCGCGATGGCTGTTGTGGGCGCGTTTGTCGACGAGGCGTTTGATGAGGCCTCGCTTACGGGCATGATTGATGCGGCCTATGGTCGGTTTTTGCATCCCGCGGTGGCGCCACTGACCCAATTGGGCGCCGATGATTTTATGATGGAGCTGCATCACGGCCCCACCTTGGCGTTCAAGGATGTGGCGATGCAGCTCTTGGGGCAGATGTTTCCGGCCCGGCTCAAAGCCCGTGGTCGCCGAATGACGATTGTGGCGGCGACGTCGGGCGATACGGGCGGGGCCGCTGTGGATGCCATGGCGGGCCAGCCAGGGGTGAACATCTGTGTTCTGCACCCGGAGGGCCGCATCTCAGAAGTGCAGCGGCGCTTCATGACCACGGTGGCAGCAGACAACGTCCATAACATCGCGGTTAAGGGCAATTTTGATGACTGCCAGGCGCTGGTGAAAGCGATGTTTGCGGATGATGACTTCCGCGACGCGGTTCAGCTGGGGGCAGTGAACTCGATTAACTGGGCCCGCATCGTCGCGCAGACTGTCTATTATGTGACGACGTCATTGACCCTTTCCCGCGGCGGGGCGCCAGTTCATTATTGTGTGCCGACGGGGAATTTTGGCGATATCTTTGCGGGCTATGTGGCTAAGCAAATGGGCGCGCCGGTGGGGCACCTTATCGTCGCCACCAACGAGAACGACATTCTGGATCGGGCCTTACGGACGGGCGACTATAAGCCTGACGGGGTGCGGGCGACCCAGTCGCCGTCGATGGATATTCAGGTATCCTCGAATTTTGAGCGGCTTCTTTATCTTGCGTCCGATGAGGATGCTGAGGCTGTCCGGTCAATGATGACGGCCCTAAAATCAGGGCAGGGGTTCGCGATACCCGATGCCCTCGGGCAATCCATTCGTGGCGACTTCTCTTCCTACCGCTCCGACGAGGGCGCGACGGGTGAGATGATGGCGCGTACCCTCAAGGATACTGGCGAGTTGATTGATCCGCACACTGCGGTGGGGCTTGTGGCGGCCGCCGGTGCGCGCGCTGATGGCCTTGAGGGGCCGTTGGTTACCCTGTCCACCGCGCATCCCGCAAAATTCCCCGATGCAGTGGAGGCGGCCACCGGCGTGCGCCCAACCTTGCCGCCCCGGGTGCGAGACCTATACGGGCGCAAAGAGGTGATGCTCGCAGCGCCCAACGATCTTGGGACGGTTTCAGGCCTTATCCGAGAAGCGTTCGCGCCGTGAGGGGGCCTTGGGCATTCTGCATCCTGATGAAATCAGGGCATTTGCCCGCGCACTTTTATTTTTTGAGCGCTGATAGCGCTGACCTTGAACCCGAACGGGTCGGGAGGGGAGCGACGTGACCGGCTTCTGGCGTCGCCTGCTTCTTGGGGGGGCAGACGGGCCGGAATTGGTGCAGGGGCCGCTGACCCTTCGGGCGCCTCATCTTGAAGACTATACCGCCTGGCGGGCGGTGAAGGAGCGCGACCGCGCCTGGTTGCAGCCAATGCAGCCCCGCTGGCACCCCGATCATCTGGAAAAAGACAGCTACCATCGGCGTCTGGCCCGCTTTGCCTCGGCTGACCGTCGGGGGGCGGCGCGTACCTTTCACCTTTTCGCGGAGCCTGATGGGCGTTTTGTTGGCTTCTGCCAGCTGGCGCCCATCCAGTACGGCCCGGCGCAAATCGGCACCTTGGGATATTGGGTTGCAAAACCGGAGTGGGGCCAAGGGTTTGCCACCCATGCCGTCACAGCGGTGTGTGAGATGGCGTTTGGTACGCTGGGCCTTCATCGGATCGAGGCCCATTGCTTGCCCCGGAACAAACCCTCTGCGCGGGTGCTGGAGAAGGCCGGTTTCGCGTGTGAGGGGCGCCTCAAAGGGTTCCTCGAAATTAACGGCGAACGAGAAGACCATCTTCTTTACGCAAAGGTCGCATAAATCTTGTAAGACAGCGTCATTCACCCCGGCACGACCTTGTGCAAATCGCCCTCGTCGGTCACACTCGGCAGTGTGGGTAATCGCGCTGGGGACCCTTGTTCCGAGGGTGAAGCGCATGAGTGGGAAAGTACTATGAACGGTCTCGTTCCGGCATTTGGCATCGATATGTACGCCGAAAAGCTTGAGCGTATGATTGCGATGGCACCGCGGGAGATGGCGGTGGCGGAAGATGCGATCCTGTTCGGGCTTGGGTTGAGTGCGGCTCTTCTTATTCTGGTCGCGCTGTTCCGGCGGTCTGCGGTGGCGGTTGTTGGTTTTAGCCTCCTCGCGCTTACAGGATTGGTGTCAGCGGCCCTCTTTGGACGCCTGGACTTCGTCCCGCCCGGCACCATGGTGCTTATTGTCTGCCTTTTCGCCTGTGCTGTTTTGTTGTTTCTGACGGCGACGATCCGCGTTGCGCGGGAGAATCCGCTGGTTGGTGCGGTGGTGCTCATCGTCCTTGCCGCCTTGTTGGCGCTCGGCGGGGCTTCGGCCCTCAACGTGATTGACGGGCAGGGGTTTGCTCGTCTGGGGCTGACCGTGACCATCGGGCTCACCCTTTTATTCGTGACTATTGAAGCTGTTCGAGGCGATAAGCCGTCCCTCATTGTTGCGCCCGGCCTTGCGCTTCTCGTCTTAAGTCCCGCGGCGATGGCCTTTGTGGGACATCAGATGGGTGACCCGGGCTGGGTCCTCACGATTGGTCCTATGGCTATGCTGGCGGGCGGTGCCTTCTATAGTGCGTTAGCGGCGCAGTTCACCGTGTCGCTTGCTAAGGATCGTGGGGGCGCCCGATCTGCTGGAGCGGCGATGGCGGCCCCAGCGGCTGTTGGGGCGATGGGGGCCACAGTGCCATTGTTGCGAGAGGTGGAAGATGATGTCGCGGCTGGGGACATGGCCCAGCACGGAACGACACTTTTGCCATCCCATGACCCGCGCGAAGAGACCTATACCCAACCCCATAATCCGAGTGAACATTATACGCCCGATGAGGCAACGACCGCATCCTACGCGGCGCCCGAACCCCATGGGTCTACGGACTATGCACCTACCGCGCCGCCCTACCAGGCGCCGCCTGCATCAATGCCATTGTCCGCCCCAGCGGAGCCTGTTTCTGCCCAGTGGGGTGACGGCGCTGCCCTTGCCGGGGCGGCAGCCATGGTCGCAGACGATGAATATGTCTGGGATATGATGGCTGACCGAGAGGTCAAAATGGGTCCAGGCTTTGCTGGTCTTTTGTCCGTCGAGGAGGGGCGTGTTGCCTCCCCCGATGTCCTGCGGGATCTTATGGCGCCTGAAAGCCTTGATGCCTTTGACGATGCCCTTTTGGGGGGGGCAAAGCCGAGTACGGGCCGATTTGATGTCAGGCTGACCACCCATACGGGCAGTGTTGTGCGGCTTGAGGGCCGCCGCCAGGTGGATCGCGATGGGCTTCTTATGCGGCTTGAGGTGCGGGGCACCGAAGTTGCGCCAGCGCCGGTGGTGGCGCCTGTTGCGACGGCGGCTCCTCTTGCCGCCCCTACGCGGTCTGGTTTGTCGACCAAGACTCACTCACAGAATTCGAGCGAAGTTTCAGACGCCCTCGACCGGGGTGAGATTGAAGCGCATTTCCAGCCGATTGTTCGGCTTACTGACCGTAAGACCGTTGGCTTTGAGGCTCTTGCCCGGTGGCGCCAAGCGGACGGTGAGGTCCTTGGGGCTGGCGATTTCATCAGCGAACTTATGAAAGCAGAACGCGGCGTTGACCTCGCCCGTCTTATGGTGGAGCAGGCCGCTGCCGAGCTGGCAGCGTGGGTTGCGGCCGAACCGGGGCAGGGCCAATTTGTGTCCGTCAATATCGCTGCGTCAGACTTGCCCAAGGATGAGGTTGCGGAGATCGTCAAAAAATCGGTTGAGACCCACGACTTGCCTCCCGGGGCGTTGGTGGTGGAACTCACCGAAGACAGAATCCAAGCCAGCCAAAGCAAGGCCATGGCAGCAGCCAAGGCGGTTCGGGCGGCTGGGGCGAGCCTAGCGATTGATGATTTCGGGGTGGGCTATTCAACGCTCAATCGTCTGTCGAAGTTTAAGTTCGACCTCGTCAAGCTCGACCAATCGGTGGCCGACGGCCTGCCTAAGAGCAAAAAGCAAAAGTCTTTTGTAAAGGCGATCCTCAGCACCGCGAAGAAATCTAAGATCCCCGTTATTGCGGAGGGCATAGAAGACGAAGCGACGGCCAAGCTCTTAGAAGAGCTAGGATGCGATTTTGGGCAAGGCTACCTCTTCGGCACGCCTGAACCCGTCGGTGGAGCGCCAGTGACAGAGGGCGCTGTTGCCCCAGACCCTTCCTATACGGAAAATACTGCGGGTGGCTATCCGCCGATGGCGTCCTCCGGTGCGCCATCCACCGTTGGAAATTTGCGTTAGGGAAAGGGATCCGGACGATCAAGTAAGACGTATTTCGTCTCGTTGCTTTCTTTGTCCGTAAATGATGAAAACAGCTCTCTCCAAAAGAGCAGCTTCTCAGGGCGAAGAAGTAATCTTTCTCTATAGCGAAGGACGTTTTTTTTTCCGCACCTTCGCTTTCGGACAGTCCTAGGCCCCAGCAATGAGCGTTTCGTATCCCGCATCAATCGCCAGGATGATGCCCATTGCTACCGCAATAATGGCAAAGCGCCGCAGTCCAACAATAATGAAACTACTCAAATTGCTGATGGACACATCCCGTTCGACTGGGACCTCATAGGTATAGTCTTCATACTCAGGTCCGCCGTTCCAAAAGCGGTCCCACCAACTGCGTTTGCGTTGGCCTGTTCGCTGCTCTCGCTCGATGCGTTTTTCTTTAATCACCAACGGAATTTTCAGTGCAGCACGTAATGCGAAGGCCATAGAAAAGAAGGTGACGAACAGAATGTCGGCGGCAAATTCAGGGATGTCTACCGGGAGCAGCGCGTACAATCGATCAAAGACAAACTTTCTATAAAGATCGACAACATAGCCAAGGGTGCCCCCAATTGCGTTCACCAGATCGAGGAACAATTCGGGCAGCCGCTGATTGAGGACCTTTAAAATGTCAGCGACCCAAATCTTGACTTTTGCTAAGAAATTGCCCAGCGCGCGAATAACGCTAAGTTTTTCAAAAAAACTGAAAAGCCCTAGGACGGCGGGCACGAAGGTGCCGAGGTAATAGCCACCATAGACGACTTTCCAGATTTTACGCCCAAGGGATTTGGCTCTCACTACCCATTTGCCCATGGCAACGCCCCCACAAAACACCTTCAATCAACCTAGCAAATCTAATGTCCTACTCAATCAGAAAATATGCGCCTTTGAGGTACGTCCGTTCGCTTATACACAGTCCACTGAAGGTGAGGTTTCACCACCAAGTTGCTTATCACAGCGCCCGCTGTTCCCATTGAAACACGCCATATGGTCGCCAGCGGTCTACATTAATTCAGCGGCCGTGTCCCAGCGCTCGTGTCCGCGCTCATGGCAGATAGGCTGCTTTGTGCAATGCCGATGGTCTCGAGCGCTTTGTCCCATAATTGATCTGCAGGCGTCTTGAAGACAAAATCCGCCGCGGCAGGCATGTCCAGCCACACATTACGGCGTAACTCATCGTCCAACTGCCCTGGTGCCCAGCCTGAATGCCCGGCGAAAACGCGGCTCTCCCGGGGGCGGATCTGATCACCCATACGGCGCTCTAAGGCATCGCGGGTTTTAGTGATCGAAAATTCTGTTCCTACACGCCTTGTCTTTGGACCCTCATGCTCTGGGGTGTGTAGCACAGCGCCATGGTTCGTGTCGCAGGGCCCACCAAAGTAGATGGGGGCATTCTCCCCGGTAAGGGCAGGGCGCAGACGAATGTCTGCAATAGCGTCCTGGGCCGCTAGCCCCAGGATGGGTTTGTTGATGATAAGCCCATAGGCGTGGGCTTCATCGTGACTGCAGATGAGAACGACGGATTTTTCAAACGGACCCCCACCAAGCTGCGGCATGGCGATGATAAGGCGTCCGGTTAGGCCGGGTCCACCTCCGGTGGTCGTGAAGGAAAGGGAGTAGTCGCTCATAGAATTGGATCGATTGCGGTCTTTAACACCATAAAACAGCAACAATCTGCCGCATTCACGCTGGTATGGCCAGCGAAGAACTCTATTTGGAGAGTACAGCTTTCCGATCAAGGTAAAGGAGACCCCCATGATCACGACCGGCGACAAACTCCCCAGTGTGGACCTGATGAAGGCGACGGCGAATGGCCCCGAGCCGGTTGCCTCGGCGGACTATTTTGCGGGCAAGAAAACAGTCCTATTTGCTGTGCCCGGCGCCTACACCCCAACCTGCTCGGCGCGACATCTGCCTGGCTTTGTTGACCATGAGGCAGACTTGAAAGCTAAGGGTGTCGATCAGATCGCCTGCATCTCGGTCAATGATGGCTTTGTGATGCAAGCCTGGGGTGAGTCAGCTGGCGCGGGTGGCAAGGTCGATATGCTAGCCGACGGCAATGGTGCTTTTGCAAAGGCTGTGGGTCTTGAGCTCGACGCCACAGGTTTTGGGATGGGGCAGCGTTCCCAGCGCTATGCGATGATTATTGAAGATGGAGTGGCCCAGACAATCAATGTGGAGGAGGGCGGCGCCTTCGAAGTCTCGAGCGCTGAGCATGTTTTGTCGCAGCTCTAACCCACAATTTGGAACGATCTTTCCATTTTGTGACTTTGCGTTTTGGCGCGTCATCCCCCATGATATGGGGATGACGACGCTTGTTGCAATTGACCCGTCTATTCATCGGGCGGGATTCGAATCGCCCGCCCCGGTGAACTCAGCGGCGGCCCTTGGGCTTCTGTTGGTGATGGCTCTGATGACGGGCCTTGCCCTCATGGCGGTGGCGATTGTGCTGCCATTTGCCCTGCTCGTCACCTGGGCAGCTGAGCGATTGGCGGGACGGGACGGCGATACTCAAAAACGCCGCCCTGGTTGGCAGGCTGTGACAGCGTAGCACGTCAGTACAAACGAACGTCCTTCGCTATCGCACCCGATCTTTAAAACTGTTGTCCCTGATGAAGCTGGAGACGGGCCCTCGGGGTAAACCTGGGGCGACAGACACCCCAGCGGCGAGTGACTTTATTCGTGCACGACGAAATCTACAGCGGTTCGCGTTCCCCTGGAATTGCGAAGCCGTTGTAAGTTATTGTTTTGTCGCGCATCTTACGCGGATAACCGGAACCACCCCGGATCGGGGTCCGGGGCAGGCTTTATCTGCGATGCGCTCTATAGCGAAATGCGATCTGCTTGAATCACTTCCTCGTCCTTCGAGACGCCGCTAATAGCGGCTCCTCAGGATGAGGAAGTGATTGAAATGTAAACATTTTCCTCATGCTGAGGAGGTCCGAAGGACCGTCTCGAAGCACGAGGAAAATGGTTCAATGTGATCGCCCGAAGCTCTAAAAGAAGGTCGTTACCCGAACCCCAAGAGGGGTCGTTTCTATCCAAGCAGTACAATAACTGATATCAGTACGGATAGTTCCGCGCAAATGACAGCGAAGGCAATGATCGTATCTTTCTTCGTCAGAGCCTTCTTGTTGTCTCTCATTTTAGCGGCCTTCTTACAGTACTCAAACTAAAATGAGACCTCGCCGGTTACCGACAGATCAGGGGCAAAACTTAGTTTGCCGGTAGGGTGAGGGCGACCTTCGATGTTTGGGCGATGACTTTACCAATAGGGGTAGGGTCTGCTGGCGGGATCGGCGCCTCGGGCCATAGAGCGATTAAAACATCTAGCTCGGCAAGGGTATCTGTCGGTACAGGATCAATTCCTTGTGCCCGTTCTTGGGCGACAATGGCAAATCCAAAAGCGTCTTGATATTCGCCGGGATCTGAAACCGCGCCGTCGGTGATCGCGACCGTATACTCCTCAACAATCGTGTCTAACAAAAACCGGATCACTTCCACATCGTCGCCGCCCGCTTGTTCGGCAACGTCGGCGAGGTTCTGCTCTGCCGCCTGGAGCTGAGGTTCGATCTCAGCAGCGGGGCGTCCCTCTTCCAAGGCTTTTGAGACTGCTTCAAAGATGCTGGCATCGAACCCTAGGGCGTCCAATCCTGCCCGTTCCGCCTCATGGGTTTCGGACACGGGATGCAGGAGGTGGGGAGCGGCCATTTGTGGTTCACCGGCGCGGTAAAGCGCAAGGCCCGCTTTCACATGTCCCGTCATAAAGGCCAGTCTTTTAGGGAGGGGGAGCGTGTCCATATTGTGGCCCGCTTCGCCGCCTTCGCCTTCTCCTCCCTCGCCTTCACCCATTTCGCCCATCTCACTCATGGCCGCGGCTGGTGCGACCGACGGTTCTTGAATTTCCGCCTCAACGCTCTGAGGTGCAGAATTGTCCGTTGTCGATGGTTCGTCGGTGCCGCCGCACGCGGCCAGGCCACTGCCCAAAATTGCAGTTCCCAGACCAAGTCCAGCCCACCGCTTGATCGTGGATTTCATGACAGACCCTTTCTTCGTTTGCGCCTGCACTATAAGATCTCAACATAAAATGCAATTGATTATCATAGTGACGAAAAATGCTCACCATAGCTAGTGTTATTGAAGAGGACGCTCTTGAGCGGTTACGCCAGATGGCCGCCAAATTGACCTGGCGAGACGGAAGTGTGACCGCGGGGGCCACGGCACGAGCTGTTAAACAAAATGAGCAGGCGGATCTCTCTTCGCCAGCGGGCCGGACTGTCACCAAGATGGTGACCGAGGCGATCACGAGCCATCCGGTTTTCAAAGCGGCGGCGAGGCCAAAACGCTTGTCGAATTTGATAATGAGCCGAACCGCGAATGGCGGGCATTATGGGGCCCATGTGGATAATGCCTTGATGCGGCGGAACGGAGAGCTTTTTCGCACGGACCTTTCCTTCACTCTCTTTCTCACCGAGCCGGAAGATTACGATGGCGGCGACCTTGTCATCCACCAGGCCGGCGTTCGCCAGGCGGCCAAAGGGCAGGCCGGCGATCTTATTCTGTACCCGTCTTCTTCTATTCACGAAGTCATGCCGGTGACCCGCGGAGAAAGGCTGGTTTGTATTGGCTGGGTTGAGAGTTGCGTTGAAGACGAGCGATGCCGCGAGATGTTGTTTGATCTTGAGAATCTTCGTGTGTCGCTTCGGGCAACCTTACCGCCTCAGTCGGCTGAGTTGCTAATCCTCGATAAAACCATGGCTAATCTTCTGCGGATGTGGGCGAACCCCTAGAGCATCGCGCCGAAAAGTGTGCGCGGTTTTCGGCGAAAAGCGATGCGAAAACAAAAGGCTATAGCGAAGGCATGAGTACAAACCCATGCCCTTCGCTATAGAGTATGCCGGGTGCTGCCCATTTGTCCTTAGCGCGACATGGGAAAAAAGGGGAGGGGGCGGTTACCGCCACCCCACGCGATCAAAGATCTTGATGGCTTCGGACTGATTCTCTCCCAAGGCGGAGACGTTGATCGTGTCCTCTTTAAAAGTACCAAGGCTTTCAACCACTGAAGATGCTTTTACTCCCCGTACGGCAGGGTACTCATTATTGCCGTTGGCGAAGTAGCCTTGTGCCGCTTCATCGGTGAGATATTCGATGAAGCGGATAGCATTCTCTTTGTTCGGGGAGTGTTTCACAATGCCCGCACCGCTAATGTTAATGTGGGTGCCGCGGCCCTCCTGGTCTGGGAAGATGATACCGACAGCGTCAAATATCGCTTTCGTCGCGGGATCATCAGAGGCAGCAAACCGGGCCAAATAATAGGAGTTCACCACCGCGATGCCGCATTCCCCTGCAGCGACGGCTGAGATTTGGCTCGTGTCATTTCCCTGGGGACGGCGGGCAAAGTTATCCACGACTCCCTTAGCCCACGTTTCAGCAGCCGCTGCGCCATCATTGGCGATCATCGCAGACAGGAGGGAGATGTTGTAAATATTCGAGGAAGAACGAATACAGACTTTTCCTTTATGCGCAGGATCAGCAAGGTCGGCGTAGCTCGCAAGGGATTGCGGCTTTCCAGCCTCTTTATTGTAGATGATCACGCGCGCGCGTTTCGATAGCCCGAACCACAGCCCCTCGGGGTGACGCATCGCTTCGGGCAGTCTTTCCTCAAGCACAGGAGAGGCAATCGGCGACAAGAGGCCAGCCTGTTCAGCGCGCCAAAGCCGGCCAGCGTCAACGGTGATCAAGATATCAGCGGGGCTGAATTCTCCTTCCGTTCGTATGCGCTCAATAAGCGCGTCTGCGCCAGCTTCAAGCCGGTTGACCTTAATACCCGTTTGGCTGGTGAAATCGTCATACAGCGCAAGATCGGTATCGTAGTGCCGGGATGAGTAGATATTGACGATGCCATTTTCGGCTTCCGCCGCAGTGCTCGGGACGACCATCCCCAGCGGTGCTAAAAAGGCCAGGGCCAATAGGGAGAGAAGCGAGCGACGCGTTGAGCGGGAAACAGCCATGGGGCCCTCCATAGGCACAGTCTGATGTAAGCTAGTGTGCAAGTAATTCTTAATACGCCTTAATGCAAGGCCGAGGCAACGGTTTTAAGGACGCCTTTCAAAGGCGACGATCTTTCCGTCTTGCGGTGTCACGCTCACCAGCTCGCCAGATGAAAATACCGGCTCTCTCGGCACTGTTACCCATAGGGCCTCGCCCCCTGCGGCGGAAACGAGCACCTTTTGAGTTGCCCCCATGGTTCTGGTGTCGGTGATCACCGCAGTCCCGCTGCCGTCAGCTGTTATCGAGAGCGACTCCGGCCGCAAAAGAAGAGTGAGGAAGCGTCCGTCCGTTGGCGGGCGGTGCAAGCTCGATAAAGGCCACTTCCCGAATGCCGTTTTGATCTTATTGTCATCGACCTCGCCGTCTAGCGTTTGCCCACCCCCGAACAGCCGGCCCACTGCCACGGTCGCGGGGTTATCAAAAATCTCGGCGGGGGTGCCTTCTTGCACAACGCCGCTATTGCCCATAACGGCGATTTTGTCGGCCACTTCCATTGCTTCGTCAGGGTCGTGGGTCACAAGGATCGATGCGGCGCCGCGAGCCTTCAGGATACGTCGCGTCTCTTCCCGTAGGCGCTGCCGCAACACCACATCAACATTCGCAAAAGGTTCATCGAGCAGTAAAACACTGGGTTCTGGTGCGATAGCGCGGCCAAGGGCCACCCTTTGTTGCTGTCCCCCTGAAAGAGTATGTGGATATCGCCCGCCATACCCCTCCAGCCCCAGCTGAGATAAAATCCCGTTGATGATCTGGTCCTTGTCTTGGCCGGCCTCCAGACCAAAGCTGATGTTCCGTGCGACACTCAGATGGGGGAATAAAGCGCCCTCTTGAAAAACGAGGCCCACATTCCGGGCCTCGGGCGGTGGTCGTCGACGTTTGTCGGCGAGCAGCACGCCATCTAGCCGCAGCTCTCCGTGCTGGACGTCCAGCAGCCCGGCGGCGAGCCGGAGGAGGGTGGTCTTCCCGCATCCAGAGGGCCCCAAAAGGCATGTGACTTCGCCGCGGGCTGCCGACAGTGTCACCTTCTCTAACACTGGCTTCGCGCCGAACGCATGGCTGATATCGATAAAGTCCAGGCCCAAGGGATACATCCTACAACTTGATAGCTGTTCTTAATATGATAGGGCATGGGGACGCAAAGGGTGAATTGAAGCGGACATGACAGGTCAGCCATCTATCGGTATTGGTGCAACGTTTGGCGTGGCGGCGCAGGCATTTGTGCCGATTGGGGCTGTGCTGTGGTCACTGTTTCAACCAAGTGACCTTGTATTAAGCGATTGGTGGGCGACGGTCTTACCGCCCTATGTGATGACCACCGCGTCCCTTATGGTCATGGTGGGGGGCCTGTCCCTTGGGATTGGGGTGAGCACGGCCTGGATTGTCACGGCGATGGATTTCCCGGGGCGCCGGCTCTTCTCCTTTCTGCTTGTCCTGCCGCTCGCGGCACCGGCTTATATTGTTGCCTATCTTTATACAGATTTACTGGAGTTCGCTGGGCCCCTCCAATCATGGTTGCGATCGGCCTTTGGTTTGGGGAGGGAGGATTATTGGGCGCCAAACATCCGGAGCCTTCCGGGGGCGGCAATCATCATAAGCCTTGTTCTTTACCCCTACATTTATCTTTTGGCGCGGGCGTCCTTTGCGGCCCAAAGCCGTAGCCAGTTTCACGCAGCCCGCACACTAGGGTTGTCGCCCGGACGTGCCTTCTTTCGTGTTGTCTTACCCGCTGCGCGTCCTGCCATCATTGGGGGACTCGCCCTCGTGTTGATGGAGACATTAGCTGACTATGGCGTAGCGGATTATTTTGCGATCCCGACACTGAGTGTCGGTATTTTTCGCACATGGCTCGGTATGGGGGATCGCATCGCTGCTATGAACATTGCGAGCGTGATGCTGCTCTTCGTTTTCTTGTTGTTGGCTGTTGAAATGATGAGCCGTCGGGGGCGGGTGGTCAGTGACGACCGTTTCTCATCGGCGCCGCCTCCTTTAAAATTGAGCCCGCTCGGCAGTTTGACCGCCATTATATGCTGTTTGGTGCCGGTGGTATTCGGGTTCATCATTCCCATCGGAACGTTGACCGTATACGCAATATCAGTTGGCGACGGCCTGGGGGCAGGCGCCCTTGCGGGTTTTGCGGTCAACAGCTTTCAGTTAGCCCTCCTGGTCGCTACCCTTGGTGTGGCACTGGCCCTTTTGCTGGGGTACGCCCAGCGGAAAGTGACTGGCGGCCCGTTTTCACGTGCTCTGGTGACAGGCGGGGTCCGTATAGCCACCTTGGGGTATGCTTTGCCGGGGGCGCTGCTGGCTGTGGGGCTGTTGCAACCCTTAGGCGGTGTTGACCGGGCGTTGACGGCGTTCGCGCGCGACAATTTTGGTTACAGCCAAGGGCTCTTATTGACGGGGACTGTGGCGCTTCTCATTTATGCGCTGACTATCCGCTTTCTGACGGTTTCTTTCAATAGTGTGAGCGGTGGGTTAGCCAAAATCTCACCCTCTATGGATGCGGCGGCGCGGTCCCTTGGCGCTGGGCCATGGCGGCTATTGAGACGTGTGCACATGCCACTCCTAATGCCGAGCATTGCAGCGGGGGCGGCGCTGGTATTTATCGATGTCATGCGTGAACTGCCAGCAACGCTGATATTGCGACCGTTTAACTTTGAAACCCTGGCGACGCGGGTCTACTGGTTGGCAAGTGACGAACGCTTGGCGGAAGCATCGACGGCGGCGCTGATCGTCGTTTTGTTGGGGTTGTTGCCTGTATTATTCCTTACACGTCTTAGTAAAGCGTGATATCATAATGCAAGAAAGTAACGGAAAATGACCATCACGTCACTCATCATCGCTGCGGTTGTTGCCATGTCTTTAGAACCAGAACCCTCTTTCATCTGTGAGCCCTATATCGATTTCTCGAACGATGGAGAGCGCCAGCGGTGGCGGGTGGTCAATGATGGGGTGATGGGCGGTCTCTCCTCAGGAGCGCTCCAGTTTGAAAAGGGGGCGATGATCTATGAGGGGACAATCAATACAAATGGCGGCGGCTTTTCCTCCATCCGGCGTTCCGTCGACAAAGGCGCCCTCAAGGACGTTGTGGCGTTGCGTTTTGTACTCAAAAGCGATGGGCGGCAATATAAAGTTTCTATGCGGTCATCCGCTAGGGTGAGGGGGCGCAGGGTTGCCTTCCAAGCGCCGATCGAGGCCGAAAATACGAATGAATGGGCTGAGGCGACGGCAGGATTTGACCAGCTAAAGGGGTCAATATTTGGCCGGCCGATTGCTAACGCGGTTTTTGAAAGCGCTCAGGCGACTCAAATTGGTATCATCCTGGCCGATGGTATGGATGGCCCATTTCGTGTAGAGATAAAATCTATTGATCTCTGTCGCATTGGCGAAGAAAAGCGCAACTAACGCCTATAATCTTTGCGGGCTTTAGCTGCCCTCGATTTCAATCGTAAATGTGCGATTGACCCCAGGGGGTGGGGGCGGGAAGGGTGCCGCCCGCTCAACAAATTTAAGAGCGTCCCGATCAAATCTCCGTGAGCCGGAGCTTTCAAAAATCTCGATGGACTCAAGCTCTCCAGAGGTACCGATGGTGAACTTTATGCGTGTTGACCCTGGGCCGGATGCGTTGGGGCGCTTGAATTTGGAGAGATGTCTCATCACCTCACCAGCATAGTTCGTTGACGCTGCATTACCGGCAATTGCCGCCGTTGGGGTAGAAGTCGAGCCCGCCCCTTCATCTGTACTTGATGTAGCGGCGGCCATGGACGAGGTCTCTTCCCCTGACGCATCAGATTCATTCTCAGTAGGGGATGTTTCGCTACGGTCTGCGGTCTGTGAGGCGGTGTCGTGAGGGTCACTCTCCCGTGGTGATGGTTGTTCTTCAGCGCGATCGACGGGGGGCAGGGGGGCAGGCTCAGCCTTCGGTGGCGACGGCGTTTTCGTGATTGGTTCGGGAAGTTTCTCTGGGGTTTCTTCGCGTTGCTTATCTTGTTCGGTTTCAGTGCGTTCGGCACCCTCGGTCGCGGCCCGGCTGCTTATAGCGTCGTCCGACAAAGATTCGGAACGACTGGCTCCGTCTGGACCAAGACGAACCGAGACGATCCCGCCCTCAATAAGAGCCACCGGCGCACTCTTCATGGAAAGGGCAATAAAAACCGTGATATGCACCAAAAGCGCTATGCAGAAGGCGATAGCGATATGCGAAGGTCTAGTGGAGGTCATGTTGCCACGGTCTCGGTCAAAATGACAACGCGTCCTGCGCCGGCGGACCGCAACTGTTGAACGATCTGTAACAGATCCTTAGCGGGCAGGTCTCTGTCGGGCATGAGGCGTGCTGATGTTTCTTTTCCTTCAATCGCCTTCAAATAATCGATTGGTGAAGAGACGGTTTTCCCCTCGAAAGACAATATGCCATCGCGAGAAATGACAAGCGCATTGGGCTCCGTACAGCACTCCAGTTGACTGGAGCGAACAAACTGAATCCCTTGATCATCATATTGGGTCAGCGTTCCCGTCACCATAAAGAAGATCAATATTAGGAACACAATATTGATAAGGGAGATGACAGGCTCGATCTTCTGGCGGCGGGTGACGCGTCTCATGATCCCTCCACCAGGGTGATATCAAGGTTCGATATCGCGCTAACATCTGCGAGGATGTCGACCAGCCGTTGGGTAGTGACGTCTGCGGCGATATTGATAGACAGGGCGGCGGCTTCATTTGAAGAACGGCGACGAAGTGAGGGGAGGAGATCATCTTCCGATATCACAACGCCGTTGAGCACTATGCCGGTTTTGGTAAGTTGGAGGGTGATGACCTCCCTTTGGGGAGCTGAGGTGGTGCCATTATTTGCGGTGGTGACAATTTCGACTTCTGAGAATCGCGAGAAAGTTGACGCCAACATAAAGAAAAGGAGAAGGAGGAATATAACATCGATCAGTGATGTGATCGATGCGCCACGCCGTCTTAAGGGGCGTCTGAGCATCACAGAGATGACTCGGTACTTGAAGGTGCGGCGGGAGTGTCGATGACCGAAAAGAAACGCGCAGCAAACAAACGTTCTTTGTCAATACGAGATTCAAACCAAGATAACGCAAGTGACGTGGGCTTGGCGACCGAGAGGCCGGCAGCGGTGGTCTGCAGCGCGCCCCAGCTCCCCGCGATCAGCATCCCGACGCGGTAGCCGAAGACATAGGCGGCGGCGCAGGCGGCTTGGCGCTCATCCGGCGCGGCTTCGATCCGATAGGCGTCGATCGCGATGTCCTGGCTGGCGCTGCAGAACGCCGTCACGACAGCGGCGAACGCCACCCAGCCCACCGCATCTGGGCCGGGCGCGCTTAAGGCCAT
>CALFRH010000433.1 GCA_937919225.1 uncultured Parvularcula sp.
GCCACACTCGGCTCCTTAGGCAGGGTTTCTCCACTTATGTCGGCTTCAAGCTGCGCGACTGCCATCAACTCTTCACGCAAAATGGCAGTCACGGCCTCAAGAGGAAAGACGCCTTGCTTTTGTTCGGTGCTACTGAAAGTCGTGGTGTTCATGGCTCTGTCCGGAAATGCGATGTTGTGCTTATATAATGTCGGAAAATCCAACATGCAAGATATTGTCCCTTTTGCCTATGGCCGGGTGCGCAGTTTCCCAGCTCGTTAAACTGGAGATTATTGGGAGTAGGGAACTCATGCGCGTGTGCGAAAAAGGAGACGAGGAATGGTTTTTTGGTTTAATTGCAACCAGTTGCAATCCAATGTTAGGGGCTGGTCTACAGGGACACATCGTGACATCGTCGCTCGTTGCAACGAGTTGCAATCGCGCGCTGCACTTTTCGAAAAAGGCTCAAAAAGTATCATGACCAATCATTGCAACGAGTTGCAACGCTCAAGCGATGTGATGCAAATCCGCCTGAGCACGTCACAACACGTCATGACCAATCATTGCAACGAGTTGCAACTGAACGGTTCGAGCCTGATTGTTTTTGCAAGTCTGTATGGACCAAGTTAGCTCAGCAAATACCTTGTTTCCTGATACTCGCGAACACAACGCCCCAGGGTAGCACAGACCTGATCGCACCGGACTGGGATGCTTGTTTCTTTGGAGCTGCAACAGCGTTCCCGTACGCCGTGCTAAGAAGGCGGTGATCGACGCGAAAGGTCTCGGCCAGCCAGAACACCATGGGCGGACAAATGATGCGCCCGTAGACCACCTGCGCGAGGGTTCGTGAGGTGGGCCTGCGTCCATATGGCCCGGCAGTAGGATATTCTTCTAGCCAGCGCAGCCAGTGCTCTCGCTGAGTGCTGTACCAAGCCCGACCGTACCCGGGACCGACGTGAAGCGCATCCTCAAGCTGTTTCGTAAGGGGAGCGTTGCTGTCTTGCCGCTCCACTAGCCGAAGCAAGTCTTGCGCATAAAACTCGGAGTTATTCGGTGTCATAGCCTTCTGTTTACTTGTTGATCGTGGGCCGCAAGTTCAGCGAGGTCCCAACCTCCGTAGACCAAAGCATCTGCAACGCCATTGACGTCTGATAGAGCCGGGTGTCCGGATAGAGACCTCATCATCCGGCGTCGTATGTGGAAGTCCACCCCTGATCCGTACATTGGCCAATGTCTCAAGGCTTCGTCATTGCGAGCTCTCGTGAGCTTGTCCCAGTTGCGTGCGGAGAGGCTTACATGCCAGTCGCCGGTCGTTTCACTGAAAATGAACTCGTAGCCGAGATACTCGAAGTGACCACCATGACCGGCAGCACGTCTGTGCAGGTGAAGCGGGCCTAGATCAGGTTGTTCAAAGAACTGGGTTACAGTCTCGTCTACCCTTTCCGCAATCGTCGCGGTGCGTGAGAGTGCTATCAGATCATCTCCGAACAGGAGTACGCAGCCGTCCTGGGGACAGGGCTGAGGCAAATCTTGCAGCAAATACGCTAGTACAACGTTCGAACTTGGGGACCCTTGTAATAGACCCTCTGGCCCGCTCGCTCCTCCTGCGTGAATGATAATACCTTTACCGGTAGTATCGTCTATGTGTCTCTGGTCCCGCACAATGTCGTGACGCAGATTCAGATTACTCAGTTTCAGTGTGTTCTCATATATCCTCCATGGTAGTGGCAGTCGTTTGATGGCGTCGGGGTTGACGCTGTTGAAGCAGTCCCGAACATCAAAAACTCGGTAATGTATGTAGCCAGCGCTGAGCTTCTCGAGCAGCTTGCTGACCAGTGCGTTGCGGCCAGTTCCGTCAGCGCGATAATCTGATCGCTTCACATTGTAGATGAAGCACGGAACTTCCATCTGGGCGCGTATGACGTCCGCAACCATCAGGTGCGCGGCCTTCATGTGCGCAGACAAGTCACATACGTACCGATAGCCTCCATTTGACTTTGGCGAACGCCACCAGTCGATAGCGTGCCGTAGTGGTTCTAGTGGTTGAAAGTACGCCAATTCGGTTTCCCAGTCCCTGGTGTTCGGGAAGCGCAGCCCCGCCTCATACAGGTACGCGGCTCGGTTTGCCTCGTTTTCAAAGTAAAAAGCCTTCTTTCTCCGCAGTTTCTTCCGATTACCCGACTGGAAGGCATTATAGAGCGAGTTCCAGTTTTGATTGCGAAGTGCCCGGACGCGGTCTCGATATGCAAAGACGAACTCAGGTGGGTTGATCACTCGATACGGTGTTTTCATAGGCATGGCGCTTCTCTCGGATGGCCTTGGGCGTGCATGTTTGGTCACCGCGTCTGGGATAGGGGCACGCAGACTTGCAACCAGTTGCAACTGGCGTTTGTAGGAGTTTCGGTAAGGGGAAGTTGTCGCGAGAGACTATCGTCGGGCGTTTGCGAACGCTTCTAACGCAGCATCTACCTCTTCAGGTCGCCAGTACGATCTTCGTCCGATCTTGATTGGTCGCGGGAACTGCTCCCGCTTGATGAGCCGGTACATCGTTGGGCTGCTGAATGGCACTCTCGCGAGTACCTCTTGGGTCGTCTCAAACATCATTACTCTGATCCACTCTGTTTGTTTCCTTGAGAATCAGAGTTACTCCAGATGTGTCTGTACGTGCGTGAGACCCGTACAGCTAACCTCCCCGCTTAGTCCGAACCCAACGGTTGAACCTAGAGCGATTTGCTTGCGCGTTCTTCTCCAGGTCGCCAGTTTTAGCGCCTAAGCCCTCTTCAGCAGCGGCTCTGGCCACTTCCATGACACTCGGTTTCTTGCCGTCACCATTTCCCTTGAGGCGCTTGAGCATAAAGATAAACAGTTCCCGATTGCAGCCCTCGGTAATGCGGCGTGTTTCGTCGCGACCGCGTTCCCGAGCTTTGGCTTGAGAGAGTTCGCGCTCCAGATCTTCAAGATGGCGTTCACGCGATACCGCAAGACGGAAGTTGCTCCCGGCGGTAAAAGCAACATTCAGCGCCTGCTCAAAATCCTGTTTGATTTCCACCGCAGCATCTTCGAGATAGTCTAGGGCGCGTTTTAGTCCCTGCGCCACGACAAACATTTCGTATGATTTTGAATGTAACTCTGCGTCTCCGTCTGCGACTTCGTTGGCCCACTGATGAGCTTCTCGTACATTTCTTGGAAAACCCTGCTCTCGATGTTCTTCGGCTTTTTCAAATGCCGCTGACAGCCCAGATTGTGTGTCAGCTAGAGAATGCCTCACTTCTTCAACGGAGTTCGGCTTGGGAAGTGGGATGCTGATTTTGATCTGGGTTCGCTGTCCCATGGCATCTGGTTCGCTCTGAGCGATGTCGTGATGGACGCCCTTCATGGAGTGGCCATTCTAGTGACTTGCGAACCTTGTCCGGTGACGTGTCCGGCCCAACGTTCGAGTAAGACCCGCCGGGCCTCCAAATAGTCGGTCCTTCGGTACGCCCGCTCGACTTTGCTACCCACGGAATGAGCCAATGAATACTCGGCTACGTCCCTCGGTGCGTCAGTGGCTTCGGCGCACCAATCTCGGAAGCTGGAGCGAAAGCCATGAGGTCTGGCCTCAAGTTCCCGTCGTTCCATCAACCTTGCCATGGTTGCATCTGAGATGACCCCCTTTCGGACGCTGGGGAATAGGAAGCCGTCTCGCGAAAACTTCGTGACTTCTTCGATCACCGCTTGAGCTTCTGTGGAAAGCGGAACTCTGAAGTCTTCCCCGGACTTCATATTGGCAGCCGGGATTTCCCATGTGGCTCCACTGATCTGATCGATCCGACAATGACGGATAGCAAAGGTTCGGACGGTGGTCAGGATGAGGAACCTGAGTGCAAGGTGTGTGACTGATCCTTCGTCGAGGCTTGCGTAGAAGTTGGGGACTTCCTGCCTCGGCATAGCCGGAATGTGCTTCACAGTATGGCGTTGTTTGCCCAGCAGGGCTTTGGCGTTGTCCGTTGCCTGCAGATCTACGTCCAAATCCAGC
>CALFRH010000434.1 GCA_937919225.1 uncultured Parvularcula sp.
GACTGTTTTGAGCGGTTCACAGGTAGCCATAAAGAACTTGTTCAACTCGATAAGCTCATTCAGATTTGCCTTGTCCGAGACCTTCTGACTCTGCACAAACTTCCAGCACTCTTCCTCTGAAAGAAACGCCTCAATTGGTGGCAAATCGATACGCCTGAGCGGATCAGATTCGGGTACTTCAAACACGATTGCTAGCCTAATTTCCATGCTCTGACTCTATATTGTTTCCCTTGTCATTGCTACTGGTTTCGAGTAGATTCTAAAGGCTGCGGAGGTTGGAAAGCGTCCCAACACACTGCGGGGTTGATCGCCCGACAGTATAGTAGCCCAGAGCGAAGAGATGCCGGATAGCGTGCCCGGCTCGCAGCACTTACCACCATTGAACCGCCACATTCTCCCCCCACATTAAGAACACTGACGGGCGAGTCGCTTATTTGCCCCCAAGCGGGGTTGCCGTAAGATCAGTGGAAGCCCCGACAGAGGACGTACTTATGCGTCGCGCTGTCGGGGTTTTTTCGTTTCAGGCGGGGCAAAGGTGGTGAAGCTGGCGGGTTAGTTCAGCCGCTCTCGTTTCACGCGGTCAGAGATCATCTTACGGTAAAGCATCTCTGCGTCGGAAAGCTCTTGTCGCGCCCGCTCAACCTCCAGATCAAGCTTCATTTTCTCTTCGACGGAAATGTTGGCGACATTCCGCATCATGAGATAGTCCCACTGGACTTGAGCGATACGCCAGCGGTTCGCGATTTCTTTTTCATCCTGTTTCATCTTCCATCTCCTTCACACATAAGCCCGGTTAGGGGTTAGGTTATCCGAGCACAGTAGGGTTTCCGTTTCCTGCGTAATCGCTCATGATCCCACGCACAGGGCGAATTTGCTCGCGCTCTATCAGTAGGTCAAGCAGGCTGATAAAGGCCAGTTGAAGCTCTTCGACATCAGGCTCGGGCCGATCAACAAACTTCTTTATATTACGCAATTGAGCCTCAAGGCTTGTGTTCAGGCCCAGTTTCCGTTCCATCTCATTCTTCCTCAAGCTTCGTTTCAATAATCCAGTATATGCGATCTGAAAGCGATTCAGAGTCTTCGGAGAACGATCTTACCGCATCCAGAAGCAATCGTCTCAGCTCCTCTGTCTGCTGGCGGTCAAGCTCCATCTCTCCATTCCTTCTCTGCTTCCAGCCCCTAGGGGTGTTAGGCTGTCTCAAGCTTCTTTCGAAGCGCTAAGGCATCCCAATACGCATTGTGCTGCACAGCGCCGACCAATTCTGTCGGGTAGGCATCCACTCGGATCATCTCAAATGCGATGCTGGGTCGAACTTCAATCATTTGACCCGGGCCGGTTATAACCAGCTCGCAAAAGTATTTGATGTCATCCGGCCAATCGGCGATAATCGTCACAGCAATGTCGCCGTAGAGATACGATTCAATCGCTTTAGCCCATTCTGCTAGTGGCAGAACCTGACCGGGCGCCTTCGCGTGCCCGCGGTAATCAGCGTGCATGATTGGCATCACGTTCTCGGCCACCCACGGGTCTAGGTCTTCGGGAATGTCCTCACGGATCAGATAAAGCGGATTGCCTGCCTCTGGCACCAAAGCCATTGAAAGCAATTCGCCGCCCATGCCGTTAAATTCACAGTCGAGATAGTATTTCATTTTACCGACTCCTCTGTCGTTGATGCCCCTTTAGGGGTGTTGTGGAAATCATGCTTTGTTCCGGTAAATGTCGCAATATGCGGCGCGGTATTGTTAGCGAGCGCTCGCAATTGGTCAAAAAATGTAATGAAAACTGGTGCCGCGAGGGAGAATTGAACTCCCGACCTCATCATTACCAATGATGCGCTCTACCACTGAGCTACCGCGGCCTTTTGTGTTGCCGGGGATTAGCTTAAGCATGACAAGATGAAAAGACCGTTTCTGGACAAACACAGCAATCATGGCTGACAAAACCAAGACCCCCGAACGTGAAGACCGCCTCAAGGCGGCGCTGAGAGACAATCTCAAACGCCGCAAAGCCGCATCGCGCACGGCGAAGTCTACAGATCAGACGCTTGACCGCCCAGAGAAAACCTGATCGCTGAGCTTACCTTCGCCCACCAAATATCATGTCCGCAAAGGTTCTTGCCGTGGCGGAGGCGATTTGAATCGAGGTCGGCTTCTGTCGATGACTGTAACGCGAGAAATGCGCACAGTTTGATTCGGTGAGGTGATAATTTTGTCCCTTCCGCCGACGGGCACGGGTTTCGGCAATTGCACCCCCCAGCGCGTCGGTGCGCTCACACAGGCGGACACGTTTGCCATTGGAGAAGTCCGCCAGGCTTTGCTCGATCACGCCGCCATGCTTGCGCGAGTTCGAAATCACCGTGCCTTGCGCTGTCACAATGCCATAATGCGACAGGCCAATTCCAAAAGGGATGGCGACAACATCGCCGGGTTCAAATCCATATCTTCTTGCAGTCATAATCGATATATATCGATATTCGATAAATTGTCAAAGCCTGTTAAGAACGTGCTGCGGTGTCGCCGCAATTGCGCCTTTCGTTCGCCGTCGGCGTCGCTATAGACACGGAGCATGGACAGTTTGAAAATTACCGGCGGGCAAAAGCTGAATGGCATTATCCCGGTTTCCGGCGCCAAGAATTCCGCTCTGAAGCTCATGGCTGCGTGTTTGTTGACGCGTGAACCCCTGACTTTGACGAACATGCCCAATCTGGCGGATACACGTTTTTTGAGCCAACTCCTGGCGAGTCTCGGCGTGGAGGTCTATTGGCCGAAAGGCGATAGCGAATGCCGACTTAATGCGGCAGAGTTGACCTCAACCATCGCGCCCTATGATCAGGTGCGCAAAATGCGCGCGAGCTTTAATGTGCTCGGGCCGATGCTGGCGCGCGAAGGGCACGCGACCGTGTCTCTGCCCGGCGGATGCGCCATTGGCGCGCGGCCGGTGGATCTTCATTTGCAGGCGCTCGAAGGCATGGGCGCCGATCTGAAAGTGGAAGCAGGTTATGTCAAAGCCGCGGCGATTCACGGTCTGAAAGGCGCGAAAATTGTCTTCCCGTTCGTATCGGTTGGCGCAACGGAGCATGCCATGCTGGCGGCGACATTGGCGAAAGGCGAAACGGTGCTGGAAAACGCTGCGCGAGAGCCGGAAATTGCCGATCTCGCCGATTGTCTGAACAGTATGGGTGCCAGGATTTCCGGGGCTGGGACGGCGACGGTGCGGATCGAAGGGGTCGAGAGCCTGTCTGGCGCCCAGCACGCGGTGATGCCGGATCGAATAGAAGCCGGCACCTATGCAATGGCAACTGCGGCGGCTGGTGGTGATGTCACTCTGGAAGGGGCGCCGGTGGCCGCTTTGGGGGCATTGATCGATGCCTTGAAACGTTGTGGGGTCGGGGTGGACGCCGACGAAAGCGCCGCCACGATCCGAATTCGGCGGAATGGGTCGTCCCTGATCGCCATAAACATTGATACGCAGCCACATCCGGGCTTCCCGACGGATCTGCAAGCACAATTCATGGCGCTGATGTCAATCTCGGACGGCACGAGCGTGATCCGGGAAAATATCTTTGAAAACCGGTTCATGCACGCGCCCGAACTGTCGCGTCTGGGCGCCAATATTCAAGTTCGAGGCAAGGAAGCTATCGTTCAGGGCGTGCCACAACTGCGCGGGGCGCCCGTCATGGCGACGGACTTGCGCGCGTCTGTCTCACTCGTCATCGCTGGACTCGCAGCCGAAGGTGAGACACAGGTGAATCGGATATATCACCTGGACCGCGGGGTTGAACGTTTGGAAGAGAAACTGACAGGCTGCGGCGCCAATATTGTGCGAGTTGACGGAGACTAAAGCGTTTCATGGCTGAGGGCAGGGCATTGCGATTGATCGCAGCGGATATGGCTGATCTGGAAGTGATTTCGAGCGCTGTACAGGACGCTGTTCTGAAAGCGGAAAATCTCAAATATGATCGTAAGCGCCGCCGCTTCACAATCGAACTCAAT
>CALFRH010000435.1 GCA_937919225.1 uncultured Parvularcula sp.
TTTGTGCATGCCAAACGATTCGCCTAAATCACAGTTGAGATCGATCTGCGGCATTGTTGGTTCTCTTCAGTTTTACAGACGAACGATGCCGCCATCGACGCTCAGGGTCTGGCCGGTGATGCTGCTAGCTTGCTCAGATGCCAAAAATATGACGGTTTCGGCGATATGATCTGGTGAGACCTTCCGCCCGAGGGGGATGGAGGACACGATGCGTGCCTCATATTCCATTGGATCTATCTCCTGGAGGTCGCATTGTTCCTCCATGACGTCATCCAGCATCTTCGTATCTGTTGGACCCGGACAAACAGCGTTGACGGTGATCTGGTGAGGGGCCAAATCAAGGGCCAGGCCCTTGGTTAGCCCAAGGAGGCCAGCTTTCGACGCGCAATAGTGGACATGATTTTTGACACCCACACGCCCCGCGGTTGAGCCGATATTGATGATTGCCCCGCCTGTCCCTCGGCTTTTCATATGCCGAACCATCTCACGGCAACAAAGAAAGCTCGCCGTCAAATTGACATCCATGGTCTCGTGCCAAGCTGCCAGGCTCATCTCTTCAATGGGTGCAATACGAACCAACCCGGCGTTATTCACGAGGATATCGATTTCCGAGACCCTAGCGAGCGCTTCGGTAAAGGCCGACTGTACGGCGTCCTCTGATGTGACATCAAAGGACAGCCACAAATCAGGGTTAGACGGATCATCGCTGCTCAAGTCGGGTTTGACGATGTCGCCGCCAATGACACGAACCCCCGCGCGGTGAAAGGCGCGCGTGATCGCCCTTCCAATACCGCCAGCGGCGCCGGTAACGAAAGCGGTTTTGATGTTCTGTGACGATGTCATCACATGGAGCCCTTTTATTCTAACCGGCAGCAGTAAGGGTATAGCGTAATTAGAATTGACGTGATAGCGTTAACAGTCAAATTTGCCAAATACACGCATTATGTCTGAAAAAATAGTCACATCAAAAACGAGATCCCGGAGAGCAAAGGGGGCGCCGGAGAATGAGATGACCCCGACGTCCCGCGGTAGCGCTCGGGTGCGTATCGAAGATGTGGCGAGCGCGGCGGGTGTGTCGGCGATGACAGTGTCACGGGCGCTCAATCGCCCCGACTTGGTGTCAGCGGAAAAGCGAAAGATTATTGCCGACGCCGTTAAGAAGACCGGCTATGTGCCCAACCTGGTGGCGGGGAACTTAGCATCGAACCGCAGCCAGATTATTGCGATCATCAATCCAACACTGCGGACCTCTATCTTTTCTGATCTCACCCAAGGCATGTGGGACATACTCGGGCCGCAAGGTTATCAGCTCCTTATGGGGAGTACAGATTATTCTCGGAGGAGAGAGGATAAGCTCATCAAAACGTTCATTGGGCGGCAAGTCGATGGGCTGGTCCTGACCGGCGTTTCGCATTCTGCTGTCTCGCGAATGGCGCTGCAAAAAAACAATATCTCCGTGATCGAGACGTTCGATTTGCCTGAAGATCCAATCGATATGGTTGTTGGGTTTTCTGCATTCGATGCGGCGGCTGAGATGGGACGGTTGGTGGCGGAATGGGGGTATCGGAACCCTGCTATTATTACGGCGCCAACGACGACGGATAACCGAACTCAACGCCGGCTCGATGGGTTTTTGCAAGGCCTTAGAAAAGCGAAGCTTAAGGTCAAAAAGCGATCTATTTGCGAAGCTGATGACATCAGCATTGAAGCAGGAGGGGACGCTTTCGGTCGGCTCCATGATCTGCGTGAAGATCACGATATTGTCTTATGTACAAATGATATATTGGCCGTTGGCGCGTTGTTGGCGGCGCAGCGGCATGGATATAAGATTCCGAATGATGTCGCGATCACGGGATTTGGCGATATAGAGATTGCAAAGTCTTTAAACCCTGCTCTGACGACAGTCCGTGTCCGGGGCTATGATATCGGACGAAAGATTGGCGCGCTCTTCCTAGAGAGGTTGTCCACAAAATCACCTCAGTCGCCCATTTGTGATATGGGCGTTGAAATTCTCCGCCGGGAAAGTGCGTGAAGAGTGCTTTCAGTCTCAAAAGCTACCGGATGAAGGCAAATCACCCATGAGTGCGATACTTCGTAAGTATACACCCTCTTTTTTGCATGACCATCACCCCGGCCTTGCGGTGATGGCGATGACCGAAGTTTGGGAGAGGTTGGCTTATTATGGGATGAGGGCGATTCTCGTCCTCTTTCTGGTGGATACAGCGCAAGGGTTCTCGCTTGAGGCGGATTACGCTGCTTCTGTCTATGGGTTGTTCTTGTCCGTTGCTTACATGACATCGTTGATGGGCGGATGGTTCGGCGACCGTGTATTAGGATCTGTACACGCTATTTTGTTGGGTGCAATCCTGATGATGATCGGGAATTTCATCCTCGCCTTTTCCCCTGAGTTGAACATCTTTTATCTTGGGCTGTTTTTTATCGTGCTGGGGCTTAGCCTTCTTAAGCCAAACATTAGTGCGGTTATCTCTTTCTTCTATCCCGAGGGTGGGGCTCGTCGGGACACGGCATTTTATATTTTTTATCTTGCGATTAATGTGGGTGCACTGATTGGTCCATTCGTCGTAGGCGGTGTTGCAGAGATTTGGGGATTTCGTGCTGGGTTTGCTTGCGCAAGTGTTGGTATGATTCTTGGCATCGTTCAGCTAATCTTCGCGCTTCGCATCGGCACTGTGAGCGCTGGCTTGGGGGGGCGAAAAGAGGGAGAGGCGCTGGGGCCTATTACGAGAGCAGTGGTGGGCGTGTGTGTGGCGGTTGTGATCGCCATCATCTTGCTTTTATTATTTGCAAATATCAGTATTGAAATCAGTCTCATTTTGGATGGAATCGGGATCTTCCTTCTTTTTATCGCTGTTGGGTATTTTTCGTTTCTATTTTTATCGCGAGACCTTAGCCGCCGTGAGAAGATGAATGTTGGTGGTTTGCTCATCCTCTTCTTCGGTGCGATTTTGTTTTATCTGGGATTGTCGCAGCCGGGCTCATCTTTCAACTTATTTACGCTGAAATATACGGCGAAAACCGTTTGGGGTTTTGATATTCCGACAGGGTGGTTCCAGGCCATTAATCCAGCCTTCACCCTGCTGATGACGCCCTTTTTCACCTGGCTTTGGGTTCATCTGGACCGAGATGGAAGAAACCCTCCAGTGGTGGCAAAGTTTGCGTTGGCTATCATGTTTACAGCTCTTGCCTTCGCCGCCATTGGCGTTGCTGCTTCTGGGGTTACGGAGGGCGCTCTTGCGTCGCCATGGTGGCTCGTTTTCGTCTATTGGGCGCAGACCTGTGCCGAGATAATTCTTATACCAATTGGATTGAGTTTCGTGACCAAGCTGATGCCGGACCGATATGTGGGTCAGGGAATGGGTATTTGGTTCCTGTCTGTCTCCATCGGTTACCTGTTAGGGGGGCGATATGCAGGAGCAATGGACTATACGAGTTCCGCATCCATGGGGCAGCAATTCCTTTGGATCGCTGGTGTTTTCGCGGTGTCGTCCGTCATTCTTTTTGCGGTGGTGAAGCTTGTGCGACCGCTCTTCTCAGAGGTTGAATAAAGTCATCCGTTTAAGATCAGTATTTAAACCATCATGATGAGTGAGTAAGGGTAGGCGAAGGCAGAATGGTGACAGACAGGCCCCTAGGTGCTTCACCTCAACAGAAGATTGCCGATATTTTTCGCGGTCACCCTGCTGGGGTTTACCTGATCGCGGTTGTTGAAGTCTGGGAACGCTTCAGTTTTTATGGCATGCGGGCGCTATTGGTGCTATTCCTCATTGCACCAATCACTTCGGGTGGCTTCGGGTGGACCACAGTTCAAGCCCTACAGTTTTACGGCGCTTACATTGCTTTAGCGTATATGACGCCGATCATTGGGGGATACATGGCAGACCACCTGCTAGGGCCGCGCCGCTCCCTGTTGGTCGGGGCGATTCTTATGTGTATCGGTCACTTCCTTATGGTTGGGCCTGTCTTGTTTCCTTGGATTATTGGCTTCGTGTCAGGCTATCCCTTAGGGGAGATTCTTCATCAGCTCACAAGCGTACCGATAGGTGGGCTGACAATTACGCCGGAAATTCGCGCGGCTCTCGAGGCTCTTTCTACAGCGCGATCGGTGAGCGGCTCGCAGGTCGATATGAAAGCGCTTGAGTTGGCTTATCTCAGTATGGGGTACTCTTTTTACGGTGCTGCGGGTCTTATTGTTCTGGGGACAGGCTTCTTTAAACCCAGCACCTATAGCGTCATTGGGCGCCTATATAAGGACGATGATCCGCAGCGGGAAAATGGCGTTTTTCTATATCAAGTTGCGGTAAACACCGGCGCCATCTTTTCCGCCCTTATTGCGGGAACCTTGGGGGAGAAGTTTGGGTGGCATTACGGCTTTTCCGCGGCTGGTGTTGGTATGTTGGTTGCGGCAATTATCTACACGCTTCGTCAACAGACATATTTAGGACACATTCCGCATACACCTCCCGCGCGTGCTTATAAACGGCAGCAGCGGGAGCGGCGCGGCCGGAGTAGGGTTGAACGCGATCGGTTGATCGTCATCGGCTTTATGGGCGTCTTTAGCGGTCTTTTCTGGATGGCGGCCGAACAGTCGGGCGGATCGATCAGCATTTATGCGGCTCAGCAAACGGATCGTGATATGATGGGGTTTGAGATCCC
>CALFRH010000436.1 GCA_937919225.1 uncultured Parvularcula sp.
GGATTTGACGCGGTTCATGTCTTCTGGAGCTGGTGAAACCCATGTCGATTTTTACTCATTTGGGACCGCGGCCAAGACTAACGCTCGTGATCGAAAACCAGTACGTGACCGAAATCTGGGTGGACAGGCGTGCGCCGATAATCTCCATACACGACTATGATTGGGGTGAAACCGACCGCGATCCGGCGCGTGATCGAGATGGTTTTCCTTTCACGAAAGTCAATTGGAAACAGCCTGCCTGGGCGCTTGGCCTCTCGCTTCATTCGGCCGAGGCGAAGTCCGATCTGTGCATCCTAGATTACGCGTGCCCAGCGAAAGTGCCGTTTCAGGATTAAAACATTCGTCATTTGTAAGCCCCTGCCACCAACCAGATTAAGCGATACTTCCCAGCACAGAGTATGCGGGCGCAGCGCTCCATTTGTCTGTACTTGTATGAGTTTGGTTGCAGGCGATCCCATCGTTAGACCGCGAGCCTGCATTCGTTTTTACTTGAAACCCTCGTGCGCGAGACGGTGTTTTCTCGTCACCAAAATTGCGCCCAAGGCCCTTTGTTCCCGTCTCATGCCGTGTGACCTAAACGACGCTGAACTGGCCTGAAACTTTTGCCATCGAAGAATTTTCCCCGCCGCGTTGCGGCTCCTCGCCCCGCAAAATTCTGCGCTGTCTGAAGTGCTTCGCTGCGCTGCGCCCGTCACCGGTTCAGGCCCGTTCACCGCCGTTCAATCGGTCCGGCGTCGACGAGGGCAAAAGGGCCCTCTCAGACAACATGGAAACGAAAGGAAAAACACCATGGCCAACGCACTCGGATATGTCAGCGAAACCAAGAATGGCTTTGAAGGTAGCCTTGCAATGATGAACCTCGCCGCCGCAATTCGGCTCGATAAAAACACCGAAAAAGAAATGGACGGACAGCCTGATTACCGGATATTTGCCGGCGAAACATCGACAGAAATTGGAGGCGGCTGGGTCCGAAAAGCGAAAAATACCGGACGCGAATATATCTCCATAACGCTTGCCGATCCTCAAATTGGACCGCGCCGGATCTATGCAAACCTCGCCCCAGTCAAAGGAAAAGAGGGGCGTCACGTCATTCTCTGGAACCCAAGCTAGATATCTTTATCGACTAAAATTACCGCCCAATCCGAGACTATTTCGGATTGGGTTTTTTACGTTTTAACTGCAGCATCTATTGCAGTCAGAAGCCGCTCGTCCTTGATCTTAACGTAGAAAAATCAGTCCGGCGCTTATGGTTAATCACCCTGGAATTAGCAAATCTGCAAAAAAACAGGCTTCAATTAACTATACCGACTCGTCTTCATCTCTCTTCAGGAGCCGCAAAGGAATGCGCTCCGGAACAGGTAGAGTGGGGTCGAGTGATGAGCGATTCAAAAAAAGGAAAAGCGTTTTCTCCAAAGTTTCTGCTGGCAAAAGAGGCCGCTGAATATCTTCGCGTAAAAGTTAGAACGCTTGCCAATTGGCGCGCACGTAACACCGGCCCTGCCTGGCGTAAACATGGCGGAAAGGTCGTCTATACGATCGAAGAGCTAGATCGGTATTCCGACGATGAGGGCAAAACCCATGTCGGATAATCTGACCCTTGCCGCGATCCGTTGGCGCAAGAGGAGACGCAATGATCGCATCCTATTCGGGGCGCCTAAGCGGCTTGTGCGTCTCGATTGGCAACGCAGCCTTGCTGCCTTTTTACCGGGGAGCGTGTTTGGATATGAGCGTTGGGAAGCCAATAAATATGGCACACAATCCTGGCTCATATTTGTACTTCAAGCCGTACATCCAAAAGCGAACTTTTCTCAAATCCCGGGGGTGTTTCCAGGCGCGCAAGTTCTTTTGAGCGTTCGAGGGAAAGACACTTGCAAAGCCTTTTTGAGCCATCTCGATGAAATCAGAGCAAAAGGCGAGCTCGAAGGAAACGATCCGCTTTTGTGGCAGCAAATCAGCCATCGAATACAGGCTGGAACAAGCGTGGGTAGTCTCATCGACCGTGTGCTCGAGAGGCTTCCATGAAGCGCAGACTTACCTTGGCATTGCTCGGAGCTGGACTATGCCTTGTTGCGGTTGGCGCTGTCGAAAAACAGCCCGTGCTCATCTATAATCCCAGTCCAAGCGCGTCGATTGGATGGTACAAAGTCATTCATTCAAACGACTATAAAATCGGCGACTTGGTCGCCGCAAATATTCCAGAATGGGCGGCGCAACTCGCGCATTCGCGAGGCTACCTGCCCAAAGATGTGCCTGTCATTAAGACCATTATTGCGGCGCCAGGATCGCAGTTTTGTATCCGTGGTGGCTCATTGATTGTCGCCGATTTCGTGCCTTTTGAAATCTATTCAACTGATAGCCAAAGGCGGGAAATGCCGGTGCAGCCGGAAGGTTGTCGCAGTCTAGAAGCGGGTGAATTCCTTCTCGCATCGGTCAATTATGATCAATCGTTCGACAGTCGATACTTCGGAAGTGTCGGCCACAGCGATCTTATTGGGCAGGTGAAATTCATCGGAGAAGTCGAATGATGGGGTGGTCGGATATTGTCGGAAAGGGAGGGGCGCGGGGAAAGGGCGCGCAGGGCAAGATAAAAGGGGACGGCGCCATACGGGGTCTAACGCCTTGTCTGCACATCAATTTCTATGGCGCTGCTATCTTTGTCGCAGCGCTGCGAATCCTCGGAATGCTCAGTGTTTACGGCAGTCTGCGACCGCGCCATGTCACGGAAGATCATGATACGTCACGGATTTCCTCAAATGGTTGAACGCCCCGAAAACCCATTTGAACCCCGCCTGGGGCGCATCAGATCTGGCGGCAAAATGGGGCGCGCAAAATCATACCTGTCCCAAGTCAGTCGCTCGATCAGTCGGGCAGGGCCGTCTGGTGGTAGAATGCGTTACCGGGCCAAACAATGGGTGCGTCAAACATATGGTCGGCGCGTCATTGTGAAAGCCAGCGTCGTTCGCCATTCCGTATCGTCGGTAAAGGCGTTGAGAGAACACCTTCGTTATATCAGTCGAGACAGCGCCGTACGCTCGGAAGAACAGGGTCATCTGTTCAATGAGAAGAGTGGTGATGTCGAAAAAGACGTCTTCGCGGAAAATGCCAAAACGGATCGCCACCATTTTCGGTTTATCGTATCGCCAGAAGATGCGAGTGAAATGTCAGACCTCAATCCGTTTGTTCGAGACCTCGTGTCTCAAATGGAACGCGACCTTGATACGCCGCTAGAGTGGGTCGCTGCCGTGCATGACAATACCGAACACCCGCATGCCCATATCGTCATCCGCGGAAAAAGAGCGGGCGGAGAGGATCTTGTCATCCCAAGAGCTTACATTGCGCATGGATTGCGAGGGCGCGCGCAAGAACTGGTCGATCTTGAGCTCGGTCCTCAAACGCAGCTTGAAAAAGATCTGAAAATGGCGCGCCAAGTGGGCGCGGACCACCCGACTGATTTAGATCGGCACCTGAAGAAACTGATGAACGAAACCGGCGAGATCAATCTCGCCTCTTCTGGTCTGCAATATCAAGCCACTCACAAAGCGCGCTTACAAACGCTTCAGCGCCTAGGATTGGCGAAACGAGTAAAAGGATCGCGCTGGCAAATTGCAGAAGGATTTGATCGAACGCTAAAAGAGATCGCCGAGCGCAAAGACATCATCAAACAGATCCATCGGTCTATTGGCGACATCCAAGGCCGTTCCGTGCAAGCCGAGAGCGAAATTACAACGCCAGTAACCGGGGCGGTCTTACGAAAAGGGATGCGCGGGCAGGGGCATGATCAGCCCTACATGGTTTTGGATACAATGGACGGGCGCGCCATGCTCGTTCGGGGGCCCGGCGATGATCAATTAAATGATATTCGAGCTGGGATGGTTGTCAGTGTCTCTCCAGCTGACGCAAAGCCGAAACCTTCCGACAAGACCATCCATCAAATCGCATCCACGAATTCTGGTGCTTATTCCGAAGACCTGCACCGCGCCGCAGATCCGCGCGCCAGCAAGTCCTTTGTTCAGGCCCATATCAGACGGCTCGAAGCCTTGCGCCGAAAAGGAATCGTAGAGCGCCAATCTGATGGCCGTTGGTCGATCCCAGAAAACTACCTGGACCGCGTTCGCGACCATCAGATCAAACACCGACAGCCTCAGACCAAAATCGAAAGCTGGGTCAGCTTAGAAGAACAGATCGACGCGCCGGGTCTGACCTGGCTGGATGAAGGTGTGCACCTCCGAGCCGACCATCGCGGATTTGGAGCGGATGTTCACGCTGCCAAACTGAAGCGAACGCAGCATTTGGTTCAGGCTGGTGTCTTAACGAATGTGGATGCGAAACTGACGCCCGAGATATTTGAGGCGCTAAAGCGCCAGGGCATGGACCACACGGGTCAGGAATTGGCGGCGAAGCTCGGCAAATCATACGAACCATTGCCGAAGTCAGGACAGATCGAGGGCACCTACTCGCAGTCCGTGATCAGACCGAACGGTAAATTCGCGGTCATTGAGCGAGGAAAAACCTTCACGCTGGCGCCATGGCGCAAGGCAATGGACCGCGCCCGAGGCATGGAAATTTCCGGAACTATCTCATCGCGTTCAATTTCCTGGACGTTCGGGAAAGGGCGGGGCGGGCGGAAGGTCCGCGAAAAAAGGGTACAATAATTGCTAGGAGAAAAATATGGGGAACGCA
>CALFRH010000437.1 GCA_937919225.1 uncultured Parvularcula sp.
AAGGGCGAGCCCCGTGATCGCTTTGGGCACCTCATAGCGGAAGAAAAAGCGCAAGGTGGTGACCTTCCCCTCATAAAAATCTTGACCCAGATGACCCTGCCCCGCTTCGGCGGCCAATGCCTGACGCAACCACATCCACGCCATAACAATATGCCCAAAGGAATCCAAATAGGCGGTCGCGTTGGCAAGCGCCAAGTTCACATTTTCCGCCGCCCCCAACGCCATCGTGGTTTCCACCAGCGTCCCAATGGCCGCTTCTAGCTCACCCGCCTCATCATCAAAGGCACCGCCCTTCGCCTCAGCGATGGTGGTTTGCATTTGCCCCAAGAGGAGCTTGAGGGCCGCGCCGCCTTGCATGCGTACCTTTCGTCCCAAAAGGTCCATCCCTTGGATCCCGTGGGTCCCCTCATGGATAGGGTTCAGCCGATTATCCCGATAGAACCGTTCCACCGGATAATCGCGGGTATATCCGTACCCGCCGAGCACTTGAATCGCGTGCTTATTGGCTTCAAGGCAGAATTCGGAGGGCCAGGATTTCGCCACCGGCGTCAGAATATCGAGCAATAGGTTCAGACGCTCTTTTTCGTCCTTGTCCGTCGCAAGATGAATTTGATCGGCAAGGTCACCGCAATAAAAGAGAAGCGACAACGCCCCTTCTACATAGGCCCGCTGGGCCAAAAGGAGACGGCGAACATCCGCATGCTCAATAATCGGCACTTGCGGCGACTCCGGGTCCTTATTGAGAGGCGCACGCCCTTGCGGTCTGTTTTTGGCGTAGTCGAGAGAGTTCAGATAGCCCGCCAGCCCCAACATACAGGCACCGTGCCCCACGCCGATACGCGCCTCATTCATCATATGGAACATATAAGCGAGGCCACGATGGGCCTCCCCCACCAAGAACCCTAGCGTCCCCCCCCCTTCCCCAAAATTGAGAAGCGTGTTGGTGGTCCCGCGATAGCCCATTTTGTGATTGAGACCAGCAAGGGCGATATTATTCCGCTCCCCGATAGATCCATCCGCATTCACGCGGAATTTCGGCACGACGAACAATGAAATGCCCTTCACACCGGGAGGGCCGCCAGGGATTTTCGCCAGCACCATATGGACAATATTTTCCGATAGGTTTTGGTCACCGCCGGAGATCCACATTTTGGATCCGCTAATGGCGTAGGAGCCATCCTCCATCGGTTCGGCCTTCGTCTTAATATCCGATAGCGAAGACCCCGCCTGGGGTTCAGACAGGCACATGGTGCCGAACCAACGCCCCTCAATCATTGGGGGTAGGAAGGTTTTCTTTTGCTCCGCCGAGCCAAAGGCATTCAGCATGTTGGCCGCTCCCGCGGTGAGCATGGCATAGCCCTGGGCAGCGACGTTGGCAGTGGCGAACATACCATTGGCGGCCAATTGCACCGTATAGGGCATTTGGAGGCCGCCAAGCTCTTCATCAAACCCTGCCGCAAACATGCCGGTTTCCGTGTAGGCATCAATAGCGGCCCGAAGCTCAGGCAAGACGATGGCTTCGCCGTCCACAAACTGGGGCTCGTGGGCATCCATTTTCGCCGCGATGGGCAGAAAGTGGCTTTCCGCGACCGCCTGGCAGGTGTCGAGGATGGCCTCCACCGCCGCCCGGTCATAGGCCGCAAAGCGCTGGGCGCTCAGCATCTCTTCAAGCTTCAACACATCATAGAGTTGAAAGGACAAATCACGGCGATTGACCACCATCGACATGGGCGAGGCTCCATTCACGAAGTTACATACTAACAGTTGGAGAACGCTTATCGGATATTGCCCGGGCCGTCAGCAACAGGGTGCAGTGACGCGGGCCTCAGCGGGAGCGCGACGGCGGGTGATCCAGCGCCCCATCAATCATCGCCTCCAATTGGGCAGGAAAGGCGCGGCCAAGCGCCTTGGCACCGGTTTCACCAAAAATACCCTTTAGTGTCGGTCCTGATACGCCATAATAGGTCACCGCCCCCAGCGTCTGATAAAGGAACGCCGACACCTGAGCCTCAGACGCGCCGGACCATTCAGGAACGGTTTTCACGAAGCGGATCAGATCTTTGAGGAAGGGTTTTAAGTACCAGGTCCCGGCGGTCTCTGCCCGATCAATATTGTCCAGTAGCTCCCGCATCAAAAGGCGTGTCCGAATCCTATCCGATTCAGTCTTCGGGATCATGCTTTGGAAAAACGCCTTCAACTGCGATTGAGGGGCGTCACCCGAAGACAAACTCGCTGTTTTGAACTTGTCCAACTCCTGAGAGATCTCTTTTAACACCTCCCCATAGAGTTTTTCCTTACTAGGATAATGATGGAGGAGAGCCTGCTTTGTCAGGCCATGTTCATCCGCAATATTGGCAATGCTGACGCCATAAAACCCCCGCTCAGCAAAGAGTTTTCTGGCCGTCGACAGAAGCTGATCGCGGGTTGTGGATGCCAAGATGGTCTCCTTGAGAATAGCTGTTCCCTTGACACCTACCAGCCGGTAAGTCAAATACCTACCGGTCGGTAAGTTTATGGCACCGGAACCGAGGAGTGCGAACGATGGACAGGCAAACCGAGTTAGCCCTGATTGACGAGTTGCTGGCGCTAAAGGCATCGATGTCAGCCTTTTTGGAGGATAGCACCACCAATCCCGCTGACCATTATGCCAGCCCCGGTCGGTTCGAAGCGGAGCAGACAAAGCTCTTTCGCCAACTGCCCATTGCTGCGGCGCATATCAGCGAGCTCCCTAAAGAGGGCTCATTTGTTCGGCAGGATGTGGGCGGTTTGCCGATCCTGATCACGCGCGATAAATCCGGCGCAGTGCATGCTTTTCTCAACGCATGCCGCCACCGCGGCACCCGGCTTGTCGAGGAGATGTCAGGGTGCAAGCATCGTTTCTCCTGCCCCTACCATGCGTGGACCTATGCCAGCACTGGCGAACTGATCGGTGCACCACATTTTGATGAAGGGTTCCCTCACCTTGATAAGGCGGATCTCGGTCTTCAACGGCTCCCCTGTGCCGTGCAGTTCGGCTTTGTCTGGGTGTCCTTGTCGAAAGACAATGCTCTTACCAATGATCAGTGGTTTGAAGGCATTGCGGATAATCTTGATGCCTTAGATCTACCGAAGATGAGAATCGCCGCTAAGGACAAGGTCATACGCCATGCGAATTGGAAGACCCTGGTGGAGGGAGGGATTGAGGCCTACCACTTTCGGGTCGTGCACCGGAAAACAATCGGCCCGCATTTTGAAAACAATCTCTCCAGTTATCGATCTTTTGGTCCCCATATGCGCGCGGTGCTGCCGCGCACCAGTATGGCGACCTTAACAGAAGCTGCGCGTGATACCTGGCACCTAAGAGATCACGCAAATATTCTTTATACGCTTTTTCCCTCGTCCCAGCTCTTGGTCATGCAGGACCATATTGTGTGGATCCGACTTAACCCGTTGGCGGCGGACAAAAGCGCGTTGCAGATTACGACCCTCGCACCAACCCACGGCGAACAAGACGCTCACTGGAAGCGCAATCACGACATCACCATGACCACCCTCGACGAGGATTTCACAATTGGTGAGAGCATTCAGTCAAGCGTCGCGGGACAGTCGACCATGATGTTCGGTCGCTTTGAAGGCGCGCTAGCGCAGTTTAACCGGACCGTTAACCAAATGGTCGAGCAAGAGTAAGGGGGGGCACCCCCTACTCCGCCAACGGTACACTTGTCGGCTCAGGCTCCACTGGCTGGGGGGCACTCCCCTTAGCCGCTTCGCGCTCTTCTTTGCGCTTGCGTTTGGCCTCCCGCTCCCGCTCGAACATGGCGTCGTAGCGCGCTTCGTAATCCTTGAACTCCGTCTTGCAGACAAGGTCCCAGAACCGGAAGTAAAGAGCGTAGTTCCCGCGCACCCGCTGGTGATGCATATAGTGATGCATCGCGGTTGTCTTGTTCGACAGAAGCGGCACCTTATGCCACCAGGAGGGGTAGATCTCATACCCAAGATGGCCAATCGAATTAAAGATGATCATTCCCATCATCCAAATCGGGCCAATGCTGGGGTGCCAGGGCATGGTCAGCATCACCGTCAGGAGCGCGATCTTTCCGCCCACCGCTTCCAAAATCGATTCGATGGGATGGAAATGGAATGTGGTGAAGGGCGTTGGATCGCGGCTTTCATGGTGTGTCTTATGGATCCACCGATAGAGCGGCGGCCAATGCATCATGCGATGGAACCAATAAAATGCCGTATCGTGAAGGAAAAACACGATAAACAAGGTCAGCGCATAATAGGCCCAACCATATTCGCTGACATCTTCATACCGATTGGCGCGCGCCTGTTCAGGGAACAGGACAACCATCATCCACATCGCAACGGCGAGGAAGATGAATTGAGTAGCCATACTGAAGATTGCTTCACTAATCACCTGCTCGCGCTTGGGCCAGCGATGTCGGGACAGCTTCCGGTGCTGGAACACTTTGTCGAGCGCTACCCAGAACACGATAAAAAAGGCTATCGCGAAAATGAAATACTCAACAATATCGTCGAAGGTGACCGCAAAGGTCTCCGCCACGCCACCATCCATCCATGGATGGGCGTCTGCCAGTAGGACAGCTACGAGGAGCCCGGCAAAGGCTATCCACACACTCGTTCGGGCCCTATTCGGGGAGATGATCTCCCACAGCCCACTTAGAATTTTCATGTCTTTTTGCCACCTAGGTTGCATGGATCGGGCGCATTCGGGCAACAAAGTGCCAGAATCTAGGCCAATCTCTCATCTCGATTTTCGATATGTGTTCCAGCATAGACCGCACCATGTCAAAAGGGTTTGAAGATTACATTGCCTCCATTATGGGAAAAAATAGAAAGATTTTCTAATGAATGAAGTCGCTGACCTTTTCACCCTCAAAGGCCGTGTCACTGTCGTGACCGGCGGCACCCGCGGCATCGGTGAGATGATTGCCACTGGGTTTCTGCAAGGGGGAGCGAAGACCTATATCACCTCACGCAAGGCCGATGCCTGCGAAGCGATGCAAAAGAAGCTCGGTGAATTCGGCGAATGTGTCGCAGCCCCCTTTGACCTCTCCACGGTGGAGGGCTGCGAAGCCTTCACCGCTTTTATCGCCGAGCGAGAGGACAAAGTAGATGTCCTCGTTAATAATGCGGGCGCCAGCTGGGGCGAACCGCTCGATGTCTTCCCTGAAGAGGGTTGGGATCGGACCATGGATCTCAACGTGAAGTCCATTTTCTTCCTCACCCAAAAAATGCTGCCTCTTCTCCGCGCCGCGGCAAAGGCTGAAGGCCGGGGCCGCGTCATTAATATCGGCTCAGTGGACGGGCTGACAATTCCGCAGATGGAAAACTACGCCTATTCCGCCAGTAAGGCGGCGGTGCACCATCTAACCCGGGTGCTGGCCAAACCTCTGGCGAAAGACAGGATCACGGCAAATGCCATCGCGCCTGGCCCTTTTGTCAGTAAGATGACGGCCTTCCTCCTGGGGACTGAAGCCGGTCAAGAAGCAGTGGGTAACCAATTGCCCCTCGGTCGCATCGGGGCGCCCGCGGATATGATTGCGCTCAGCACCTTCCTTGCTTCCCCCGCTGCTGACTATATCACCGGGACGACCATTCCCCTTGATGGTGGGTACACGAACGCACGGTAGGTGAAGTCGTTTGGCCACTTCATCTGTCATCCCGGTTCTTACTGTAAGCAGAAAGCCTGCCCCGGGCTTGCACCGGGGACAGGGATCCACAAGCTTGAGCTATGGAATTTTTGCACCATACTGACATTTCTACAGTATGGATTCCGGCCTTCCGCTTCGCGTCAGCCGGAATGACATTGGGAGAGGAGATCGACTGTTGCCTCAGTCAAACGCCAGCACCCCCTTGGGCGCTGGGCGAGGCTCTTCCCGCTCCTCCTCCCCCAACAGTTCAGCGAATGCCGCCTCAATCCGCCGAGTGCGGAAGACAAAGCCCGTGCCTTGCGCCTTGGTGGGAAGCACATACTGGCTGCCAAGAAAAATCTCGCGGCCAAGGTCCCCAAGGCCTTTCTGCAGGAGGGTGGCTGGCACCCGGAACAAGACAGGCCGGTGAAGCGCTCGGCCCAGGGCCTTTGCAAAGCCCTCTCCAGTGACCGGCCGCGGGGCAGTCGCATTGACAGGACCGTCAAGCATCGGCGTCCGCACGACATGACCTATAAGACGAACAAGATCATCCCTTGTAATCCAGCTCATCCAGTGACGCCCTTCCCCAAACGGGCCGCCCAAGCCAAACTCGAACGGGAGCAGCATCCGCGCTAGCGGCCCACCCTCCGTGTCTAACACAAGGCCAATCCGTAGGGCGACAGTCCGCACCCCGCTAGCGGCCACTCGAGTCGCGGCCCGCTCGATCATGGCGCAGCTGCGGTAAGAAAAGCTGCCATCATCCTCAAGCGGGCTATAATCATCCATAGGATGATCACCGCTCACCCCGTAGGCTCCAATGGCCGAGGCAGTGATGAAGGTTTGAGGCTTTACCTCAAGCCGGCCGATAAGGCGCTCAATGGCTCGGATCATCCGTAGGCGAGAGAATAGGATCCGCCGCCGATAGCGGGCCGTCCAGAGGAAATCTGCCACCGGCTGTCCTGCCGAGTTGATAACAACATCGACTTTTTCATCGTCCGCAATCTGCGCAAGATCAGTGATCACCCGCAAGGGCACCGGAAGCCCAGCGGCCTTCTTCGAATCGCGGGTAAGAACGGTCACCTCTTGCCCCGCGGCAACAAGGGCCGCCACCAGACGTTGCCCCACAAAGCCGGTCCCGCCGGTCACCAACACATGCTGGCGCTGCCCGCCTTCCGCCCACAAATCACCTGAAGCAGGCCGTTTTAGCCGACCCAGCCGCCGGGCCGCCGCCAAATCGCGCGCGCCAAAGACCGCAACGCCAAACGCAGCGCCCACCATCATGAGAGTGGGCCAGCCCCAAAAGACCAGCTGCCAACCGGTGGGGGCGGCCACCCACGCCAACAGCACCGGCGCAAACAAGGCGAGAATCACGCCATAATTAAGAGCCAAGAGAGTGTGGGTTACCCGCTCACTCGGCGGCAGGGCGCGGGTCCGATCCTCCTCCACAAAGTCAATCAAGGTAATGATGAGTTCGGTGCCGAGGATCACAGCCAACGCCAACGCCCACAACCCGTGGGGCATCGCTACGCCCAGTGCCAAGAAAACGGCGGCGTAAAAGAGGTTTCTGATACCGTGGAGGCGAAGCTCCACCCGCAGGGACGGACGCCAAGCCAACCGCTCGGTCAGCTCATGGT
>CALFRH010000438.1 GCA_937919225.1 uncultured Parvularcula sp.
CACCAACCGGCACCCCTTGCGATAATGCCAAAATGGCCCATTTAGCGTTTCCCGTCAATACCGCAGTTTGTTTGCCACCAAATCTAGTGCGACCTTCACCTGTGCGCTGTGGTTGTAATGGCCCCTGCCCTGCACAAAATCCCGCATTGGACGTTGGTGCCAAAAGATATGCTCAATGACAGGCCGCGCGTCGATGTGGACCCCTGACATCACGTGAGCAAGACGGCTTACAGCATCAATCTGCGCGGCGACGGTTGCACTTGGCTTAGGGCTGCTATCGACAGTGCATTGAAGATCCATGTACTTGCCAATGCTATCCCCGCCCGATCCAAGCGCCTGGGCGCGCTGGTAAGCCTCCTCAATCGCCAGGGCGGCTTGGTATTGCCTATTGCTCAACCTGTTGCGCCAGCGCGCGCTCTGCTGGACCCTGCGACGACGGGCCATGCGATTGGGGCCCTCCAATTCCTCAAGTTCAGTCCCAGCCTTTGCCAGTGCCGTTTCTGTACCGTGATCGCCATTCCATGGAAGCGGCTTTGTGGTGGCACGTTTTTTGCGCTTAGCCATGGGCTGTGCCCTTCCATGTGATGGTGCGGAGGGTCATTGGGGAAACTCCTGTATGCCCATTTCTTCAGCGGCCTTTCTCAGCTTACCCACCTTGTCGATGATATTTTCGCTGTACCAAATCTCATGGATGCGTCTTTGCAGTGAACGTCTTTTGATTGCCCTGCGTCGCGCCTCCGATTGCTTGAAGCAATTCGACCATGACTTCATAGCGGCAATTTCCGGCGGGATTTCATGGCTCCAATGCCGATCATCGAAATAATTGTCGAGCGCTCGGAAAAGGTCGTAACCCTCCGCTGGTTTCGGCGGCTCAGTCATTGAAACTTCACCAACACTAAGCTGTGATGTAGCGCCACTCGCAACCTGTGCGGCTGCGACGGGCGCCCCTAGCAGAACCCCCAAAACACCTCGCCGCATAAACATCACTCGCCCTCCGCGCTTTGGGGCCCGAAGGGCAAACGCGCCCAGAACTTGGCTACTTTGTCGGAAATTCGCGGAAGGTCGAAATCCTGCTGCCACGACATTGACCCGTATTCCCCGAAAGCGGGCGCGTTAAGATCAAAGCGGGCAACCACATACCCTTTTTCGCCGTCCCCCATCTCTACAAACAGCAAAACCCTCCTGCCATCTTTCGGCGCTGTCGCTATAGGTTGCCACTCCATCATCGCCACTCCGCTGCAAAAGGTATGGAGTCGTCCAGATCCCCTGCCCCGCCCGGTGGTACGGTGTATCCGCTGCCCTGGTCGCGAGAATTGTCAAAGATGCTGACCACAACGCGGTCCCCAACTTTCTTGCCGGTTGACTGCGCTAGGATGCGTTGCTGCATCAAAACGCCCGCCAAGTTCACAGTCGGGTCTAGCAGCATGTATTCGCCGTTACTGTTGCTAAGAATAACGCCGATATCCACGTACCGCCCCTTGGTATGGCCGTCCTTCTGATACTCTCCGACTTTGGCTGTAAGGCGCTTGGTCATTGCGGTTTCTCCGTGAGATTTAGGGCGCGAAGCTTCGTTTCGATTGTGGGAATTTGCCTTTGCAGTCGCATCGCCATGACGCGAATAGGAGTGTTGTAAGAAGCCATGAATTTGAGTTGCCGAACGTCTTCTGCAGTCCATGCCTTACCGCCTCGCGATAGGTTGCTTGGAACTGCGGAGCGCTGTTTTTCAGCGCGGCAAAGCTCTTGCATTTTGGCCGCGTAGAATTCTTCTAGATCCGGCGTCATGCCATTCTCCGTGCTTGCGGGCGCGGGATGTCACGTTGCTGCGCAGGTGCGGTGCCTTCGGCGTTTGCGGCGGCGTGTTTTGCGCGCCGTTCCGACATCATGCGCTCCGCCACATGGGGCTCGTACAAATCGCGGAATTCTGCATCCTGCCGCTGCCGGTAGCCGCTCAACATGTCTTCCGTAACGGCAGTTTCACGAACCAGAAGAAAAGCGTTGCGGCCCCAGATCCAATCTTCACCTACAGGCTCGCCTGCCAAGATGCGCTTCTCGTTGACCCGCATTGGATCAAGCGTCCAATCGGCTGGCGTGTGGTGTGATTGGCGCTGCGCTGGCGTGGCAATCGCAGCCTTTTTGATCTCGCCCTCTGTCGGCCAAGCACGCGTTTGAGCGTCCTCCGCAAGACGCTCAGAGAACTCATCCCACCATTCCTGATATCCCTGCTTCGGCGCACATCGCAAAAGCGATTTGACCAATGCGGCGGCTTCGTCGGCGATTGCACGGGTCTTATCCCGCAAGCCCTGCGGAATGCTGCGACGGTCAAGGTAGCGTTGCAGGCTGTCGCTCAGCCATTGCTCACGGGAATTCATCCTATGCCCCTTTCCTGCATGATCTCTTGAAGGTTGACGGTGTTTGCTTGGGCAGGTTTGAGCGCTGCCGTGATCCAGGCCACAGGCTCGACAACCTTCTCGCGGTTGGCCCTTGCTAGGGCGTCGTAAATTTCTTTGTCAGGGAATGTCTGGCGCCATTTGCCGATGACAGATCGGGCGGACTTGCAACCGTGCCTCTCCAGATAGGCGACACCATTCTTCCAAAGCACATCTTCAATATCGACGGCCTCGCCGTCAGATACGTTAGTATCTGTCTTATCTTCTCTATTCTTATCTGCTTCGTTTTGACTTGAAGCGTTCGCTTCGGCTTAGGCCTTGTTTTTTCTTACTTCACCACTTTTTTCACCGCCTGCTCGCCCGTTGTTCGCGTTGGCTTCGGACTGTGTTCGGCGCGTGTTCGAGTGTTGTTCGGCTTCTTTTTGCGTCAAAAACTCGCCCGAAACCTGGATTTTGCCGTGCTCAATAAGTGCATCTGTCAGCACTTTTGCCTTGCGTTTTGAGCACCCCAAACGCCCGGCTAGGGCGCCATCATCACGGCGTGAAAAGCCCGCACGGGAGTAGATCAAATCAAGCAAATAAGCATAGGCGCCAATCAATTCCGGCCCCATGCCTTCGACGCCATCCATGAAGCGGATAGGGTCGCGCTTGTACCATTTGCTGCCCCGCCCGCTCAACTGACCGGCCCCAAAACTGCCGATGCTCTGGCATTCCACAGGTCCACATTATGGGGCCAGACACAGATGTTCTCCGCGATGCACGGCGTAGCGCCATTTTCACGGTGCGGATGGTAATAAAAGAACTCTCCCGCACCATCGCTAGTGTCTCCACGGGGTCCACCTTCAAGGCGGGCTCCGCAAAATGGACAAGGTGACAGGTTTGGAAGCGCGCTCATGTCGTGACAATCTCCACGCCATCAGCGGCCAAAATGGCGCGTTTCAGCTTGAATATTTCGGTCTCTACACCCTTCGCATCTTCCACCACCTTGGCCCCGTTTAAGCGCCAATCGACGTAAGTGAAGTCTGCGATGTAGAAGGCTTGTTTACCCGTAGGCGTCTTAATCGGGCCATCTCTGCCGTTGAGCGGGAAAGGCACCTGCCGCTCTAGATGGCAAATCTCACCGCCCTTTTCGAGAAGGCGCAATTCATCATAGCGGTCGGCCTCGCGCACGCTGTCAAATGTCATCCCGTGACGTTCAACGCGCTTGTTGCCGTACTTGTTTTTTACCTTGCCATGAGCGGCGGCTAGGACGTTCGCCAGATCCTCGGCCTTAATCTTATCAGTCACAGCGCCCACCATTCCGCAGGACGGCGGTTCTGGCCGCGCACAGGCGACGTGTGGCGGCTTTGATGGCCTTGGTGTCCACAAGTGCCTTAGCGCGGGCTACTTCGCGCTCTGCAACCGTGAGTTCGATCATGTCGTTAAGGGTGGTGTTACGGGTCATGCTGCGCCCTCAAACTTAGAGACCTCGTTACCCATAACGTCCCAGCCCTGCCGCTCCTGCCGCGAAAACAATTCGATTCTTGGAACGTCACCGGCCAGCCGTTCTGCGGCTTCAAATGCCTCATCAGGTTTACGGGAATGCTCACGCACCGGACCTTCAATCACGGAGCGCACGTTTTTTGCTGACCATGGGTCGCCGGTCGTTGCGATTAGAAAAGGCTCACCAGCACAGCGAAGAATGTAACCCGTGCCGAACGCTTGTTTTCCAGTGGCTGTTTTCTTTGACCAATGACCTGCGGTCTTAAACTCAAAGCCCCATGCCTTGATGACCTCAAACGCTTGGTCGAGAAGAGGGTTTGTTGCCCAAAGCCAAAGGATGCAATCTCGCGCGGCAATCGGGCCAACCGGTAGAGACTTCACCCATTCCAAATCCCGGCATTCATAATGCTGTGCGGCGTTTTTCCCCTCACCCGCTTGTGACCAGTTTTCATACTGCCAAGGCGGGTCAGCCATAATCATGCCATAGCGGAACAACGGCACTTCATCGATCGATGCGAAGGCGCTCATACCGCACCCCCTTGCACCTGCCGCCGCCGGGTCTGTGAGGAGGCAGGCGACGGCAGGGCGAGCGCAGACCACAGGGAAGAAAAAAATCCGCGCTCGTTAGAATGAGAAAAAGCCCCCAGCCCGAAAGCCGGGGGAGTTGCGCCAGCGCGAGGCGCACCGCGAGGACAGTATGCGCTGGCGAGTTCCGTGAGTGGTGCTGTGCAGATCAAAACGGAATATCTCCGCTCTTGTCGGGCCGCTTCCACTCGCCGGGGCGAGGCGGGAAGATGTCCAGATGATCTAAGAAGGCTATCAGAGATGCGGGAAAAGGAGTCATAGCGCTGCCCCCTTGATGCGAGAGAAAAACTTTTCCGCCTTTTTTTTGAGGGAAGAGGCCCGCACCGTCGCGCGCCGCGAACGGACCAGATAGAAGCGACCGCAGATGCGCCAAAAGACCCTCATGCCGCATCATCCACGTCGATGATCTGAAACACGCTTTCAGCGCCAACTAATGCAATGACCCGAATTACATATCGGAAATGCGGGGCGTTCAGCTTGCGCAGCCAGTTGCGTACTGTTTTGGGATGCACTGGGCGGCGCTCTGTGGTCAAAACTTCCGCAACCAATTCGGATAGTTCGTTTTCTGATTTTGCCTCTGGAAATGCTTTCCACATAAGCCCCGCGAACCAATCGAGTTCGGCTTCGTGCGGGGTCATGCAGTTTCGATAAGACTTTTCCAATCGTTCGCTCCTATGTTTGCCCTGTGACGGAGCAAACTGACTGGAAACGAAAGAGGACGGGCGGGGCGTGGCATTCATTGCTGCGCCCCTTCCGCTTTTGGAAAGAAGTGCTCGGGCTTGAGGGGCCACTTGCGTTTTTTTGCTGCTGCCATAAGGAGCTGCTGCATGTCAGAGGGGATCAGACCGCCCGTGCCACCACGCTCTTTAGGGTAGCACCAGCGGCGTACTCGCGTTTCATTGCGCTGGCATACTTCTGCGACGACAGAGAAGCCGCCACAAATCTCAATTACAGTGTTCGCTGGTTCAAGCATGACCATAATATTGCGATATTCGCAATCTTGGTCAAGTCCGCTTATTGCGAATTTGGCAATTTTCTTTAGATGCGAAAACCGCAACAAAAGCGCATGGAAGAAATCACCGCAGAATGGCTCCGCGCGCGACTGGGGGATGACCGAGGCCGAAAGGCTGAGTTTTCTCGCGTGACCGGCATAGCGCCGGATAAAGTCAGCAAGATGCTAAGCGGTGGGCGCCGGGTTCAGTCATCCGAGATACCTAAGATACTTCAGTTTTTCGGGGAGTCTGCGTCAGGCGTGCAAGATCCTGGTCTTCAAGAGATTGTCGATCTATGGGAGCAACTAACGCCAGAAGTTCGGCAGTTCCTTCGGAATTCTGCAAGAGGGAACGCGCAGCCTGAAAATCTGCTGCCCGATCAAGTTGGCGAAGAAGATCAATAACCCGGTCATAATCCATACGTGACACCCCTGTCTAATACTACAAATCCGCGTGGCAGCGCGGCGAAACGGGTGTCGGGATCAACCGATTGGGATCAACCGAATAGCACCTACACCCTAGCAGAACAAAATAAGAACAAAAGGGGGCGAAATATGCCTTCATCAACTACATGTGGCCCGTGACAGCCGAATCGTAGCGTCATTTTGATAGTCCCAAACTTTAGTATCTCAATTGCGTGCGAATCTTATATTAGCGTTTGTTTTCAATAGGTAAACTGTCCTTTTCGGACACTTTTGGGTTCAGGGCGCGCCGAACAGCGTTACGGGAGAGGCCCGTATCCTTGCTAATACGATGGAGATTCTGGGGTCCATGAACCTTCACGTATGCCTTTACGAGGGCAGCGTTTAGCGAGCCAACGTGTTTGCGTTGAAGATAGAGGCGGCGGTATATTTTCAGGTTCTTGTCCATGCCACAGGGATAGCGAGATACCTGTATACATGTGTGAGGGCGCAGGGATAGTACGTGTCCAAAACGGACATGGTGCCTATACTTTAGGATGGTAATAGTTTTGCTTGCTATGTACCTAATGCAAGCATATGCTTGCACCCATAAGTTTGCAAGCATGAGGAAGTTATGTCGAGCGAGTACCAATCCAAGGGCGGGAAAGAGCGCGCGAAGCGAATGTCGCCAGAGCGCAGATCGGAGATAGCCAAAAAGGCCGCAGAAGCGCGATGGACCTCTGGCCTTCCGGAAGCTGATTTTGAGGGCGGCTTCAGTATTGGAGACAAAAAGGTTGATGCTGCTGTGCTGCGCGACGGGCGTAGGATCATTACTCAAGCATCATTTCTTCGTGCTCTAGGAAGGTCGCGGTCGCCGAAAGCTGGCACTGGAGTGCTATCTACGGTCGACGAGTTGCCTTTTTTTCTACAAGCAAACGTACTAAAGCCTTTCATTACCAATGACTTAGATATGTCGACGAAAACGGTTTTTTATCGAACGAGGTCAGGCGGGAAGGGTGTGGGATACGACGCGACACTTATTCGCCAAGTTGCGGACGTTTATTTACGCCTTAAGGATCATCAGCTGCGCGAGAAGGGCGAAGTCCAAGCACGCTACGCCAAAATGATCGCCGCTGCAGAGTCAATTAAGAACGCGCTCGCAGATGTCGGTATTGTGGCGCTCGTCGACGAGGCCACTGGCTACCAAGACGTTCGCAACCGACTAGCCCTTCAAGAGGTTTTTGATGCGGTTCTACGCAAGGAACTGGCAGCGTGGGCCAAGCGATTTCCAGACGAATTCTATAAGCAGATCTTCCGCTTGCGCGGCTGGGAATGGAAAGGCCGTCACGTAAACCCACCCCAAATTGTAGCACACTATACAAACGACTTCGTATATGACCGATTAGCTCCAGGATTACGCAAAGAGCTTGAGAGCAGGATGCCAAAAACAAAGTCTGGTAACAAGAAAGGACGACTTCACCAACTTTTCACGGACGATATAGGTCACCCTATGCTGGCACAGCACGTGCACATGGTGACAATGTTTATGAAGGCTGCAGCTAGCTGGGATGAGTTCAAGCGCAACTTAGATAAAGTCTCCCCTAAGCAAGGCGAGAACTACGAGCTATCGATCAACGAGCCATAACGGCACGGCATTTCGCCAGACCAAAAAGCCCCGCTTCGGCGGGGTTTCTTGTGTGGGCCTAATTCACAAAGGCATTGCGAACCACGGCAACGATAGTGGCTAGAAGCATACCACCGAGAACAGACCCCATGAGGTAACCTACAGAATATGGAGCAACCTGTGCTCCGGCCTCATCAGTAAGAACGCTGTATAGCCCCACTGTGAACCCGGCGGCGGCGCCAACAATAAGAACGGTTGTCCAGGACCATTTCTTTGAGTTCACCTTGCTCTCCCCCTTGCTCCGCAAACACAAACCTACTCGTGTCCTATACGGCAAGTACATCGCGTTACCGAAGTGAATTTGCCAATCGTTTGAAAGATTGCGATATTCGCAATTTTTATCCTTGACCTTAATTGCGATATTCGCAATATTGCCCTCAAGCAAACGAGGACACCCCATGACCGATTATGAAAACCCCGAATGGCTCCGCGAACACATGGGCTACGCCGCAACCAAAATTGCGGAGATGGTTGAGGCTGAACCTCGCCGCATGTTTCGCCTGCACAAGTTTGGATCGAATTGGGACTTTGAGTGGGGCCGTCTTTGCTACTTGCAAGGTTACTTTAACAGCGCTGTGGCCCCTACCCCGCGTGACCGCATGGCTTTGTCTGATGCCGCACGGGATTGGGCTGACGCACTCGCCGGGATCTCTGACGGTGACGCAGCCACTCTTGAGGCCGCGTATTTCGCACTCGCTGACAGCATGACTGTAGAAGCGGAGGCCGCGTGATGAACCTCCCTAGCTACCACGACCGCATGACCGGGAAGCCCCCGAAGCCCACCTACAACGACAAGATGAAGGGACGCTGAGATGATCCACCCACGCCCATTTGAGTTCACGAACGCTGAAATCGCATCGCTGGACAAAGACCATATGCAGCTTTTTGACCTTGCTGAGTTTCTGCGTACCGATCCGCGCCCGCAGGCTGAAGGCAAGTTTAAGATGTCCACTGTAAGCTTTGGCTTCAACCAATTCTTAGATGATGCCTCAGAAGCGCTAAGCCATTGCGGCACAGCCGCGTGCGCTTGCGGTTGGGAAGCTGCGCGCAGCGGCGATAACGATTTATTTGGGCGCGCACCGTCGGCCTTTGGGGTCGCCTCGTCTCATTGGATGTTTGGTGGGGGATGGATCTCCTTAGACAACACGCCTTTCGGCGCGGCGTTCCGCATTCTGCATTACGTCAAGCATCAAAATCGTGGCCTCTATACAGGCATGTCGGGAATTTATGACGACATGAAACGTCACTATCCCACCAATCCATTTTGGCTGGAAGCCACCCAATGATCCGCCCCATCCCCCACAACTACCGCCCGCCTTCTGAGGTTGCAGACCGCTCCCGCGCGCATTGGGAGCTCATTCGCGGCGGTGACTTTGTAACCACCCGCATCCGGTGGGAGCGTGACGCCATGGCCATCGAAGGAACTTACCAGGAGGTGCGCAAATGAGCCCAAACCTCATCAGCATCGTGTTGGGTGGAACCGCTTTGGCCGGGATCATCTACGCTGGCCTGTACGTCGCGTTTGGGATGACGCCATGACCAAACCGACCCCCTATCCCGTCGTCTTGATGTGCCTTGCCGACATGGAGCGTACGCAATCCCGAAACTCTCAAGAGCAATGGGCGAAAGACGAAATCGCCAAGGCTGAGAAAGGCAAAAAGCAATGAACCAAGTTGCCAAAGTAGACGCAGAGAACACGCTTCCCGCCGATCCTATGGTGTCGATGATTGAGCGGGTCGCTATGTCACCCGACGCGGACCTCGCAAAGCTTGAGCGGATGCTTGAACTTAAGGAGCGGCATGAGGCACAGAACGCAAAGGCGCAGGCTGATCTAGCCTTTGCTGAGGCCTCCGCCGAGTTTCCCGATGTCCCACTTCGCGGGATGAATAACCACACCGGCAAGCCTTACGCATTGCTTAAGGATATTATTGGGTTCACACGACCAGTGCTGGCGAAGCATGGCCTTGCATTGTCCTTTTCAACAGAAGTCACTGACAAGGAAGTGATCGTCACTGCGGAGTTGTCCCACAAGGGCGGCTACACCAAGCGCAACAGCCTACCTCTTCCGCGCGACACTGGCGCAGGGCGCAACGCTGTCCAGGCCGTAGGTTCAAGCCAAACATATGGGCAGAGATACACCGCCCAAGCCATCTTGGGCCTGTCTCTGGGCGAAGACGTCGAAGACGACGGGCGCGCCACCGGAAAGCCGGAAGGTGATGCCCCAAAGCGCCCCAAAG
>CALFRH010000439.1 GCA_937919225.1 uncultured Parvularcula sp.
CGTGGGTGGCAGCAGAGTGCTCGCCAATCGTCGGTCCAAGGGCCGCTCGAAACTGTCCGCTTAAGGCTGGGCATTTGGCTCCTTGTTGTCATCCCGGTTTGCCTGAAGGGCAAGACCGGGATCCACAAGCTCAGGTTTCAGGAGTTGTGAGCAGTCACCATCATTCCCGCGCTATGGATCCCGGGTCTCCCCCGGAACAGGTCCGGGGTCGCCCGGGATGACAATGAATGGCTCCCTCAAGATCGCCCGGTTGAAACGCCGCGTCGATTTTTTGCGTTTGAGGGCGGGAAAGAGGGCCTCAACCCCGGCCTTTCTACTTCAGCACCTTCCCAATGAGGGCGGCCAGGTCCGGGTGGGCTTCACCGTCACCAAGAAACTGGGCAACGCGGTTACCCGAAACCGAATCAAACGCCGCCTAAAAGCTGCTGTCGCGGAAATCATGCCCACTTGCGCACAGGCCGGCACTGACTACGTCTTGCTAGCGCGTCCTCGGGCCCTCACCCGTCCCTATACGCGTCTGCTTGACGATCTTCGGAAGGCCCTTGTAGACCCCGATCACTTTTCTCCCCGCTCTTCTTCTGGAAAGACGCCTCGCGCCAACCAGACTGACGACCGCCCGTAAGGACCCTCTGATGGATCGTAATTTTGTTCTCGCCCTGGTGCTCACCATGCTCATCTTCGTGGGCTATGACACGCTATTCGTGGCACCAAAACGGGCAACATTTGAAGCAGAGCGCCAAGCCGCCGCCCAGGCTGAAGCGGAGGCTGCAGCCGCGGTTGCTGAGGCCGCGGCGAATGGCGAGATTGTGGGGGGTGGCGAGGCCCCAATAGTGGATCTGGGGCAAATTGTGCCGGTTGACCAAGCGCTTGAGCGCAGCGGCGGCCGATTGCCGATCAAGACGCCGCAACTCAACGGCTCCTTGAACCTTAAAGGTCTCTCCTTCGACGATATTGTCCTTAACGAGCATACAGAGACCGTGGAGGAAGGCTCCCCCTCTGTTCGAGTGCTGAGCCCTTTGGGTAGTCCGTACTCACAATATACGCGAACTGGCCTCGCACTGAACGGTCGGGAAGATACTGGCCTTGAGTGGGTAGCGCCGGAAGGGGCTGTCTTGACACCAGAGACGCCAGTAGTGCTCCGCGCCGCGACCAGCCGTGATGACTTTGAGTACACGGCCACCGTCAGTGTTGATGATAAGTTCATGTTCACCATCGAACACCAGGTGGTCAATCGGACGGGCACAGATATTACAATTAAGCCCTATGGCATCGCCACTCAAAATGGGATTCCCAACGATCTTGAGAATTTCATGATCCTCTATGAGGGGCCTTTGGGCGCCGTGGATCAGGCGCCGTTTGCCCGAAAGTACAAGAAACTCTTGAACGATGGCCCCAAATTAGAGCGCGGCAGTCGCGGTTGGGTGGGCATTACGGACAAATATTGGCTAAGCGCGGCCATCCCCACCCAAGGGCAACCCCTTCAGGCCAAACTTGATGTGGTGGACGGCGCCACGCCGCGGTTCACGGCGTCCTACGAGCTCGACACCATCACCATCCCATCGGGACAAGGGACGGCGGTGACCTCCTACGTGTTTGCGGGTGCAAAGCTCGTCGATGTCCTCCGCGATTATCAAAAACCCATCGAAGATGGCGGACTTGGGATTGCCAAGTTTGAAGAGGCCGTCGACTGGGGCTTTTTGTACCTCCTCACCAAGCCGATTTTCCAAACGCTTCATTTCTTCAATGGGATATTTGGCAATTACGGCATTGCCATCCTCATGCTCACCTTGGTGATCAAGGCGATCCTCTTCCCGCTCGCCAATATGTCGTACAAGTCCCTCGCCGGGATGCGGAAGGTGCAGCCGGAGATGCAGCGCCTCAAGGAGCGGTACAAAGACGATCAAATGAAGTTCCAGCAGGAGATGATGGGACTTTATAAGAAGCATAAGATTAATCCAGCCGCCGGGTGCCTACCGATCCTGGCGCAGATGCCAATCTTCTATGCGCTCTACAAAACGCTCTTTGTGACGATTGAAATGCGTCATGAGCCGTTTTTGTACATCAGCGATTTGGCTGAGCCGGACCCAACGACAATTTTTAATCTCTTCGGCCTGTTGCCGTTTGATCCCACGGCGCTTCCGGTGCTGGGTGCCTTCCTCGGGATTGGCATCCTCCCGCTCCTCATGGGTGCAGGCATGTGGGTGCAGATGAAGCTGAACCCGCCGCCCACCGATCCGATGCAGGCGAAGATCTTTTCGTTCATGCCGCTCATCTTCTTGTTCCTGTTCGCGAACTTCGCCGCGGGCCTCGTCCTTTACTGGGCGTGGAACACCTTCCTCGGCGTGGTGCAGCAATATGTGATCATGAAGCGCCAAGGGGTGGATGTGGACCTTATCGGGAATATCAAAACCTCTCTGGGGCTTGGCAACAAGCCGGCCCTCGCCAATGACAATAAGGCCGGGGAGTAGAGGGGTGTACAGCCCTTTTCCCGATCGTCCCCGCGTAGACGCGGATCTGTACCGTGAGATTCTGAGGATCCAACGTATTGCCGTTCCCCATGGCTTGTCCGTGGGATCCATTGGGCGCGCGTGTAGTCTATCGGAAAGGTGGACCTCACGGACAAGCCGTGGGGAACGTTTAGTTTCAGCAGAATTCTCCTATTCCGAATGAGTGCCGCCGCCCATAAACTCTTCCGTGGTCCTTGCGATTTCATGCTGGGCGTCGTGGCGATGGACGGCCTTCCGCCCACCAACACGCCAGAGGTGGCGTTCGCCGGTCGGTCCAATGTCGGCAAATCCTCCCTCATCAACGCCCTCACCGGACGGAAAGCGCTTGCCCGCACCTCCAACACACCGGGGCGGACACGAGAGCTGAACTTTTTCGACCTCGGCGGGGTTCTCCGCCTCGTCGACCTGCCGGGCTATGGCTATGCCCGGGCCTCGCGCACGGCAGTAAACGCCTGGACCGGCCTTACCCGAGACTATCTCCGGGGACGGCCGAACCTTCGTCGCGTGTGCGTCCTCATCGATAGTCGTCATGGGCTGAAGCCCGTCGACATTGAAACCATGGGCATCTTGGATGAGGCCGCGGTCACCTACCAAATCGTCATGACCAAAATTGACAAGATCAAGCCCACCCAAGCCGCCGCCACCCAGGACGCCATCCTAGCGACCCTCAAGACGCACCCTGCCGCCTTTCCTGACGTGTTGATGACCTCCTCTGAAAAAGGCGAAGGAATTGAGAAAATGCGTGAAGTGTTAGCAGCTATTACGCGGGGGTGAGACCCGTTCATAAGCGCACACCACAGATAAGTATGTGCGGTTACCTTCAATAGATGCATTGAAAATCAATGGCTTAGCGGTCTTGCGTTTCTAAAAGAACGTAAAAACCACTCAGGCAGCTTGGTGTCCCATCAGGGCAGCACTGGGGTTGCGCGGATCTTCAAATTATTCACAATCCTCAGCATGTTTTTGAAGACGATTTACCTCGCCATCTACTTATTCGCCATTGGCATAACACCTGCGGAGTCGCAGCCCATGGGCGAAGTGGCAGGCGATAACGATGTCATCATCGTTCACGCGGGCCGCCTGATTGATCCGGCCACAGAACGGGTCTTAGCGGATCAATATCTGACCATCGAAAACGGCCTTATCGCTGCGGTGTCTTCAAACCGTCCCTCGAGCGGAACTATCGTCGACCTTTCTGAGAAAACGGTTCTGCCGGGCTTAATGGATGCCCACGTGCATTTGACATCTCGCCATGACCAGCATGGGTATCGCAGACTGCGGAGCACCCCAGCCTCGTCAGCCATCAATGGTGTTGTTAATGCGCATACAACTCTAATGGCCGGCTTCACGACAGTGCGAAACCTTGGGGCACAGGGGTATGCAGACATTGCTCTACGCGATGCGATCAATGCGGGCCTTGTACCAGGACCACGCATGCTCGCCTCAGGCCCCTCTATTGGCATTACCGGTGGCCACTGCGACATGAACCTTCTGCCGGCGCAATACAAGGCGAAGGCGGGCGGGGTGGCAGATGGCCCGTGGGCCGTGAGGGCGAAGGTTCGCGAGAATATTAAGTATGGGGCAAGCGTCATAAAGTTCTGCGGCACCGGCGGTGTCCTATCCAAGGGCACAACCATCGGTGCACAGCAGTTCACCTTTGAGGAAATGTCAGCGATTGTCGACGAGGCCCACGCATTGGGCCTTAAGGTGGCGGTCCATGCTCACGGCTCGGATGGTATCAAAACGGCGATTAAGGCAGGGGTCGACAGTGTGGAGCACGCCTCTTTAATCGACGATGAGGGCCTCCGACTTGCAAAAAAGAACAACACCACCCTTTCGATGGATATCTATGTCTCAGATTTTATCCTTGCTGAGGGCGAAGCCGCAGGGATCTTGCCCGAGAGCCTTGCGAAAGAGCGTATCGTTGGTCGTCAGCAAAGAGAGCGATTCCAAGCGGCGCATCGCGCGGGGATTGAGATCGCCTTCGGGTCTGACGCTGGCGTTTATCGGCATGGCCTCAACGCCCGTCAATTCGCGTACATGGTGGAATGGGGCATGACCCCGATGGAGGCGATGAAAGCCGCCACCAGTGTGACGGCCGACCTTTTCGGTCTCAGCGAAGTGACAGGCCGAGTCTCCCCAGGCTTGGCGGCAGATCTTATTGCTGTTGATGGCGACCCGCTGTCCGATATTCGGCTATTGGAGGGCGTAACATTCGTGATGAAGGATGGCGTTATCTATAAGGATGAGTAAAAGGCGCGCTACAGCATCAGACTGTCTGATTGAATCGGGCAGATGCTGTAGAGTCTTCGTTTTTCGCGCGTGAGCCGACTTTCTTCGATCCAATATGATCGTCCGGCGCGCTAGCACATGTTCCAACGTCGGCTTGGGCGCTTGAGAACTCACTAATAGGATCCCCCCAATGGCTTCATCCGCATCCCTCTCCACCCTCCGCAGCCTTGCGGGCGAGAAGGCTATTATCGAGGGCAATGACCGCGCGCCATTCTTAGAAGAATGGCGCGGCCGCTGGCCGGGGGAAACGCCCTTGATCGTGGCACCCGGCTCCACCGAGGAACTATCGGCGGTGATGGCGCACTGCTACCAAAATGATATTCCGATGGTGCCCCAGGGCGGCAACACCGGCCTTGTGGGCGGGCAAATGCCCAAAGGCGAGGTGCTCATCACCACCAAGCGGATGCGCGCCGTTCGGGATGTTTCCCCCACGAACTTTACCATGACCTTGGAAGCAGGCGTCACCCTGGCCGAGGCGCAAGAGGCGGCAAAAGCGGAGGGGAAACTTTTCCCCCTCTCCATTGGGTCAGAGGGGACCTGCACCATTGGCGGCGTTTTATCCACCAATGCCGGGGGCATTCATGTCATCCGCTATGGCAATGCGCGGGACCTCGTCCTCGGCCTTGAGGTGGTGATGCCCGACGGACGGATCTGGCACGGGCTTAACCGTCTACGGAAGAATAATGTCGGGTACGACTTAAAGCATCTCTTTATGGGTGGTGAGGGCACCCTCGGGATTGTCTCAGCGGCGGTGCTCAAACTCTACGCCCAGCCTCAGGACCATGTGACCGCCCTGCTCGCCGTCCCATCGGTGGGGGCAGCGGTGGACCTTCTGTCCCTGGCGCAGGAAGCCTCCGGCGGACAAGTTGGCTCTTTCGAGCTGATGAACGCCAATATGGTTTCACTTGTCGGGCACTATTTCCCCGAGCTGCCCACCCCGCCCGGTGATGGCGCACCCTACTTCGTCCTCGCTGCCTTTGAAGCCGGCCAACGGGGCAGTCTTGAAGAGACGGTGATGGGTATTCTGGAGGCAGCGATGGAAAAAGAGCTGGTCCTGGACGGTACGGTGGCCGCATCCGAGGCGCAGGCCCATGCCCTTTGGACCCTTCGCCACAATGCCTCTGAAGCCATGAAGCGGGACGGCCATTATTGCGTGAAATGCGACGTGTCCGTCCCTATTCCCCAACTCCCCTCTTTCCTCAAAGGATCCGATGAGGCGGTCCTCGCCCACACACCGGGGGCCCGGATTATTGCCTTTGGCCACATGGGGGACGGCAACATCCATTACGACATACTTGCCCCCCTTGATGGCGATGAGGCCGCTTATGAGGCCAGTGCCGACGCCGTGGAACGATTGGTCCACGATGTAGCCGTCGCCCATGACGGATCCATCTCCGCCGAACATGGCATCGGGCTGCTCAAACGGGACGAGTTGGCCGAGCGCCAGGACCCGACCGAGCATGCCCTGATGCATGCAGTTAAAGCCGCTTTTGACCCCAAGGGCCTGATGAACCCGGGCAAGCTTCTTTGACCCCTCAGACGGTTAGGCAGCGCAGCCGATTTCGTCCCCCCGTGCGCGCCCGCGAGATAAAATGACGCTGCGCAGACACGGAGCCCTCGACAGTTTGCCCACTGAGGTCCCGCGTCTACAGAGCATCACTTCATGCTGCACTGCACGCGGGATGACGACCTATAGGTATGAGGCTCGTTACGCTTTAAAGACCACCTCATCTCAAATGCATCGCCGTGCTTTTGCCATCGGACGCCTGCACCGCATCAGCCGAGACGAGATCCAAGCGGTAGGTCACAGCAGTCACCGCCTCCCCTGACCGGGTGCAATTTCGTGTCCGAATGACAAGGACACCCCCATCCTCGTCCACCTTGTTCACCTCACACACAAGACGCCCTTGGCTAATTTCGCGGGGGGTAAAGGTCCACACCTTGTCCGGCACCGCACACTGACCCGTGCGGGCATAGTCGCCTTGAAAATAGGCCACATACTGGTCCCGCGGGGTCTCTATAACCACCGACGAGCTCAGCCACAGCGCTGCCTGCATCATGAGAAGCACAAGTAACCACCTCACCCAAACGAGCGAATAGATCAGCACGATTGGGAGGCTTGGTGAAGACCCACGGGCACACCCATAACGGGAAATTTTCTGATACGCTTGTTAGGAAAGGGAGGCTCGATCTTACGCCATGACCGAACACGAAGAGGGCTCTATAAAGGCAATATGGAATTGATCTTCGCTGCCAACGGCGCCGCCGCCCTGGTGATCATTGTCACCCTCCTTGCGTGGGAACGCTGGCGCCCCTTCGCCGCCGCACCAAAGGGGACCAGTCGTGTCTTCAAGAATTTCGCCCTCGCAGCCATGAATGCGGGCCTGTCACGTATCCTCATCGTCCCCCTGACAGCCGCAGCCGCCCTCGCCGCCCCCGCTTGGCGACCTGGATTTGCCGATGGGGGATGGTTCATCCTTGTCGACCTTATCCTGCTCGACCTTTGGATCTATTGGTGGCACCGGGGGAACCATGAACTGCCGTTCCTGTGGCGGTTCCATGAGGTCCACCACCTTGACCGGTTCTTGGACGTCAGCTCTGCCGTCCGTTTTCACTTTGGTGAAGTGATCCTCTCGGCATTGGTGAGGGCGGTACTCATTATGGTGATGGACGTGCCCCTCGTCTCTGTCCTGATCTTTGACTCCATCGTACTCGCGGCGGCCGGATTTCACCACGCAAACATCCGCCTACCCGAAAAAGTTGAACGGCGCCTACGGTATGTCATCGTCACCCCCAGCCACCATTGGGTACACCACCATCGGGTACGCGAGGACACAGATTCCAACTATGGCACTGTCTTGAGCCTGTGGGATCGTCTGTTTGGGAGTTTGAGCCCCACGCCCCGCACGCCCAGCATGGACATCGGCACCGAAGGTCGAGAAGAAAAACCGCTGTTTGGCCTTATTGTGCGGCCAGCAAAGTCACCCTAGCATATACTTCATGTCTAATATTAATCCCAACCGCGAAGTGTTCGCCGAACTGGCCCAGTCAAGCTTTGACGGCCCTGTTAACATGCTCAACCTGCTCCGGTTTAGGGAGACCGCCGCCTATGAGGACGGGACAGAAGCCACAGGCGCCCAGGCTTATGGCACCTATGGCAAGGAAGCAGCCCCATTTTTTGCCAAGAATGGCGGCCAGATCATCTGGCGCGGTATCCCGCGGGGGCCGCTCATTGGCCCAACCGATGAGATATGGGATGCAGGCTTCCTAGCTCAATATCCGAGTAAGGATGACTTCATCGCTATGGTAATGGATCCAGGGTACCAGGCCATTACCTTCCACCGCACCGCGGCCCTGCTCGATTCACGGCTTTATTGTTTCTCCCCTGAGGAAGTTGGCGATCAGTTTGGGTGAACTCATCTTTGTCACATCGCTGAAGTCAGGTAATCTCGTCATCCCCACAATGCCGGTGTCGGTGGTGAAACCTGTCCCGCGTCACGATAATCAAGCCCATGCTGAATATCTTCTTTCAACAGAAGCGGGCCATCAATGTCGACGAACTTACAACGCTGCCCGATAAGAAAACTGGGCGCCATGGACAGGGAGCTACCCATCATGTTGCCGACCATCAGGTCTTTGCCGTCATTAATGGTCATATCCGCAAGCTTGAGCGCATCGGTAAGACCACCGGTCTTATCGAGTTTGATGTTAATCACATCGTAGAACCGAGCGACGGCTTCATACTCACCTGAGTGAAGGCATGATTCATCCGCCCCCAAGGGAACGGGCGATTTATACCCCTCAAGGGCCTCATCGCCCCCCCGCGCCAGGGGTTGTTCGATCATTGCCACACCCATATCGGCCAGGGCGGGCGTATATTCCTTCAGCTGATCAAAAGTCCATCCTTGGTTCACATCGATGATGAGGGACGCGTCGGGGCGAGCGGCCCTGATGGCCTTCATCCGACCAATCACATCCTCAGCGTCAAGCTTGATCTTGAGGTGGGGATAGGCTGAGGCCTCTTCCGCGGCCCGCGCCATACCCACTGCGTCAGCGATACCGATTGTATAAACAGTGGTGAGATCTTTTAACGGGCTAAGACCAAGGGTTTCCGCAACCGAGCGGCCCTGTTTTTTGGCATCCAGATCCCAATAAGCGCAGTCCAATGCGTTGCGAGCCCCGCCCGCGGGGAGCAGGCGCTGAACCTCTTCCCGCGTCGCCCCCGCTTCAACCTCGGCCCGCACCCGCTCGAGATCAGCTGCCATGCTGTCTTGGGTCTCATCGAGGTAGTAAATACCCGCAGCCTCGCCCCGGCCCGATTGGCCATCATCAGTCAGGGTAACGAGGACAGTATCCGTTGTCGTGAACGTATACCCCGTAATGCTAAACGGTGAGGCGAGATCAAGATTGATTTTTTCGATGGTGAGTTGCATATCGCCCTCCTCTAAAACCGACGCTGGATTTCTTTCACAATACCGTCTGTCCCCGTTACAATGGGGTCAACACACGGTAGATTATATTTCTCGGAAAGGCCCGCGAGATAGTCGGACCGCTCTTCCGCGGGCAGGGCCGATGTGTTGACACTAATGCCCACACACTGAATGTCCGGATTGGTGAGCTGCCCAATTTGGATATTCCGCTCCATGACTTCACCGATCGTCCTCAGCGGGCAATGCTCCCAACTGCCGATATGGGTGCGTCCGGCCGCATGACAGACAACAATTGCATCCGGTTGCGAGCCCACCAGGAGACCATGGCTGACCGCCCCATAGGCGGGGTGGAAAATGGCCCCCTGCCCCTCAATAACGTCCCAGTGATCAGGGTCATTGTCCGGTGACAGAAGTTCAGCCGCCCCCGTCACAAAGTCCGAGATCACCGCATCAATCGGCAGGCCCTCGCCGGCGATCATAATGCCCGTCTGGCCACTGGCGCGGAAATCCACCTTC
>CALFRH010000440.1 GCA_937919225.1 uncultured Parvularcula sp.
GAAGGCACACAAAAATCCAACGATCTCGCACATAAAATTCATACAAGATATTTAGCATCAGATATTGGTCAAGACTTCCTAATTGTGTCAGATCACATATTTGTAAGCTTCAATCTTTATTCATCGGCACATGCAAAAATGCCACGTGAATACTACTACTTTAGAAGCAAGAATATCTCGGACAACTACCGGGCTTGGCACAGCAGGTACTGGAATGATAATAACACCCAGCGTCTACCTGTGAGCGCTAGTGATCATGATGCAAGCTAGTTACGGCTATAGAGTAAATGGTTCAATTAGTGCCATATCTGATGTGGAATTTAATGTATTTCTGATTTGCGTGTGATTGTCAGAAGCAAGTTGAAAAAATAAGTCTAATTCATTTGGATCAATCGCTCTTATGTAGAGTGAATTATTGTCAGAGTATCGACAGAGCGTTTCATAACCCTGTCTCTGCATCAGCTCATTGCACAAATTGACTATGTCTGGAGCAACTTTGGTGGACAAACTTACTTTGATATTTATCAGTTCGTTACCATGTGCCGGGAGCATCTCCGCGTTCATAGCATCAAATAACGCTTTAACTCTCTCAGCATAACTCATAAATCCTTCGCTTCTCGGTTCAAAATGTGACCGACTAAATGTTAACTTACCATTGTACTCACCACTATTGCCGAACATTAAACTCAGCAGTGTTGAAGAAGTAATAACAAATTCAGCCTTTGCTGTACTTGGTTTTACTCTATCAATGAATTTTTCGAACAATTCATCATAGAATTTGTCTTTTTCTTCCGTCAGAGACCATGCGGGAGATGAAAAAATATCGTTCGACATAGCATACTGATCGAGATTGTCGCTTGTGTCAAATGATTTAAAGATTTGATTACTCGAAATTCCTCTTTCAGTCACAAGCGAATGAATGTGTCGGCTGGAAATAGGTTGAAGTTCGCGAATGTACCGTAATCCTTCACGACTGTCTTTGAATGCATCGTGGTAGTGTTTCCGAAAACGTTCTGGCCAAAACTTAAATGTACCACTAATGACAACAACAGGAGGTACTCCATTAAATTCTAGTGATAAGGTCCGGCGGGCAACAAATGAGCGATATGTACGAACTTGCTCGCGATCTGCCAACACATTTAGGTTATTACGATGATCCCAGGTCCAAAGCTGGGCGGATGCAAGTGTTATCGATAAATCATGTTCGGCTATCTCATTCACACTTAGTTCTCTGCAGTCTATACCATGATTGCGCAACAGCTGCAGCGAGGGATTGCCGGCTCCCTTTGTGGGTTCACTTATCTTGGGTATTAGCAGAGAAAAGTGGCGGCCGGTTTTCTCAGCTATTTTAGAAAGTCTCACAGCGGACATTGCTAGGGGCTTTGAGTAGCCAATGTCGTATGCGTCTATTGGTCCATCGCGTCCAGACAGGAGTTCATCAATTGTGGTGTCTGCATGCCCTATTACTCGTTGAACATTTCGTACTTTTCCCCATATACTTGCTGAAATGATTGCTCGTAGTGGTTGGGGAAAGTCTATATATTGTAGCACATAATGTGCCATAAATAGCGCTGGTGCAGGTCGATATTTGACGGCAGTACATAACTTCTTAATTAACTCTTTTTGAATCGAGTTAAGTGCCGTTCTTGTTCCCAATAAGTAGTTTACATGGTTCTCAAAACACATTGAGGCTCGGCCCGAGCTGACTTCAACATGATACTTTTCAACAAATCTATCATAGATTGCTTCTGCTTCTTCACTAGATATGTTTGAACTATCTGGTGGTAAACCGCGCAATATTTCCAGTGTTTTGACCTGTCTCTCATCCATGCTTTCAGTGCCAGCTTGGGTCACTTCGTCGAGGTGTCGTCGTAAATCTGAAATTGGATGCAAGAGATGTTGAACAGGAGCGAGTAAGTCTTGCAATAACTCGGCTGTATCATCGTTTTCGGACTGCACAAGGTCGTTCAGTAGTCGGTCGCTTGGGTGTGTGGTTGCTTTGACGACTGAGGATGATAGCGCGTTAATGTCAGAAAGAACTTCAGCGTGAAGCTCCATCTGTATGTTGCCAGCTGCTTCTTCTATGCGCTTAAAATTATCCATTTTTTGCCCAACTTTTTGATAACTTACTAATACTCTAGCTTTCGCGTTAAACGATAAGTGATGTTTGCATCATGTGATAGCCTGTTAGCGATCACAGCTGCTTAAAATGCAGCGATAACTTGTTTCAGGGGGTTGCACAGGGGGCGGTACGCCCCCTTGCCGAGGACGGCGCAGCCGCCCGCAGACAAGAGGCGGTGTCATACACCGCACATCTTGCGCGAAGCGTAACGTCGGAACGAAAAGCCCAGTGTCATACTTTCAGGACACCCATTCAGGAATTCCGGTCCGCCTTAGCGAGTTCGGGATGGTAGATGCGGTCTTCCGGCAGGCTTAGCCATATTCGCGCTATCAATGGAACCAAAACCAGCAGGGTCAGCAGGATCAGCATTTGGCCGTACATGTCAGACCAAGAGATAAATCCGGACATCATAGTTTGTCCTGTACTTCCCAAGTAGCCGATGGCAGCATTGGTTACTGCAAACAGAACCATGGCAGCCATTGCATCGGCAAGGTTCATTGCATCTTGATACCTCTGCTCGCTTTTCTCCTCGCTTTCCCGGTATAGGTCGAGCAGGAATTTGCTCTCGTCGCGGAGGGCAGCATCGTGCACCCGTTGTGGCGGTACAGTATCGAATCCGCGATATTGCTCCCCATTTACCGCCCCCGGTATCACGACAAGAAATGCCTTCAACAAAAACAGTGTCGCGGGGACGAGGAAAGCCGTCCAATTTCTCCTTTCGTAGCCTCAAGTTGAATCGTCTGCTGTCCCTTGATCGCCTCAAATCTGCGATCAGCCCAAATTTTAGCGATCCAGCCACCAATCGCCAAGATCAGGGTGTTCGTTGAAAGTTGTGTCGCGATGGAGCCGAAATCCAAGGTGGCAAGGTAGTCCCACATATTCCAATCCTTCAGTGGTTCAAAGGCTAAGGAAATTGCTTAGACGTGTTCATGGTTCCTGCCAAACCTTTTTGACCTTTCATGAATGCGCACGGGAAACGCCATCATGCTGTCCCACTTTGCGCATTTAAGTCGTCTAAGTGGTGAAATTCCAGCCGCACATCGTGAGGCGAAACCAATTCATGAAGATCGGCAGCCATGGCAAGCGGTTGTCCACACCCACCCAGAATGATGAAGTTAGATTCACGGTGCGACAAAAAACAATAGACGCTCAATGAGAACGTTGACTAGACTGAAGACAGGCTTCGGCCAAGGCAGGCTGATGGTCGCCACCAATGTATATGTTCTTTGGCCACATGGCTCACATTTGAATCAGGTTTCGAAATGAATATTCCTTCAATTCTTCAGCGTGCTATCCTCAGCGGCGATGTATCTACCCTCGACGACTTATCAGATTTTGGTGAGCATATTGCCGCGCTCCAGCCAATGATCAGAGAGAGCGCAGATGCAATCGCTCAGAGCAGAAGTGTAAGTCTGACATTGCCCAAAAGAGAGGGTCTGTCGATTGCTCAACCTGAGCAGTTGAATGGATATGCTGTAGAGGAAAACTTGGCGCTCTGCGCTCAGAAATTCGAAGTCGTCGATGTGCTGATATCAGAAATAAGTGCACTTCAGTTTAGGTCCATTCAGCTAAACTCCTCCGAAGGTCTGCTGTCTGGCCTTCTCTCGTCGGACGCTAGCGCAGTACGAGTACATTCGGCGATTGTCAGAGGCGCAACACTCTATCCTGCTGGAATGAGTCCGGAAAGCGAACCGAGACAAAGCCTCTCTG
>CALFRH010000441.1 GCA_937919225.1 uncultured Parvularcula sp.
ACTGATTTGTAATCAGTAGGTCCGCGGTTCGAGTCCGTGTGGGGGCACCATAAAATCAGATAGTTAGATGAATTTAGGCAGGTGGCTAGGCTCTTTTTAGGCTCTCCAATAGCCTGAGCAAGCTGACGTACTGTTACCTACAATGGGGAAATGGCCGAGATGCGGATCAGGGCAGGATACATCTTGATTATCAAAAGACGACAAGTCTTCCGCCACAAGCGAAGATGCGCACCACCTTCGCTTGCGGGAATGCCGGGCTATCTCTTCTTAAGCTTATGAGAAATTTGCTTTTTTCCTAATTGTGTGGTAAGCTTTAGGTAGATGTGAACGATTGCGTGCAAGAAGATGACTAGCTTATAGTGTTCAACCGCAGTTTCGTGAAACGTCACCAAATATCCAAATGAAATTGGTGGGTATTGGCCGAGGCATACGGTCAAGTATGCGAGGGCGAGGGTAGAGAGCGGCATTTTAACTGACGTCTTTGCTACCATTTTCGATTTCATTGCGATCCATGATAGAACGCTGTTGGTATGCGTCATGAGATATCTCCGTGTGTCTCGTGATGTCCCAGCGGCGCGTCTACGTCGTTGGGATTTCGTACCTTCAGTCAGGCGTGGACGGTTGTTTCAGCAACCGCTCCACGCCGTTTTTATTGGCCTGCCCGGAAATCTCATAGGAGGCGCACTTTCGCGTTTTCTGTAATGAGCTTGTATGTTCTGGTTTGTGTAGGTCAGACTGCGTGATTCTCGCACCGGCCTTGACACTGACGAGGATCGATTTTGGCTAAGAAAACAACGAATAAAATCAGACCCATCCGGTCCATGGCTCGCTTTGTCATAGCGATGCGTTTGAACTACCGGTTTCGCATTCAAAACGATACGAGGCTTCAAAGCTTTGTTCGTGAACACTTGCTGAAATTGCCTGAAACGCTTTCCCGCGAGGACGTTAGAACATTGGCTTCGCAGGCTGCTTACGACGAAGATGCGGTTGGAGAGGGCGACGAACACGATTACCTTCGTGAAAATGACATTGCCAATTTTGAGTTGTCGAAAAGCAATCTCGACCCCAAGAAAATCTATTGGATTCTGCGGGGTTTGCTGTTCTCTGACGAAGAAGCAAAAGAAATCATGAAAGACGGTTCGCTCGCTGGTGATCAGGTGCTTGGACTAGTAGAGAACCCCCACATCTTTCACATTGGACAGCTTTTCGCTGCATCGGCAAATTTTGGTCCTTCAGTTTTTCAGAAGACTGCGACAGTCAACAGCGCACACCGAACTAGTTGGGTAACTTGTGCTCGAGCTGATTTTCCAGGCTACCGGGATGAGGAAATTGTGTTCGCCGTCGACACATCGCAGACAGTTATTCCGCCCCCGGACATCGATAAGGAGGCCAACAAGCTTGAGGCAAGCTGGGAAAAAATGCGTATGGGCGGAGGCAGGCCACCTCATAATGGTGTGACTGCGGCACTCCAGCAATATAGGCAGGACTCGACGAACCATACGCCCGGCGAAGAAAGAAACATATTGCTTCTAGACTTGGTTCGCTCGAAGTATTCATACAACGTCACCGCAAAAAACTCGTTGGTGGGTGAAACAAGGAAATGGCGTAGTTTAATCGAAGCTTCCGAGAAAGAGGAATTGGAGCCTGTTGACTACTTGGCTTCGGGCATTGGAATAGCTTCGTGTCTTTTTTGCGAAGATGATCAAAAAATTGTTGTTGGTCAGCGTTCAAATCTCGAGGCCTTTCGGTCAGGTGAATTCGATGTTGCCATGGTTGAAGGTATTAGGCCGGATATGAACGTCTCCTCCCAAGTTAATAATATCAGCTATGTCGACGTACAGAAAGCGATGACCCGTGGCTATGAGGAGGAATTGGGTGCAGACCTCTGTGAGGTGAAATTTGGCAAGTCACTTGCGGAAGTGACTAACTTCAGGTCAATCTTTGAATTTGGATGTGATCTCGAATTCTACCAGTGGAATTTTATGGCGGCGATTTCTGTCAATTTGAAGTTTTCGGAGATTGAGGAGCTTTGGAGGGATTCTAAACATCGTCGAGAAAACCAGAGACTTGAGACAATTGATGCGAACATAGATGCAGTTCGGAGTTTTGTCTTGGAAAATAAAGTTTGGTCATGTGGAGCAGCTTGCTTGCTAAAGTCTGTGGAACTTATGGAGCTACGGAAGATAAAAGCGCGTCGATAGTTTAAGTGTCCGTGCAACCGGGCCAACAAGCAGTACATCAACGACTGTAGAAAATGCCTCTGATATCCGCGCAGAAGTCAGTGTGCATGCCGTTGAAACCGATCCATACAACGGCATTGAAGGTGTCTGACGTCAGCGCCTACCGGACAAATTTAGGGGTTTGAGCAACGGAGGATT
>CALFRH010000442.1 GCA_937919225.1 uncultured Parvularcula sp.
GTGGCCAAAAGGGCGAGACCCGCGAAACTGGCCCGTCGCGGGTGTTGCCCGCGCTCAAAAGAACCCCACACCATTCCATTACTCTCTTCGTTCGCCCGCGTCGTACCCGCCGCGCGGCAAACCCCCACCACCCGTTTGCGGCTCCCTTATGGCGGAAAGGGCGCAAATATTTGGTGAGAGAGAAGGAGAGAATTGTCTGTATTTTGAGGTGTGATCAATTGTGCTGATTGCTTCCATGTCCTTCGCTCAAGCATCCTAGCCCCCATCGACCCCGCGCCTTTTGGCGCGGGCCCACTTCCCCCCAAACGGGGGAAGAAGCCTCAGCATCAGCGGTGGTTCTTTCCTCCCCCGCTGGGCGGGGGAGGTGCCCGAAGGGCGGAGGGGGTGGTCCATCGGTAAGGCGAAAAGTCTATCTTTCAGCTTGCGCCGTGGGGAACTGCACAGGAAATCACGTCCGCCAGTGGAGGACTGCTGGATCAATGGGGTTCTTGAACCCCTCCGCGCCGCCCTCGGCAAAGGCGCGTTTTAGCTTCACATACCATTGGGCGAGGCGGTCCGGGTCGCCCGCATACATCATGGTGGGGTTTTCCAGCACAATATTTTCGTTCTGGAGGCGGAGGATATTACCGTCCTGGCCCAGGAATGTTTTGGCTAAGGGGTAGGCGAAGGGTTTGATGGCTGACAGGAGGGGCATGTCCCAAAAGAACATTTGGGTGATGTCCGCCTTCTGATCTTCCGTTGGAGTGATGGCGGTGAGGCCCAAGATCGTATATTTCTCGTTACAGATGAGTTCGAGGCGAATAGCGGGCAGGCGGAATTCAATCTCCGTCGTGGCTGCCCCGCCGATCAGCTTATAGGCCCGCCCGTTGGAGGCGGGCTTATGCGCCTTCATCTTAAACCCATAGTCCGTGGGCACATAATCTTTGGTCTTCTCCTGTGCCTCGGCCGGGTTTCGCCAGAACCATTGCTGGTGGACGTAAGGCGTATGCGCAGGGTCGACGAGGCCGATTACTGCTTCGTCATAGGGCCCCTCGGCATGGGCTTTCACAACCATTTTGGGCACGGCGCCCGGCACCCCTTCGGGCAGGGCTGGTGGCGGCATTGTTGGTGTACCGTCAAAGCGCTTCAAGTCTTCGGGCACGTACACCCAGATGAGGCCGCGGTCCTCATGAACAGGATAAGCGGGGGAGCGAAAGCCCCCGGCTTTAATCTCTTCTTTTTCGCTTAAGGCCGGGATTTTTAGGCATTTCCCGGTTGAAACATCAAATCGCCAGCCATGGTAGGGGCACTCAACGCAAGACCTTCCGCCCTCGGTCACCTGCCGACCGGCCGATAAGGGTGCAGCGCGGTGGGCACACACATCGTGGAGGGCGAAGGCCTGTCCCTCTTCCGTCCGTCCCAGGACGACTGGACGACCCAAGAGGAACTGCCGAGACATCTTGCCCTTCTTTACCTCCCGCGACGGGGCGGCGAAGTACCAGATATTCTTGAGGGGCGCGGTGGAGGAGATCATAGGGGGGACTTTATGGGCTGACTTGAAGTTCGGCGTTTGCCACGGCCTGAAAGGTCCGTGGCATCCATTGGGGCGCAAGACGCGTGAGAACCGTGGACCCCACGGACGCTTTGCGCCGTGGGGAACGACAGAATTCTAGATTCCTGAGAAACCCAAGAGAATTTGTCATCCCGGTTTTCGCCGGAGGCGGAAGACCGGGATCCATACACTGATGATGGAAGGCTTTGCGCGCAAACACCATCATCCCGAGCTTATGGATCCCGGACAAGTTCGCTACGCGATTTTTGCTGGTCGCGTCGCGAAAGGCCAAAACCGCTTCACACTTTTGGCGCGACGCTCCGTGCGCGACGACCTTTCCGGGATGCCAGGTCTGAGCAAACAACAAACTCATCCCACCAACTCATCAATTGTGCTGAGTAGCATCGCAATCTCTCTGGGGCCGGACATGCGGTGGTCGCCATCCTTGACCAGGGTCACCCGGACATCTTTCTGATCTATATGTTCCGCATAGCGTACAGCGTGGGCCCAGGGGACCACATCATCCTTCATGCCTGTCAATATACGGACCGGGCAAGGGACCGAGAGGGGGGCGTTCAGCACCCGGCAATTCGCCCCATCGTCAAACATGGCTTTCGTATAGACCATGACACTGTCGTCGAATTCGGATGGAATCTCGATGCGGCCTCCGGTTTGGACCTTCGTCCATAATTCAGGGGTCCACTGCTTTGGCGTGAGGTCGGTGGCAAAGTCCGGCGCCGGAGCGATGAGGATAAGGCCCGCGAGTTTGTCAGGAAAGCGTTTTGCCAACAGGCCGGCAATCCATCCGCCCATGGAGGATCCGATGAGGATCTGTGGTCCGTCGGTGGTCGCTAAAACCGTCGCTGCATCTTCCGCCCAACGGGAGATGGTGCCGTCCTCAAAATCCCCCTCGCTTTCGCCGTGGCCGGAATAATCAAAGCGGGTGTAGCTGAGGCCCCGCGCGGTCGCGTGGGTGTGAATGGCTTCCGCCTTGGTGCCCCGCATGTCCGAGGCATAGCCGCCAAGCCACACAAGGCCCGGGCCCCGGCCCGCGAGTGAAAGGGTGGCAAGGCGGCCATTGGGGCCTTGGGTAAAGTCGGGCGGTGTGAGAGGCTTGTCGGTCATACGTGACCTCTCTACCCCAGGTTCCATGAAGCACAAGAATAAGCCGCCACGCCTTGATGGTGTCACCGTCCTGCAAGTCACCCCCGCCCTTGAAACCGGTGGGGCGGAGCGCACCACGCTGGAGGTGGGCAAAGCCTTGGTGGACGCGGGCGCGCGGTCTCTTGTGGTGTCCGAAGGCGGGCCCATGGTAGCCCAACTGGAGGCGGAGGGGTCCCGCCACATCCCCTTGCCCGCAGCGTCCAAAAATCCGCTGACCTTATGGCAAAACCGGGGGCGGCTCATGAAGATCGTCCAGGAGGCGGGGGTGCACATTGTCCATGCCCGCTCCCGGGCCCCCGCCTGGAGTGCCCTTTGGGCGGCGCGCGCAGCGGGGGTCCGATTCGTGACCACCTATCACGGTATTTACAACGCGAAGACCGCGCCCAAGCGGCTTTATAACTCGGCGATGGCCCGCGGGGATCGGGTCATCGCCAACTCCCGCTTCACGGCGGAGGCGGTGGCGGCCATCTATGGCCAGGCCCCCTTCTTTGATGCCGGTAAGATGGTGACGATCCCCAGGGGGGCTGACCTGTCCCGGTTTGATCCTGTTGCCCTGTCGGAGGATCGGCGCAATGCGGCCCTTGGGGCCGTTGGCGGTGAAGGGGCGTTCCGCGTTCTCCTCCCCGGGCGCCTCACCGGGTGGAAGGGGCAAATGGTGCTCATCGAAGCGGCAAGGCTTTTGCAGGCGAAGGAGCCAGGGACAGCCCTGCGCTATGTCATGATTGGCAGTGCCCAGGGACGCGACGGCTACGCCGAAAGCCTTTCGGCAGCCATAAAGGAGGCAGGATTGGCGAACGCCATCCATATTCACGGCCATTGGGATGATATGCCCGCCGCCTATGATTGGGCCGATGTCACCCTGTCCACCTCGACCCGGCCCGAAGCCTTTGGCCGCGTGGCGATCGAAGCCCAGGCCATGGGCTGCCCCGTCATTGCGTCCGCCCATGGGGGGGCCCTTGAGACCGTTGCGGAGGGTCAAACTGGCCTATTGGTGCAGCCTGGGGACGAAAGAGCCCTGGCTGACGCGGTTTTGAGCCTCCTCACCATGCCGCCCGAGGCCCGTAAAACCATGGGAAATCAAGCCCTAAGCCGGGCACGTGATCATTTTTCAACCGAGGCGATGACGGCGGCCACGCTTTCTGTTTATAAATTACTTGTTAACGATGTCGGGCAGGACGTCGTCCAAAAAGGGGTTAAGAGTCCATGAGCGGTTCCCGGATCCTCGTTCTGAAACAACAGGGCCTTCGTCAATTTGTAGAGGCGGAGCCTGGCTTCGCAGCCATTCGCGAGGCCCATCCGGGGATCCCCATCGACCTTCTCACGACACCTGCTTTTGGGCGTCTGGCGAAGGGCGCGCCCTATTTTGACCGCGTGCTGGCCGCTGGGCCGTTTACCGGCAAGGGTGCTCAGAAAGACTTTATCGCGCAGTTGAAGCGCATCGGTTATGAGTTGATCTATGATTTGGATGGCAGTCGGACGACCCTGGACATGCGCCAGGGGCTGACCGGCTTTCGGGGACCCAATTGGATCGGGCCAAAGCGGATCATGTCAAAGCCGGGCCGGTCTGGCTCGGCCTTTTCCGGTGCTGCGGTGCGTAAGATGCTGGCCGACGCCAATGTGGCGGTGGACCATCGCCTACCAGATCTCAAATGGGCGCTGTCGGGACGGAAGGACGCGGCGAACATGCAGCCCTCCTGGTTTGGCATTTCTCGGCCATTCGCCCTCTTCATCCCGGCTGCGGAAAACAATCGCCGCTGGCCCGCCGGGAATTATGCTGCCATGGCGCAGTCCCTGGCGCAGGATGAAATTTCATCGGTAATTGTCGGCCCTGAAGAAATGGGTGATTTCGCGCAGGATGTGGTCAAAAAAGCGTCGGGCAAGGGCTCGAACGCGGCGGCGGGCACCGTCGTTGATCTGACAGGGAAAGCTGATTTGGCGCAGCTGGCGATGTTGGCGCGCAATGCGGCCTTCTTCGTTGCGGGCGCGAGTGAGGAACTGCACCTCTGCGTGGCGGTCGGGTGCCCCGGTGTTGTCCTGTTGCATCCCGGCGAAACCGCTGAATCCGAAAGTCTTTTTGGCCGTGATGTGATCAAACTGACCGCGCAAGATATGGCAAAACTCTCGCCGGACATGGCCCTCGGCATGTTGCGGAATATGGGGTTGTTACAAGTCTATCAGATGCCGAATGTTCGCTTTTCAGCATAAATAGGGGGCTTTCCCCTCCATATCTCAATTGAATGGTTACCGCCGCAGCGTTATATTAACGCTTGGGGAGTTTT
>CALFRH010000443.1 GCA_937919225.1 uncultured Parvularcula sp.
ATGCGCTCTACTGAGCTTGACCCAAGCCCCTCATAGATCGGATCGCACTCGACAAAATAACGTGCAAGCGACTGTTCCGGCGCGGGCCCTGCAGCCGCCTTATCGATGTCTTTGGCCCAAGCTTCCAGTGCCTGTGACATCCGCTATTTCTGCTTCCGGGCGTTGAAATACTTCTTGCTAGCGGATTTGAGAGCCTTGGATTGCGTGCGTTTTTCCGCCTGCTCCACCGCTTCGTCCAAGCCTTCCAAGTGCAACTTTGCCATGACCTCACGTTCCGCCATGGAGACGATCGAGGCCTTCAAGTTGGCACTATCGCCGCTGTCCTCCAATACCTCGCGGGCCTGCTCAAAAAAGCCGGTTCGGTCTAGCTCTCTTAGCCCTGCTGCTGTTAGGCGTCGCAATTTGTGGCCTGCTGATTTGTCACGCATGATCCCCACCAGCTTATCGAAGCTTTTGGTGTCGGCGCTCAGTACCCGCACAGCTTCTTCACGTGCTTTACCAGACAAATCTTCAAATTGTTCCCGGACCAAGGTCGCTGCATTTTCGTGATCATCTATCCCTAATAACTGCACCGCCTTTTCTTGCTTAACTTTTCCTTTGCCCGGTGCTTGCAGTGCTTCTGTCAGGATGTCACGTGCATAGCTGTCATTGTGTTGGACGAGGTATTCCAGTGCCCGCTCGCGTAAGGTTGGCGAGGGGTCAGTTGCCAACACTTGCATAGTCTCGATGATGGCCGGCTGGTGGTCGCCAAAATCAGAACTGACAAACGCTGCAGTTTGTAACATGTCAATGGCGGCGGACCGTACTGTGACGGCTTCGCTCTTCCGTCCTAAGATCTCCAGCAGATACTTCACGCGCTCGTCGAGATTTTCAGGATCGATTGCCAATTGACAAAGCGCATCAGCGCGCTCTTCCGCGGAAGCGTCTCTTCTCCCCGGAATGTCATCGGGACTGTGATCGCCTTTGCCGTAGCCTGAGGCGTTGTTGATCAGCTCTTCCTGTTGCTGGCGGTATGATTTGATATCCATAAAGGAACCTCACCAAATGACGGGCGGCGTCGGGCCGGGGTAAAATTCAAACGGCACATCTTCGTAGTCAAAGCCGAGCGGGTGCGACCCGAGAATGCCCTGGTAGTCTAGCATTTCCATGACCTGTGGCTCATCACCTGGTGCTGGGGTGTCCGGTGCCGCCGCCAGACCACCCCCAGGGGCGGTATCTGGGCGCGGGAAACCCGTCACTTGGTTCCACGGCCACATACGATCGACCAGATTATGTCCTATGCGACCGTTAAGCGATGGGTTGAACGCTTGGGGGTTGGCCGCGTCGTGAAGCCGATTGAGCCACTGCCATTTTGCCCAGAGCCGATCGACATTGCAGTGGAGCATAAAAAACAGCGGGTCTCTTGCGGCTTGAGGAATTTGGCGAATGAAGCTGGCGCCATTAAATCTGGTGTGCGCACGACCATGAGGGTTGCCCTCCATCGTCGCGAAGCCACGGTACTGGTTTCCACCCGTAGCAGCCAGCGCTAGCGTATCTGCTTCGCTTCGGATCCCGGTTGGTGCGACGTTGGGTGGGAAACCCATTGAACGGATGATCCCAAGTTGCCCGTCAGTCACCCAAGCCTCCAAAGCGTGCCCGGTATCAAACTCAAGACGTCCTATCGCGTTCGGAAGCCCCATGAATGCGGTAGTGAAAACATTTGGCGAGGCCTCAGTGAATAGCCAGTAGGGTAGAGCAACCGCCGGATCGATCGCCTGTAACTCACGCTCGAGGTCAAGAAGATACGCTCGATGCCACGGCAAAAAGCCCATGTCAAAATGCGCTTCCCGCGAGGGGCGACCACCAACATGTATATCCCGAAAGTCGCGGAAACGACCGGTGCCCGCGGCGTTGAGTGCCCCCATCGCATCAAGGAACCGATCGCGCTCATCAACCGTTAAGCTGTTGGCGTTCTTGCGCACTCGAAGCATGGCTAGCTGCTCAAATAACGGAACTCCCGTCGCCGCATGTTCGATGACGAATCCACTATCATCTGGGTTAAGACTTGGAGACTGAAAAACGCCGGTCACCCAAAACTCCAAAGGGCTTCCATCATCAGGCAAATCCAGTTCCAGGGGATCAACGCCTGTCTGATCAGGAGCTGTCAGAAACACCATCGGTGTGGTTCCGCGACTCTTGATCTGGATCCGTGGCGGATTCGCTCCCTGCGCATCAACCAATCGGACTGAAACCTTGCGAGGCGTCCAATTG
>CALFRH010000444.1 GCA_937919225.1 uncultured Parvularcula sp.
TCTAAAACGTTAGTGCTGCTCGGCAATTTCTAAAAGGCTTGCATCAATCAGCGGAGCCGATGATGGGGAATCGAGCGGCCTGTCATTGACAATAATGGAAAAGACAAGAGTTTGTCCGCTTGCAGCTTCCATGTAGCCTGACAATGCGTCTGCATGGTTTAACGTACCGGTCTTTGCAAAGACTTTTCCTTCCAGGGCCGATCCCCGGAACCGCGACTTCAATGTCCCGTTCGACGCCCCGCTAACCGGCAAACTGGCTCGGTAGGCTTCTCCCCACGGTGCTGTGGCGGCATGGCGAAGGAGGGCGGTGATCGTTGCGGGCGTCGCGCGGTTATAGTTGGATAGACCCGAACCGTCAGCGATGTCATAAGATGTGCGATCTACACCCACTTCGTCTAAAAGCTCCTGGATCTGAAGTAATCCGCAAAAGGATGAACCGGTGCCCGATGCGCGGCCTAATTGCCGCACAAGGACTTCGGCATAGAGATTATGACTCTCGCGGTTGATCTCATCCACGATTTCCTGGAGTGACGCGGACGGAAGTGATGCAACGACATTTTTATCAGGTGCCGCACCGACGCGCTGGCGACATTTCAGTGGTGAGTCTTCATTGCTTGGGTCCGAGGAGATCGGCTCATCAGCATAGTGAAGGGGGCGACGCCGGGTCCGCAACGTCCCGGATACCGATACCCCCTCAGCCTCTAGTGCCTTTCTGAACTGCCAAGCGGCAAAATGAGCTGGATCATCGACACCCAGATCAAGCTTCAACGATTTCGACCCAAGGGGCAGCTCCCCATAAAGACGTGCTGTCCGTTCACCGATACGTCGTTCAAGGCGCAGAGCTTTCTCCCCTGCCGCATCACCGGTTTTTGCCTCATTATTCAGCGTAAAATAGGTTTGGTTGGGATCGACCCACCAGGCACGGGCGCTTGCCCCCTTGTCGCCGGATGGTGCCACTCTCATGGGGATGACATTATCATTGACAGCAATCGCCGATATTGATGTTCCGTGACCAAATTTTAGATCATCCCAACTCCACCCCAATGGTCTCGGCTCATCGGCAAACCATTGGTCATCGCCGATAATATCGCCTACGTCTTTGATGCCAGTTTCGGCGACCATTGCCGCTAGGGCGGCGATGCACCGTACGCTACATTCCGTACCGGCCCCTATAGTTGGATCGCCACGGCCCGCTAGGATGAGGGTAGGAGGGCCTGCTTCCGTTTCTTCGGCAATAACGCGTAGCCCTGTATCTAAGGCGGAGATCTGACTTTCGGCGGCCAAGGCCGCTGCGGTGACAAATAATTTGACGTTTGAGGCCGGCATAAACCGCTCATGCGCGCGATGATCTACGAGGATGTTTCCGTCAAGGTCAGTGACCGAAATGCCATAGCGCACCCCCGCCAGGGCAGGATAGGGGGCGCCGCTAGGGTCTTTGCTGTGGGATGGGAAAGGTAGAAGGGATATGATCGTTGCTATAAGGACGATGGTACACTGCAATGGAATGCGTCTCATATCAGTGCTACCTCTCTTTACACTTAGCATTGAAAAATCATCCCTCTTGTGATGGTGGGGGTTATGCACCCACCGCCACATCATCCTTCGACCCTAAAAGGTCCTTGAGGTTAAAGGAGCTTTCAATCAAGTTTCGTGTGTACTCATTTTGGGGATTGTCGAAGATTTTTTCAGTAAGGCCCTCTTCAACAATCACCCCTTCGCGCATGACCATAACATAGTCTGCCATGGCCCGTACAATGGCCAAATCATGGCTGATAAAGATATAGGATAGCGCAAACTCGGATTGCAACTCTCGCAAGAGTTGGGCCACCTCTTTTTGGACCGTGCGATCAAGGGCCGATGTGGGTTCGTCCAGGACAACCACACGAGGTCTCAGAACCATGGCGCGCGCAATCGCAATCCGCTGGCGCTGTCCACCAGAAAATTCGTGTGGGAAGCGATTTTTGACAGAGGCGTCGAGGCCTACCTTCTTGAGGGCATCAAGGGCCTGCGCATCACGGTCCTCCTTACTAAGGTGTGGCGAATGGGTGCGGAGGCCTTCTTCAACAATGTCGAGGACCGTCATCCTGGGGGAGAGAGATCCATAGGGGTCCTGGAACACCATTTGCAGTTCTTTACGCAAGGGTTTCAGATCACCCAGCGAGAGGCTTTGCAGCTCATCGCCCAGATAAACGATGTTTCCGGTGCTTTCGGTCAGCCGCAAGAGCGCACGGCCCAGCGTCGATTTGCCGGACCCACTTTCTCCCACAAGGCCGACGGTTTGCCCTTCGCGGAGACTGACCCCGACGCCCTTGACGGCGTGGAAGCGTGTGTCTTTTCGGAGGAAGCTAGGTGCCTCACCGTAAACGACATCAATATCCTTCGCATCAAGAATAATATCGACATTATCGTCTATAGGAGATTTCGCTCCCTCCGGCTCCGCCGCAAGAAGGGCGCGTGTATAGGCCGTTTCCGGATTTTCAAAAATGTCACTGGTCTTGCCCGTTTCCTTCAGCTCACCCCGTTGCATGACGTAAACACGGTCTGCGAACGCTTCGACGATGCCTAGATCATGGGTGATGAAAACAATACTCATCCCAAGGTCGCGGTTGAGAGAGGCGAGAAGCTGAAGAATACCTGCTTGCGTTGTCACATCGAGAGCGGTTGTCGGCTCATCCGCGATAAGCAGCTCTGGCTCATTTGCCAGCGCCATCGCAATCATGACGCGCTGTCGCTGCCCGCCGGACAGTTCCGTTGGGTAGGATCGCATACGTCGTTCTGGGTCGGAAATTTGCACCTGTTTCAAGAGGTCCAGTGCCCTCGATCGGGCTGCTGCCCGCGACATTCCCTTATGGATCATCAGGGGTTCAATGATTTGATCCCCAACAGGATAGAGGGGGTCAAGGGACGTCATTGGCTCCTGAAAGATCATGGAGATCTTCGCGCCCCTGATATCATTCATTTGACGTCGGGACAGGCCGAGGAGATCCTGCCCCTGGAACCGGATGTTCCCAGACGCCTGACCGTTGGAGGCCAGAATACCGAGGGTCGACATGGCAATCTGGCTCTTGCCAGACCCGCTTTCGCCAACAATGGCCACCACTTCCCCCGGGGCGACCGACATGGACATTCCCTTGACGGCCTGGACCGTACCGTCGGGGGTGTCGAAATCGACCTTGAGGTCCTCAATATCGAGTACAGGTGGGGGGGAGGCGGCACTCATCTTAACGGTCCTTCGGGTCCAACGCGTCGCGTAGGCCATCGCCCAGGAAGTTAAGGGCGAACAGCAAGATGGACATTGTAAGCGCAGGGAAAATCAACATATACGGATCGTTCCGCATATAGCGGGCGCCCTCTGCAATCAGGACCCCAAGTGACGTTAGCGGTTCCTGCACCCCAAGCCCGAGGAAGCTGAGGAAACTCTCCAGCAGGATCACTTTGGGGATCAGCAATGTCATATAGATGGCGACCGTCCCTGCAATGTTGGGCACAATGTGTCGTTTGATAATATTGAATTTGCTGACGCCAAGGGCCTGGGCGGCTTGAACAAACTCTTTTTGTTTTAATTGAAGCGTTTGTCCTCGGACGATCCGCGCCATATCCAACCATTCAATGGCGCCGATGGCGACGAAGATGAGCACAATATTGTTGCCAAAGAAGACGACCAACAAAATGACGAAAAAGACGAAAGGAAGCGAATAGAGGAGATCCACAAACCGCATCATGACATTGTCAAGCTGCCCCCCCACAAAGCCGGCAAGTGAGCCGTAGGTGACCCCAATCAGCAAGGCGACGCCAGTCGCCAGTCCGGCGACCATTAGCGATATCCGCAAAGAAATTAAAATACGGGTGAGTAGGTCACGACCATTTTGATCCGTCCCCATAAGAAAATAAAGCTTCTTCACGTCGGCGGTCATGCGGGCACGGGTCGCATCATCCTCGTCGATTGACATCTCCACATCAGCAAACACATCGGACCTGACGAGATATCGCGTAATTCGTGGATCAAGCGGCTCGTCCGTTCGATTGATAATGCTGATCTCCACCTTATCGCGCGAGGCATTGATTGTTTCGACATTCACCCGCGCGCGTTTTAGGGCCCGTTCTGCAATCGGAACAACCTGATCATCTTTCGGGTAGGCGGTAAGGGAGGGCTTTGCACCGACAAAATTATTATACACCTCATTATAGGGGTGAGGCGAAATCCACGGACCCACTATCGCCGCGAAGCTCATGGCAATGACCACCCACACCGATGCCATTGCGGCGCGATTACGTTTGAGGCGCAAAAACGCAGTATCGAGGAGAGATCGGCTCCTTGGGGCGAGATCAAGCGTATCCGTCTGACTATTCATAGCGCACCCGCGGGTCGAGAACGGAATAAAGCAGATCAATGATGAGGTTAAAGATCATCACAAAGGTTGCGACGATCACAACGGTCCCCATCACCATGGTGTAATCCCGGTTAAGCGCACTCGAAACAAAATAGCGGCCAATCCCGGGAATATTGAAGATCTGCTCAACGACAATTGATCCGGTCAGTAAAGCCGCCGCCGCCGGTCCCAGATAAGTCAAGACAGGGATAAATGCAGAGCGCAAGGCATGTTTACCCACCACCTTGCGCAGAGGCAGGCCGTAGGCGCGGGCGGTTCTGACGTGGTCGGATTTCAAGGCTTCTAGCATTGAGCCGCGCATCAGGCGTGTGATGATTGCCACCTGCGGTAGCGCTAGAGAGAGAACAGGTAACACCATTTGGGACGGCGTTCCCCATCCCGTTGCCGGCAGGAGGTTAAAGCTCAATGCTAAAATCAGTGTCAGGACGGGGGCCAGCACGTAATTGGGGATGGTGATGCCAAACGTCGCGAACGTCACAATAACGTAGTCAGCGCGTTTATTCTGATTGAGGGCAGCGATCGTGCCAAGCAGAACACCGGCGATCAGCGCAATCGTGAGTGCTGTTGCCCCGAGGGTCATCGAAATAGGCAGGCCTTCACCAAGCACCTCATGCACCCGCTTATCTCTGTATACGAAGGAGGGCCCAAGATCCCCTTGGGCAAGATTGCCCATATAGGTCCAATATTGCTCGATCAGGGGTTTGTCGAGCCCGTAGCTTGCCCGAATATTTTCAAGAACAGCGGGGGCCAGGGGGCGTTCTTCATCAAATGGCCCCCCCGGTGCCACCCGCATGAGGAAGAACGTTATGGTGACGATGACGAACAGTGTCGGGATGATCGTCAGTAATCGTTTTAGGGTGTAATTCAGCATAAGCCTCTCTGACCAACAGCCCAAATTTTGTGATTTTGTGACGTCACGGGACCTATTCTTCTAAAGCCAGATAGCGGGTCAGGTTTTTGTTCATGACGTTACTTTCCCAGCCGCGGACCCTAGGCGATACAAGGCCAAAAGATGAATAGTAGAAGATGCTGAGGAACGGCGTGTCCCGCATAACAATCGCTTCGGCCTCACGTAAAATCTCCGCACGCTTCACGAGATCCAGTTCATTCGCGGCGCGGGCCATAATCGCATCATATTCGAGGTTCTCATACTTCGCATAGTTGAAGCCTACATTGTATGACTCAAGAAGAAAAAGAAAATTCTGAGGGTCAGAATAGTCGCCAATCCAACCAGCCCGGGCGACTTGCATCCGTCCCCGATCGCGCAAATAGGCGTAGTGCGCTGCTGCATCCCTGATTTTGTAGGTCACGTTAATGCCGATATGCGACCACATGTCCGCAATCGCCGTTGCGGTATTCTTATGGTTTTCGCCACTATTGTACATCAGTTCGACGGTCACTGGGTTCTTCTTTGTGATGCCTTTCCGCGCCATAATTGCAGCGGCCTCATCTTCGCGATCCAACATCGACATTTGGAAATAGTCCGTTTCCGGCGATCCCTCTTCATAATTATTGATCCCCGTGGGAATAAAGCTTGTCGCTGGAATCATTCCTGGCCAGATTTCTTCGGCTAAGAATTCGCGGTCAATTACCATGGACATGGCTAAGCGAATCTCTGGGTCGGACAGAATTTCATCGCTTGTATCGAGGGCGTAGTAGTAGGTCCCGAGGTAAGGGGCGACCTTCAACGCCTCGCCATATTGTGACAATCGCTCAAGATCCTGTGCGGGAAGATCGGAGCAGATATGGACTTCCTCAGCCTCCCATGCACGGACGCAGGTGGCACGATCCTCAAACGGAATATAGTGCACCTCTTCTATTGCGACATTGTCAGCATCGTAGAAATGCTCATTCTTCCGCATCACAATACGGTTGTTAAGAGTGAACGATTGAAGCACATAGGGACCATTTGTTACCATATTGCCTGGCTTCACGAACTGGTCGCCAAGGGCTTCGACAGATTTCTGGTGAAGCGGCTTGCCCGTTTGGTGCGTTAGCTGATCGAGAAAGTAGGGCGTGGGTTGTTCAAGGTTGATCTGAAGTGTTCGATCATCAATAGCTTTCACCCCCAGTTCGGACGGATCCAAATCGCCGCTATTGACTTTCTCAGCATTTTTGATGGGGTACAGAATAGTGGCGTATTTTGCATTCGTCAGCGGGTTCATGAGCCGCCGATAGCTGAACACAAAGTCGTGGGCCGTAACGGGATCCCCATTCGACCAGGCCGCGTTTTCTTTTAGGTAGAAGGTGTAGGTAAGCCCATCGTCGGAAATATCCCACCCCACAGCCGTCCCCGGTACAACAGTGGCGCAAGCAGAAAAGTAGACCAGCCCAGAATAAAGGTCAAACAACAACCAAGACAC
>CALFRH010000445.1 GCA_937919225.1 uncultured Parvularcula sp.
CATACAGGCTGTGCAGTCTTTGCTCTCCAACGTCAGTATAACGGGATTGCATAGGGCAGCCTCTTTCTTCTTGCACGGAATTGGATTCTATTTATTATAACAATGAGCACTTTTTTTTAACGCGTGTCAGGAGACCCTCTTTTGTCAGTGAAGGAAAAACCAGGCCGCCGCATTTCGGCCGATGTGGGACCACGGCGGCGTCTTGACCCGGAAGTTCGTAAAGATCTGATCCTTGATGAAGCGGCTCGGCTTATTACGGAGGAGGGGCTGAGTTCTGTCTCTATGGAGAGGGTCGCACGCGAAGCGAGTATCAGTAAACCACTCGTTTATGCGTATTTCTCGAGCCGAAAGATCTTGCTCCAGTCGCTGCTGTTGCGGGAGTATGATGAGTTGAGAAATCGTCAGTCGGAGGCGGCTGCTGATGCTGAAGACTTCGAAGATCTCATCCGTAAAACGACGACAATCTACCTTGAACATGTCCATGAACGGGGGGCTCACGTCCATCGGTTGATGAATGAACCTTTGGTCGCGCAGGTGGTAGAAGATCTTGATCGGAAAGAACGTGCGCGGGTTGTCGGTAACCTTGCATCGCAAATTAGCCAATTCTATGGAATGAAACGTCCTACCGCTGTGGCGGTCACTGAAATTGCGTTGGGGACGACTGGCGCGGCCGGTGAATATCTTCGGCGCTCTAAGGTCGGTCGGAAACGATTGATAGATATCACGATTAGCATGCTTCTTGGCGGCGTTGAGCGCCTCGCTCATGAAGAACAGCAATAGATCAACCCTGCTCACTCGGTACCGCTTCGTTTACTGACCGTTCTTTATCGCGACGTTCAATCTCAGACTTAATTCTCGCATGTTCTTGAGGGGTCAGTTTGTAGGTGAACATCATCAACATCGCGGGAACAATAAAAAGCGCCGGCAAGATGCTGTAAAAGAATGATAACCATCCGAGGGCGGCCTCGCCGCTCTCCCCAGCCGACTGGAAGCCAACAAAGGCCAATAGGTTCAAAGAGAGCCCTTGCCCAATCGCCATTCCGATTTTTGACCCAAGTCCCGATATCGCAAAAAATACGCCCTGGCGACGATCACCTGATCTATAGGTATCAAGATCTATCGTATCAGCGATCATTGCTGACGGTAAGAATTGTAGCGATCCAAAACAAAACCCTTTGACCAAGAAAAGGATGGTAAAGACCGCAACTTGCCCTTGTCCCAGGAAAATCATGAATACCATGGTCACGTTTAAAAGACCTAGCGCTGTTCCCAGGGCGCGATGTTTACCAATCCGATTTCCAAACCACACCCAGAAAGGGACAGAACAAAGGGCGACTACGAAGTAATAGACGTAGATCATCCCAATATTTTGAACCCCAATCACATCTCTTGCGAAAAAAAGGGTGATGGTGATCCGAAAGGTCTCACCAATGTTCGCCAGCAATAACACCCCCGCGACGGTCGCAAAGGGCCTGTTGCTAGCAAGCAGTTTGAGGCTTTCTTTCCATGGCTGGGTGCGTTCAATCGCCTGAGGTCGGGTGATATCGGGCACGAAGAAAAGTAAGAGGAGGGCGGAAATGGGGAGGAGGACAACCATGAATACCGTCATGCCACCAAGGACGGTGGCCGCGGTTGCGTCAGGTCGCATTAGGATAATAGCGGGGACGACGGTCGCAATAATCAACCCCAGAAGGTTAAAAAGCTGACGTGTACCAGTTAGACGGGTACGTCCTTTATAGGTCCGTGAGATTTCGGCGCCCCAGGCTTCATGGGGGAGATAGAGCATTGTAAAGCCAAGATAGACAACGCTCAGCCATATGATGAAATAGGGTAGATCGATCGCTGATGTGGGTGCAAATAGCTTAACAACACCAATCAGCATCACAATGGCGCCCAAGGCGATCCAGATCTTTCGCCGACCGATCCCAGGCCGCCATCGATCACTCATCATGCCGATCAACGGATCGGTCACCACATCGCCGAGGCGTGCAATGAACATCGCCGTGCCCAGAAGGGCAAGCGGCAACCCAAGTTCACCCGCATAAAATGGCGCAAGATAGATGGAGACGGGCAGACCGATGGTCGAGAGCGGCATCGCCAGCGAACCATATATCACTCTTTGGAGGAGAGTGGGTTCGTCAGAGGACGACTTGTCTTTCTTCAATGTCTGCTCACTCCTGTGATCCAGGTTCAGGGTTAGAAATTGGCAGCCCGCACGGCGGCACCATCAATACGAATGTTCGCACCGGTCATATAGCCCGCAGCAGGGCTCGCCAGGAAAACAGTCGGCTTAGCCACTTCCTCAGGCGTGCCCAGGCGCCCCATCGCCGATATACGTGTCGCTGCTTGATAAAGATCCGGGACTTTTTGCTCGACCATATGCCAAAACCCGCCCTCAAAATAGATAGGACCCGGAGATATTGCGTTGACCCGCACATCGTCGCCTGCGTGACGAACACCCATTTGACCAACATAGTTCACCAGCGCGGCCTTCATGCCACCATAGGCCAGTTCCTCCGGGGGGAGTTGGGTGAGAATAGACGCGATTGAAGCGATAAAGACAGCGGACCCATGATCACTTTCTTTCAGAGCGGGCAATGCCGCCTCAAAGAGGCGAACATGCTGCAAAAGGTCCGTCTCGAATGTTTCGCGCCACCATTCCGCAGTGTCGGCGCCGCGCTGAATCCGTGTGGAGACATTACTAATAACAATATCGATACCGCTGAACGCATCGGTGGAGTCGTTCACGAAACGCTCAACCGCGCCCGCCTTGCGAACATCAAGGGCTCGGCCCATAGTCCGCACGCCGTAGGTACTGAGCGCCTTTACCGCATCATCCACCCCCTCTTGGGACCGGGCGCAGATCGCGATATCAGCCCCTTCCTTCGCCAGCGTTTTGGCAATTTCAAATCCGATACCGCGACTGGCTCCGGTGACGAGCGCGCGCAGACCGCCTAATCCAAGATCCATGATTGTGCTCCTAACTTGCTTTCAATCCACCATCGACCGGCATCACTGCACCGTTTACGAATGAAGCAGCGTCACTCGCCAAGAAAATAACGACATCCGCGATTTCCTGGGGCTGGGCGTATCGGTCGAGTGGAATCATGTCCGTGAAGCGTCGGCGAATAGCCTCAATTTCTCCGCTCGTTTTACCCTTTTCAAGCGATTGCATCATCTGCGTGTTTGTCATGGCGGGGCACACGGCGTTCACGCGAATACCAAAGGGGCCCAGTTCCGATGCGGCCACTTTCGTCATGCCGACAACAGCGAGAATGCTCGCATTGTATACAATGGTGTAACGACCCCCACCAAGACCGGATACGGAGGACATGTTGATGATGGACCCCCCATTTTCCTTCATCTCCGCCGCCACATATTTCAATCCCAGAAAGACACCCCGCGCGTTAATCGCCATAACACGATCAAATTCGTCTTCGTCATAATCGGTGATTGGCGCTAGGGCGCCGGAAACGCCGGCGTTATTAAACAGAACATGGATGGCGCCGAAGGCGTCTAGGGCGGTTTTCACGCATTCTCGCCATGTCGAAGCAGCGCGT
>CALFRH010000446.1 GCA_937919225.1 uncultured Parvularcula sp.
CTGCATTGGCGCGGCATGTTGCAGGCGCGTGACAGCTACCAGCGTGTGCTGAAGGTCTTTGAAACCCCCGCTCTTAGAACCAGTACTAGCGAACTCCCTGTGCCGCGCGGTCAGTTGATGGTGGACGGAATTTCTTACTCCCTTCCAGGCCGGGCTATCCCAATTCTACGGAGCGTTCGCCTTAATATTGAGCCTGGGGATCATGTGGGAGTCATTGGGCCGGCGGCGGCTGGCAAAACCACTTTTGTTAGAACATTGATGGGCATACTGAAGCCAACTGTCGGTCGGGTTCGCCTTGATGGCGCTGATGTCTATAGCTGGAACCGGGCCGACTTTGGTCGCCATGTAGGATATCTGCCGCAAGGGGTAGAGCTGTTCCAAGGCACGGTGGCTGAGAACATTGCGCGCTTCACCGATGCGGACGATGCGGACATTATTGCGGCTGCCCGGTTGGCGGGCTGCCATGAATTGATCCTCAGTCTCGAGCGGGGCTACGAGACGGAGATCCTCGAAAATGGTGCACCGCTTTCAGGGGGACAGCGCCAGCGAATCGCCCTTGCCAGAGCTGTCTTTGGCGGCCCCAAGCTGGTGGTGCTGGACGAGCCTAATTCCAACCTCGATATGCGCGGGGACCAAGCCCTCCAGCTTTGCTTGCGTCGGCTAAGGCGGATGGGGACCACGGCGATCGTTGTGACCCACCGGCAGGCCATCATCGGTGAAATGACGAAGGTCCTTGTCTTGGAGGCTGGACAGGTATCGACCTTTGGTCCGCGTCAGGACGTACTGGACGAGTTGAAAAGAGCGGCGGTCAAGCCGCCTGCGAAACAACCGTGTAAGGACAAAGTCACACCGGTCCCTCCGAGCGCCGGCCGGAAGAAAGCCCCCAAAACAACCGCTAATCCTTTTAAACGCTCGGGGGGCTCCCCCAAACCTCCTGCTGAGTGATTTGACCAATGACTGACGTAGCTGAAGACACATCAACCATGGCACTAGACCCGCTGCCAACACCGCCGATAGGCCATCTGGTAAGGCTGGCGGTGGGCATTATCGTAGGCTTTTTTGCGATTTTCACCCTGTGGGGTTTGTTGGCGCCCCTGGACCGGGCCGCTATCGCCCCAGGTGAGCTGAAAGTCGAAGGCCGCCGGCAGGTGATCCAAAACCTCGAAGGGGGGATCATTGCTGAATTGGCCGTACGCGAAAATCAGATGGTGAAGGCGGGTGACCTCCTTGTTCGCCTCGACAGTACCCAGACGAACTCTGTATCAAGTGCAGCGGCCCAAGAGCGGTTTGCCCTTTTGGCGGAGAACGCCCGTATCCAGGCTGAGCTGGATAAAGCGGAAACCGTGACCTTTCCCGAGGAGCTTCTTACGAAGAATGACGATCCTAGGGTGGCGGAGATCATCGCCAATCAAGAGGGCTTATTCCAGTCACGCTCTACGGTGACGGCGTCAAGAATTGCCGTTATCGAACAGCGTATGGAGCAAGCGCGTGCTAGCATTCGCGGGTTCAACAGCCAGATTACATCCCAATCGTCTCAACTTGAACTTCTCAACGAAGAGGAAGTGTCGGTTCGCGAGTTGGTGGAAGCCCAATTGGAACGAAAGCCTCGGCTATTGGCCATTCAACGGCAGATTGCCAGCACCAAAGGCACTCTGGGTGAGTTGCGGGCGAGCGTCCGCAACGCTGAACAGAGGGTGGCGCAAGGGGAGGCTGAGATCAAAACCTTGCTCGACGACAATCTGAACACGAACGCGTCTCGCCAAAACCAGATTCAGGTGCTTATTGCCGACCTTGATCAACAATTGCGGGCCGCCCTTGATGCGGATGTGCGCCGGGAAATTTACGCTCCTGTTGATGGTCAAATCGTCAATATGCAACATACTACGATTGGTGGGGTTGTGGGGGCGGGCGAACCCATTCTCGAGCTGGTGCCGAGCAATGAGCGGCTTATTGTGACCGCGAAGCTTAAACCTGCGGATCGTGAGAATGTATTCCCTGGACTGACAACGAGTACGCACCTTGTGCCCTATAGTGGGCGGACGGTACCGCGGGTAGATGGGGTGGTGACCACCGTGTCTCAAGACACGTTGACAGATCCGCGGTCAGGCCAGCCTTATTACACGATTACGGTGGAGCTGAGCGATACCGAGGCCATTCAAAATTATGATATTCGCCTGGTGTCAGGGATGCCGGCGGAAGTCTTCGTCAATCTGGGATCCCGGTCCTTGCTTGGCTATTTCTTTGATCCGTTAAGAGCTAGCTTTTACCGGTCCTTCCGGGAGGGGTAAGGCCTCTCCTTTCGTTTCAAAGCGGCTGTAGGGGCGGCGGCAATCATCCTTTGGTGATTGGTCCAATATATCCACTCTACTTCCGTACAGTGAGGAAAATCTTTCTGGCATAGATGTTGCGTCCAGTAGCTGTAGTAGTGTGTGCTTTTTGTTGATATGACCCCACAGTTTGACCGTTATATCGTTATCGAAGATCTGGCCCATGGGGCTGATCAGCAGGTCGAGCCTTCCAAAACCGTCAGCTGGTCAGTGGCCAGCGGGGAGGCTGTTGCAGCCGATGCGTGGACCGCTGCGGTCCAGCTATGCGGCGCTTCATCCGCACTCGGTGTTTTCGTAGGAACCTCGTCGCGGGGGCGGGGGGTCGTTTTTTCGTCAGGGCTGAGCAAGGCCAACCTCAAAAACCTGAACCCCGATGGGCTGCGTCGGTGGTGCGATGATAATATGGCCGACCAATCTCCGGAACGGGCTGAGATCATGGCTGTGCTTGACAAGGCGGGGTCATTGGGCACGGCGATTGGCCTGTCTACCCTTGGCCGATTGGGGGGGATGCTGGTGGCGCGGATCCCAGCGCAACCGATGGGGACATTCTATCTTCTCCTTTCAGGGGTTTCCCAACGGATTGATCGCGATACAGAACTGCAGCCCTTTATCTCCGCTGGATACATCCTCCTCCAAATTGCGGTCACTCACATCCAGTCAGAGCGGAGCCAAAACCGGCTGAGCGCCTTTGAGGGCCTTTTTCACGACTCAGCGGCGCCCACCTTTTTGCTGAATAAAGTCGGCCAAGTCCTATGGACCAACAGCGCGGCTCACCAGGAAATGGCCACACAACAGTCCCTATTCAGAGCCGATGATGGCAGATTGTCTGTCGCGGACGCGGCTGAAACCGCGCGGTTTCAGGCTGAGATCGCTAAAATGATGCTTCCTCAAAAGACAGAGGACAGCGAGGTACCGGCGAATCGGTTTGTAAAGGTGGTGACGGGAACAGGGGCGCACCAGCTTTTGCTCATTCACCCCATCCGCGGGCTCGCCGGGAAGAAGGGCCCAAGTTTCGCACTGGCGATCTTCAGCGATCCCGACCATGTGTGGTCGTTTGAGGCAACCACCGCCTTTTTCGAAGCGGTTGGCTTACTGCCCTCGGAGGCACGCTTTGCCTCAGCCTTACTCCAAAAAGGGAATGTCGCTGAGGCCGCAATCCATCTAGGATTGTCCTTACAAACAGGGCAAACATATCTTAAGAGAATTTTTCCTAAAATTGGCGTGAAAAGCCAACTAGAGCTGGCTTTGTTTGCCGCAGGCGCGTTGCCGAGTCTTCGCAGACAATCTTAAGGGGGAAAACGAGGGAAGCACGATGATTGCGTTACGGGCGAGAACTCTTCGAAATGGGCCAGCGGCGCTGGCCCTCGGCCTTATGGCTCTGAAAGATCGGAAGAGAGTCGTGAAAGCAAAGAAAGAAGATAAAAGAGGTAGACCGATCAAAAAAAAAAAAAAGAGCGGGGAGGGGC